>NZ_BAMO01000025.1 GCF_000615945.1 Caldalkalibacillus mannanilyticus JCM 10596
TAGACCAGTTTGGATGATTCAGCGCTTCCTGAAGAGTCACATCTTTTAATTCTGCTCTACTCTTGTTGCGAAAACTGCCACCAGAGGCGGTTAATATAATCTCATCTACCTGACTGAGCTTTTCTCCTTGCAAGCATTGATAGATAGCAGAATGCTCACTATCGACAGGTAATATTTCAACCTGATGCTTTGCTGCCATTTCCATGACCAAATGTCCTGCTGACACTAATGTTTCTTTATTGGCAAGAGCGATTCTTTTTCCGGCTTGAATCGCCGCCATGGTAGGAATCAATCCCACACTCCCAACAACAGCCGTTAAAAGAATATCCGAGCTTGGGAAGGTGGCTACTTCAGTTAAACCTTCTTCACCATATGTCACTTTGATATCTTTCGAGATCGATTCTTTTAAACGTTCAGCAAGCTCCTTTGTAGCTATAGAGACTAGCTTAGGTTTATATGTATTGACCTGCTCAATCGCTCTGTCCAAATTTGATCCTACGGCCATCGCTACCAGTTCAAATTGTTCTGGATGTGAACGAATCACATCTAAAGCCTGAGTCCCAACTGAACCAGTTGAGCCTAAAATGGCAATTTGTTTCATATCATAAACTCCTGTCCCTTAGTGCATTTGCAAAAGATATAATATAAGAAAAACAAAAAGTAAGCTATCGAAGCGATCCAATATTCCCCCATGCCCTGGAAGCAATGAACCTGAATCTTTCACCTCATAATATCGTTTAATGGCAGACTCTACAAGATCCCCTAACTGACCCACTAATGAAATCAGCAAGGACATCCAAATGACTGTCATGTATCCATTAAAAAAGGAAGTGAATAGTTGAAACAAAAGACCTACAAGGATCGCAAAGCCTACTCCTCCTAGAGCTCCTTCAATGGTTTTATTAGGGCTAATTGAGGGCCACAAACGATTCTTACCTATATATCTGCCTGTAAAGTAGGCTCCTGAATCTGTTGTCCAAATCAAAATAAGAATAAAAACAAAGTAAGCTAAGCCTGAGGAAATTCGTGTATCAATTAAAGCATAAAAGCCTACTCCGATATAGATAATCCCCAGTAGACAAATCCCAGCTTGTTCAAAAGTAAACTGATTCTTGGAAATGACAATATAGATCAGTAATAGAAACGCCACACTAATCAGTATACGTTCAAACCCTTGTAAAAATGAGTAATCTCCTAAAAAGAGAAAAGTACTCAATATCGGCGTTATTACACCTACTATACCAAGTAAACTGGGAAAGCTCCACAATCTAATTTTTGCCATTTTCATTAACTCGATATAGGCAATAACAGTTAATAAAGAAATAAGGGATGCAAACAACTTACCTCCTAGATACAAGAAGATAAGAAAGGCTGCTCCCCCAATAAAGCCAGTTAAAATTCTTTCCTTCATAGCTGAAACCCTCCTTAGGGGTTATACAGAACCGTATCTACGTACTCTGCGTTGATACTCTAAGATCGCTTCAATAAAATGCTCTCGAGAAAAATCTGGCCAGTACACATCTGTAAACCATAGTTCAGAGTAAGCAATTTGCCATAACATAAAGTTACTCAAACGAATCTCTTTTGTTCTTATTAAAAGGTCTGGATCTTCTAATCCTTTTGTAAGTAAATACTGATCAATCAATTTTTCATCTATTTGATCAACGGATATGTTCCCTGACAAAACATCGCGAGAAATTCCTTGAACCATCTGAGCAATCTCCGCACGACTCCCATAGTTTAAGGCAAAATTTAAAATGAGGCCTGTATTATCTTTTGTTCTTTCTCTTGCTTCCTTCAAGGCATTCAACGTATGTTCAGGAAGACCCTCTTCCGATCCTAGCAAGCGAACCTGAACATTCTTTTCGACAAGTTCTTCAAGCTCTGTTTTTAAATATTCTTGAGGAAGCTTCATCAAAAACTCTACCTCTTCTTTCGGTCGCTTCCAGTTCTCTGTTGAAAAAGCATAAAGAGTCAGTATCTTCACACCTAAATCATCTGCGACACGAGTCACCTCTTTAACCGCCTTCATCCCTGCACTATGACCTGCTATACGTGGTAAACTTCGCTTTTTTGCCCAGCGTCCATTACCATCCATGATGATTGCTACATGTTTCGGAATATTCTCCAAAGATATCTCTGTGGTTTGCTCCTCTTTTTTCATCCAATGGCTTATTTTTTGTAACATGGCTTTTCCCCCATAAGAACTGATGAACAAAATCACCCTCTACTTGGAGGGTGATTGAACTCACCAAAAGCTTATACTTCCATTATTTCTTTTTCTTTCTCTACTACGATCTGATCTACTGAAACAATATGCTCATCTGTTGTTTTTTGAATGGTTTCCTGGTGGCGGCGTGATTCATCTTCAGAAATCGTTCCTTCTTTTTCGATCTTTTTGATCGCATCATTCGCATCACGACGAATGTTACGAATCGCCACCTTACATTCTTCCCCATACTTCTTGACCATCTTTACTAATTCAACACGTCTTTCTTCTGTAAGGGCAGGAATAGCAAGGCGAATGATAGATCCATCATTACTAGGGTTTAACCCTAATTCCGATTTCATGATCGCTTTTTCAATGGCTGCCAGAGAAGTTTTATCCCATGGTTGAATAACGAGTAGTCTAGGTTCAGGAGTACTAATATTAGCAAGCTGGTTTACTGGTGTCATAGCACCGTAGTATTCAACTTGAACTTTATCTAACAAAGACGGATTGGCACGTCCTGCGCGTAGTGTAGCTAATTCTCTCTTTAACTGAGAAATCGCTTTGTCCATTCTTTCATTGGCATCAGCTTTCACTTGATTAGGCATTATTTATTCCCCCTAACAATCGTTCCTATTTCTTCTCCAAGAATGGCTCGTTTAATATTCCCTTCTTCAGTGATAGAGAAGACAACTAACGGAATATCATTATCCATACATAGAGAGGATGCTGTTGAGTCCATGACTCCCAATCCCTTTTGGATCACTTCAAGGAAGGTTACTTCATCATATTTGACTGCATTATCATCTAGTTTAGGGTCTGAAGAATAGACTCCATCAACCTTGTTTTTCGCCATTAGAATCACTTCAGCTTCAATTTCAGCAGCACGCAGAGCAGCTGTTGTATCAGTTGAAAAGTATGGATTTCCTGTACCTGCTGCAAAAATCACAACACGTTTTTTCTCTAGATGGCGTATCGCTCGACGTCTTATGTATGGCTCAGCCACCTGACGCATTTCAATGGAGGCCTGAACTCGAGTTGGAACACCTTCAGCTTCTAGAGAATCTTGCAAGGCTAGAGAATTCATGACTGTAGCAAGCATTCCCATATAATCTGCTGTGGCACGATCCATGCCTTTCGCACTGCCAGCCATCCCTCTCCAAATGTTACCGCCTCCTACGACGACAGCCACTTCTACATCAAGTTCTACTACTTCTTTTATTTGTCGAGCAATCGATTGGATGACCGTTGGATCAATTCCATATCCGATTTCTCCCGCTAAGGCTTCTCCACTAAGCTTTAAAACGACTCTAGTGTATTTTTTATGAGCCATAAAGCATCCTCCAATCCTATACTAAATTATTCTACATCCTCTACTTTTCTCCTGCAAAAGGACTCTAGGAAGCACTATCGTTGTGCTTATTATTCTACATTTGTTCAAAAACTCTTGAAAAATAGGGAACACCCCGTGTTCCCTATTTTTAATCGAGCAAACGTATCTATTATTTCTTTACTTGAGCCATTACTTCCTCAGCAAAGTTATCTTGACGCTTTTCAATTCCTTCACCTAGCTCAAAACGGAAAAATTCTCTCACAGAAGCATTGTTTCCTTCTTTTTGAACTAGTTTGCCTACTGTAATGTCAGGGTCTTTTACGAAAGCTTGCTCAAGCAACACTGTTTCTTGATAGAATTTTCCTAAACGACCTTCAACCATTTTCTCAACGATGTTCGCAGGCTTTCCTTCATTTAATGCCTGTTGTGTCAAGATTTCTTTTTCTTGAGCAACTACTTCAGCAGACACTTGGTCTTTTGATAAGAATCTTGGATTAATCGCTGCAATATGCATTGCAATATCTTTCGCAACATTTTCATTTGTGCTGTTTACAAGTACTGTTAATACACTAATTCTTCCGCCCATGTGAACATAAGCTCCAAATGAATCAGCATCTGTCTTTTCAACAACTTGAAAACGACGCACATTCATATTTTCACCGATCTTAGCAATTAAGCCACTTAATCTTTCTTTAACAGTGCCTTCGCCCATTTTTTGTTCAAGCAATTCATCAACACTTGAAGGGTTTTGAGCTAACACTTGACTAGCTAAATCGTTGATAAAGCTTTGGAAATCTGCATTCTTAGCTACGAAGTCAGTTTCACAGTTCACTTCAAGTAGTACCGCACGATTTCCTTCTACAGATACAGCGGTTAGACCCTCAGCAGCAATTCGATCTGCTTTTTTCGCTGCGGAAGAAAGACCTTTTTCGCGTAAGAATTCGATTGCTTTATCCATATCACCATTTGTTTCCGTAAGTGCTTTTTTACAGTCCATCATCCCAGCGCCTGTTTTTTCACGAAGCTCTTTTACCATACTAGCTGAAATTGCCATTTTAAATATCCTCCTTAGCAATATATATATTATACATTATGTACCTTAGTTACCTGAATAAATCAGTATTCACGAAGAACGTATCATTATTTAGGAAAAAGTGGTCTAAGAGCAATCTCCTCTTAGACCACCCTACAGGATTTACGCAGTTGTTTGTTCGCCTTGATTTCCTTCAATAATCGCATCCGCAATTTTAGCAGTTAACAATTTAACTGCACGAATCGCATCGTCATTTCCAGGAATCACATAGTCCACTTCATCTGGATCACAGTTTGTATCAACGATCGATACAATAGGAATACCAAGCTTGCGTGCTTCAGCAATCGCAATACGCTCTTTGCGAGGGTCTACTACAAATAATGCACTTGGTAAATCTTGCATATTTTTAATTCCGCCTAGGAATTTTTCTAAACGATCTTTTTCTTTACGAAGAAGGATTACTTCTTTCTTAGGAAGAACCTCAAAAGTACCATCCGTCTCCATAGCCTCTAATTGCTTAAGACGATCAATTCTTTTTTGAATCGTTTGGAAGTTGGTTAATGTTCCACCTAACCAGCGAGAGTTAATATAGTACATTCCACTGCGCTCAGCTTCTTCTTTTACAGAATCTTGAGCTTGTTTCTTCGTACCTACAAAAAGCATTGTTCCACCATTAGAAGCAAGCTCTTTAACGAAATTGTAGGCTTCTTCTACTTTCTTTACCGTCTTCTGTAGATCGATAATGTAGATCCCGTTTCTTTCTGTAAAGATGTAACGGTCCATCTTAGGGTTCCAACGACGTGTCTGATGACCGAAATGTACCCCTGCTTCTAAAAGTTGTTTCATAGAAATTACTGCCATGAATAAATTCCTCCTTAGGTTTTATACCTCCGCTAGCCGCTTCTCCAAGTAGACTTACGTAAAAAACGTAAGCACCCTACCTGATCTTAGCTAACGTGTGTGATTTAACACCAAGTGATAATATACCATATCTTTAGTAAATAAGCAACAACTACCTCAAGTGAAAAATAAACCATGCAAATGAAGAAATCATTCACATGGTTTATTATTCAACATGATGCTGGCTTTTTTTCTTAATCATATTAATAAGTAGGATGGTTTCACCTTTCCCTATTTTCAATACTTTAGAAATCTGTTCAGGAGAAAACCCTTGTCGATATAGCTCTAAGGCCTTTTGGTAGTGACCCGTAGATGCTTCAGGTTCTACAGACTCTTGTTCTAACTTCTCAGGTTCCATAACAGAAATTTCAGGTGCTGGAATCGGAGATGAATCCGTTTCACTAGGAGGTGAATCTGCTAAAGGGAATGTGAACTCCTCTGCATTCATCGTAGAAGTAGCAGAAGGATTCATATGTGTTTCAGCCTCTCTCTTCTCTCGTTCTTGAGATAATTGTTCCTGAGTATCAGAAAGCCGCTGTTCGATCTCTCTTATTCGCTCTTCCCATTGTTGTTCCTTCATTTTCATATGTTGGACCAGCTTCTCATACAGGGCTTCATTTTCTTTTTCAAGTTCCTCAACAAAAGCCTGTATACTTTCATGAATGGTTTCTACATCATCCTTCATAGATGGAAGGTTTAACCTTTCTAAGCCACGTCTTTGGTACAAAATAAAAATAGCAAGTAAAGTAACCAGATGGAGAAGAAAGCTAATAATTAATGTGTAAAGCAATAGATTCACCTCATATGAAAGAAATACAATAGTAAATAATGGCACAAACTGCTTTATAACGAGATATCAATATGCTTTCCTTTGTACGGATGCGGGGAAACCTCTTCTTTCTTTTTTTCTTTTCGTTTTTTTGAAGATTGGTCTCTAGACTGAGAAGAAGCTTCCTCATCCTGAATCATCCGACTAATGGACCCTTCCATTTTTGTACTCTTTTTTCGTTCTAATTCTGCCTTTTGTTTTTGTTCTTGTTGAATTTGGTGCTGTTCAACTACGTTTCGCTGATTAAATTGCTCCTGAACTCTACCAGCATCCTGTGTTCGAGGTAAGGCAACCTGCATTTCAATCGCTTTTAAACTCATTACCCGAACCCTCCTTCACTCTATAACAGAGCCTACATGAGAGGCGTTGCAACAATCTCTGATTGATCTAAGTAATATTTCATTCTTTGTTCGTTGTCTTTGATATACTTTATATATTTCCCAAAAACGAGTTTTGATCCTTGATAGACATGACTTGAAACCTCAATGGAAGAAAGTCCGTCAGAATCAGCCTCTTTTTGTAAAGTATTTAATTCCTCTCGCAAAAGGTCTTTATCTTGATCTAATTTGAGTTTGGTATTCATTAATTTCAGCTTCAATTCCTTCTTATCCGTTGGTAATTGACCTAATTTGGTTTGAAGCTGCTCTAGCACCTTTAGAGCCTGCTCTGTTTTTTCAAGAGTTACACTATGATCTCTCAGAATTTGTTGAATCTCTCGAATACGATTCATTAATTTAGGATTCGCTCCTACTTCTATACGAGTTGGAGTAGCCATCATATTGCCTATTGTACGGCATTTGACACTTTTTCCCGCTTGAATGGAACCGCCAACAATTAGTCCCTTGGCACCCATGCAAGTAATGGAGCCACCGGCAATCACATTAGAATGCATAATCGACTGAGCGACAATCACGTCTCCATCCGCACTTACATTCCCATTGCTAATAAAGTTGGTCTTTAGATCTCGCCCCGCCTTCACTTCGCCCTTATGTTGAGCTGTGATACCCGATTGTATTGTAATGGAGCCTTCTGCATCAATTTCAGCCCCTTCTACACTTCCTGTAATTCGAACATCACCTTTTGCCTTGATCTTAAAACCAGTAGGAACATTCCCTCGTATGACGACATTGCCTACAAAGTCAATATTTCCTATCTCAAAATCTAAATCTCCGTTCACTTCGAATATAGGAAAAACATTTATCTTTTCATCTGAGGTAATAGAAACTTGTCCAGAAATAACAGCATACAATGCCTGTGTCGTGGGCTCTAATACCACATTTTTACCCACTTTCACTCTGATATCCTTTCCAGAAATCGCTTTAAGTTCCATGTTTGTCACAGTAGTGCCAGGTGTTCCTTCCGTGGCAGGCATTTTTTTGGCAATAAGCTGACCTTTCTCTACATTAGAAATATTCGTAATCTGATAAAATCAACTTTACCATCATCGCTTTCCTTAGGTGTTTTAGATTCTTGTTGCTGATAGATCATCTCTAGAAAGGCATCTTCTCCATGAATAGCTGGAGTGCCTTGAGCGACAAGAAGCTCTTTTTCCTTGTATAGGGAAGGCTCTGCTACAAAAGAGTGCACAGCCTCTTCAAGGATTCCATATGTGACTCCTTTTTTTCCAATAAGGAGATAACATCCTTATAAGCAGGATTCACTTCTTCTATGGCTGTACAACGAACGGAAGCTGTAAGAAGATTCTCGGCGATTTGCACCTCGACATACTGCTCATAATCCTGGTTACTTTTTTTCTTTTGATCGTCCATTTCAACCCCTCCAGTCTGATATGGGTCTTAAATCTGACGAACATGCTCCTTTTCATTTGTCATAGCTGCCTTTAATCGTAACATTGCTTTTGAATGGAGTTGTGAAATTCTAGAGGTAGATAAACCCATAATCTCCGCTATTTCAGTCAGATTCATTTCTTCAAAGTAAAACAAGGATACAACAATTTTTTCTTTTTCAGGTAAACGTTCAATGGATAGCTTCAAGATATCTTTAATAAATTGTTGATGCAAAACTCCTTCAGGCGACTCAGCATTCATGTTTTTGATCATGTTGTAACGCCCTATCTGGTGTTCTTCATCATCATAAATCGGCTCATCAATCGAGGTAATACTAGACAATGAAGCCTCTACGATCACTTTGTTTACTTCTTCTTCACTAATCCCTAAAAATTGACTCACCTCATGATCAGAAACCGAGCGTAGGTTCTCCTGCTCTAATAATGTGTACGCTTCCTCAATTTTTC
Source organism: Caldalkalibacillus mannanilyticus JCM 10596 (assembly GCF_000615945.1). Taxonomy (GTDB): domain Bacteria; phylum Bacillota; class Bacilli; order Caldalkalibacillales; family JCM-10596; genus Bacillus_AT; species Bacillus_AT mannanilyticus. The sequence goes on from NZ_BAMO01000025.1 coordinate 8,559, forward strand.
TTGCCTTATCACGAACAGATCGAGGAATCCAATCATTTTGTCTTAAACCATCAATAATAGCCCCTTTGATCCTCCAGCTTGCATAGGTTTCAAATTGAAGCCCGCGGCTAAAATCAAATTTATCAATGGCATCTAACAACCCATTAAAACCAAAGCTCTTTAAATCATCTTTTTGCACAGTATGAGGTAAACTAATAGACAAACGGTGGACGACATAATCCACAAGAGGGAGATATTTGGCTACGATAAAATTCCCTGCCTCTTGATTCCTATGTTCTCTCCACTTATTCCAAATCTCGATTTCTTCACTACTCCATTTTTTACCAGTCAAACTGTCTCACCACCTATTCGTCTCGCTCTTCTAATTTTCTAGGTTGAAAGGGTTTGAACTCTAGTTGATCATCCGGTGTCTGGAAGTCAATTATGCCACCCTTGCTCGCTTCTTGATTTAGTGTAAAGTCACTTGTATCTTCATTTTTAATTTCAGGGATATCTTCTATAGTAGAACTAGAACTGTTTTTATGAGCGATCTCTTTTATTACATAAGTGCAAAGAAAAATAGAAATAAATGACACTATAAATACAACAAAAGCTCTGAACACTGCGTCCAAAAAGAGATTAGTTTGAAAAGATATTGTGAAGGTCAAGATAAAAATTAGAAAACTAATGATGATATTCATCAAAATAGAAAGTGGCATTAGATTAAACTTCCTTTACTCCTTGATTCACAGTACGAATATTCAATAGACCTGATTCTGTAATAAATTCAATGGTACGCCCGCAATTTCCACCTGTATCTTCCGCCAGTAGGGGGATATTGAACTTCTGAAGCATTTCCTTACAAGCCTCAACATTCCTGGGTCCAATTCTCATTGAGTCATTTGTTGATTGAAAAACAAACATTTGAGCTCCACCCGCCATCTTCGATTGTAGCTTACGAGTGTTGGCTCCTAGTTCTTTCATCTTTTGTATTAGCAGAGGAATCGCTGTGTCAGCATATTTGGCTTCATTCAATTCTCCCTGCTTTGAAAGTTCTGATGAAGGAAGCATGACATGGGCTAAACCCGCCACTTTACTGGTAGGATCAAATAATGTCAGTCCTACACAAGAGCCAAGACCAGAGGTGCGAAGACGATCGGGCGCAAGAGCCACATTTAAGTCTGCCATACCTACTTTAATAATGTTACTCATGAAAAGGAACTCCTAAAGCACTAAACAATTTCGAGAAGGACTCAGGATCAGGAAGTAAGAAGAATTGGCCATTAATGTTTTGATCCGCTTCCGATTCACCAACATCTAAAAAGGTGTTATCAATAACCAAAGCATAATCACCGACGCGGCCTAATTCAATCAAACCATAACTTAAGATGGCAGCTGCCATGTCAATGGCTACAGCAGGAACAGAGGTTGAATGTTCAATTTAGTTAGATCTGCTAAGGCAGATAAGTAAGATCCCGTTAAGATATTACCGATTTCTTGCAGCTGAAAATTCAATTTCTGTTAAGCCCTCTTCCCCAGTGTCTCCTATAAGGGAACTAAGCAGTCGTTTGGCTGCACCTTCTTGCAGGATAAAAAACATATTCCCTGAGATTTCGCCTTCAATTTTCAAGAAAACAGTCACAACAACTTGCTCTGCTCCGCCCACATAATCAGTGATGTCATCAAATGAGAGAATCTTTACATTAGGAACCTTCATATCAATCGTTTTCTGCAAAAGCTGGGATAAAGCAGTAGCCGCATTCCCTGCACCGATATTTCCTATTTCTTTTAAAACGTCTAGTTGCAGTTCTTTAAACTGCTCCCAGGACTTCATTATACTTCCTCAATTTTTTTCATTTGTTTTAATTCTTCTGGTGTTAAAACCTTATCTAGGTTTAATAAAATCAGAAGACGATTTTCCAGCTTAGCTACCCCACGAAGATAGTTTGACTCAATACCTCCAACCACTTCAGGTGGCGGTTCAATAATGTCTTGAGGTACATCGATCACATCATTAGCGGCATCAACAATCAGTCCAACCTCCATTTCACCTACAGCAACGATAATAATACGTGTATTGTCCGTGTAGCCCTCTTCTGCTAAATCAAAGCGGCTTCGTAGGTTAATAATTGGCGTAACCACACCTCTTAAATTGATGACACCCTTCACAAATTCAGGAGTTCTAGGCACTCGAGTAATGTGCTGCATCCTTTCGATGGATCGAACCTGATTCACGTCTACTCCATATTCCTCATCCTTTAAGCGAAAAACAATGACCTTGATCTCATTCGTTACATTGCTGTTTTTATCCAACATCTAAATCCCTCCTATTTAATAAGTGCATTACAATCAATAATTAAGGCTACTTGTCCATCACCTAAGATCGTTGCACCAGAGATTGCAAATACATTAGTTAGGTAGTTCCCTAGAGATTTAAGAACAATTTCTTGTTGACCAATGAATGAGTCCACTACAAGTCCAGCTAATTTCTCTCCCTTTCGTACGATCACGACAGAGATAAATTCTTCTGCTCCTTCTGTAACAGGTTCGTTAAACACATCCTTTAAGAAAACAAGGGGAACGACTTTTCCTCTAAAATCAATGACCTTTTGTCGATGAGCAGATAGGATTTGTTCCTTTTTAAAGACGGCTGTTTCAATAATTGAAGTGAGTGGTATCGCATATTTAGCCTCTCCTAATTGAACGAGCATCGCAGACAAGATAGATAAGGTTAATGGAAGCTGGATAGAGAAAGTGGTTCCTTCGCCTAATTTTGAGTCTACAGATACAGAGCCACCAAGTGATTCGATTTTATTCTTTACTACATCTAAGCCTACACCTCGTCCAGAAATATCAGAGATGACATCCGCTGTACTGAAGCCAGAAGCAAATAATAATTGAAATACTTCTTGATCCGATAATTCATTTGCTTTTTCTCTAGAAACAATATTTTTTTCTAAAGCTTTTTTTAGGATGTTATCTCGATTAATTCCCTTTCCATCATCAATAATCTCGATAAACACATGATTTCCACTGTGATAGGCTTTTAGCTGGATAATCCCTTCCTCAGGCTTTCCTGCTTTAAGACGCTCTTCCGTTGTTTCTAAACCATGGTCAACAGCGTTTCTGAGCAAATGAACAAGTGGGTCACCAATCTCGTCAATGACAGTACGATCTAATTCTGTTTCTGCCCCGGAAATTTGAAGGTCAACTTTCTTATTCAGATCCTTTGCCAAACCACGAATCATTCGAGGGAATCTATTAAATACTTGTTCGATTTGTACCATTCTCATATTGAGGATAATATTTTGCAGATCTACACTAATACGACTCATGTGCTCAACCGTTTCTTCCAGCTCTTGGTGTTTGACTTCCTTGGAAATCTGTTCTAATCGTCCACGGTCGATGACCAATTCACTAAATAAATTCATCAATACATCTAATCGGTCAATATTAACACGAATTGTACGGTTTTGGTTCCTGCTTTGTTGACTATTCTTCACATCCGCCACATCACTCTCAGCCAATGGAGCAGGAGTAGGTACAGAGGCCTCGGCTTTTTCAGGAGCCGAAACAGGCGGTTGCACTTGTTCCTTACTTGTTTCTTCTGAAGTCACATTCTGATTTCTGCCATTCGTTAGCTTGAGCTGATTCACATTGATCGTGACAACTTCCGCCTTTTCAATTTCCGATACTTTGAGAATCATTTGCTGAATATTTTCTGCACTCTCTTTGGTTACATACATTACTTCGAACGAAAGATCAAACTTCTCTTCTTCAATATCTTCCACAGAGGGATTTGATTTAATCACTTCACCGTTCTTTTCGAGCAAATCGAAAACCATATAGGCTCGCACTGCTCGCAAAACACAATTATCTCTCAAAGCCACAGCAATATTTAAGACATTAAACCCATTTTCAATCGATTGTTTGATGACTGTAAGTTCAAATTCATCAATCGTCATGTTCGTATTGACATCCTCAAGTTCTGCCACCTGGTTTTCTGCCTCTGTAGAACTTGTTGGTGTAGATGCTGTTGTTGAATTGCCTTTGAAGTCGCCATTTACAATTGAAGATAGCTGATTGACGATATGAGTTACATCTGCTTTTCCGTTTCCAGTTTCAATAATGGATTGAACCATTCCCTCTAGTGCATCCACACTTTTAAAAATGACATCAATAATATCAACATTAGCTACAATTTTGTGGTTTCTAAGGAGATCTAACACGTTTTCCATTTCATGAGTTAATGAGGCTAAATCTTCAAAACCCATTGTGGCTGACATCCCTTTTAATGTGTGGGCAGATCTAAAAATTTCGTTGATAATTCCAATATTCGTAGGTTCCTTTTCAAAATTTAACAGATGCTGGTTAATCGCTTGCAAATGTTCCTGAGCTTCTTCAATAAACATATCTAGGTATTGATTCATGTCCATAATATGGGACACCTCCTACTCTTTGAGCAATCTCTGTAACACTACGTGAATTTGAGTCAGCGGAGCAATTTCATGGACCAATTTTGCCTCAATAGCGGCTCTTGGCATCCCATATACAACACAACTTGACTCCTCTTCAGCAATTGAAAAAACCTTCTTTTCTTGTTGCAGCTTCCTTAAACCCTCGGTACCATCCTTCCCCATTCCAGTCATAATCACCGAATACAGTTGCTGGTGAGGGATGGATACTGCTGATTCAAACAATACATCGACAGAAGGACGATGTCCCCCTCTAGGTGGGTCTTGAGTAGTCTGTATGGCTAATTTTTGATGATTTAGAGCACGCACCATCATTTGAAAGCCTCCAGGTGCTATATAAACACATCCTCCTTTAATTAGGTCACCATCTTTCGCTTCAACGACGTCATAAGCTGACATTTGGTCTAAGCGCTTTGCTAAAGAAAGAGTAAAGGAAGGTGGCATATGCTGAACCACCAGCAAAGCTGTATGGTCAAAGCGTGGCAGGTTAGACAAAAATTGTTGTAGCGCTTTAGGACCTCCTGTTGATGTCCCAACTAAGACAATATTTTTTAATTTGAGATCCGGCAACGCTCCCACTGCTTTTTTCTCAAGGGAAGATTCTCGAGTCCAAGTTAATAATTCTGGTTTTTTCTTCGGTTCGCTTTTTTCTTGATTGAGAACTGTTTTATGAAGACGAGATAGAGGCTTTTTTATCCCATGCTTTGCCGCTAAGTGCACCTTGGTGATTAATTCCTCACTCACTTTATGTAAATCAAGTGAGATTGAGCCCGAGGGTTTAGAAATAAAATCAAATGCTCCTCGCTCCAAGGCAATCACTGTATTTTCTGCTCCTATTTTCGTCGTACTACTGAGCATGATTACGGGAAGATTATATTTTCCAACTAGTTCTTTAAGTGTATCCAATCCATCTAAGACAGGCATTTCAACATCTAACGTGACTACGTCTGGCTTTAATTGAGGAACTTTTTCAAGCGCATCCTGTCCATTCCTTGCTGTACCAATTACCTCTAAATTAGGATCTGTTTCTAATAGGTCTTTAATTACTTTGCGCATAAAGGCTGAATCATCTACTACTAACACCCTAATTTTAGCCAATGAAAATCCTCCTTTCTTAGTATGAACTTCACACTATATTACCCTATTTTATTAAACATTTTTTTGAGAAATCCTTTAATTCCTCCAGTGGTAATAGTTGGTATGTTCAAGAAGGTTTGTACGATCTTATTCATAGCATTGGCTGCTGTTGTAGAAGGAAATTCAAGAATAAAAGGATTTTGTTTTTTGACAGCCTTGGTGACATTTTGATCGTCGGGAATGTATCCTAATACTTGAACTTCTTTCCCTAAAAACTGCTTAGCCACCAACTGAAGCTTTCTAGCTGTCTGTAGTCCTTCTTTATCTGAAACACATCGATTGACTACAAGTTTAATATCTGTTTGAGGGTCCTTAGAATGGATCATTTTCAATACTGCATAAGCATCAGTAATGGATGTAGGCTCTGGTGTTGTCACAACGATGACATCATCGGATGCTAAGATGAAACGTAGGTTTTCATTTGAAAGCCCTGCCCCAGTATCCAAGATGACGTAATCAACTTGTCCATGAATAGAGCTTAATTCATCAAAAAACTTTGTTAATTTTCTCTCATCTAACTGAAAGAGATGGTTAAATCCAGAACCTCCTGCAATAAATTGGAGACCCATAGGCCCTTCCTCTACAATGTCCCAAATAGAAAGATCCTTATCAATCATTTGTAGGATATTATGTCTAGGAGAAACCCCCATTAATACATCAATATTAGCTAATCCTAAATCCACATCAAAAATGAGTACCTTTTTGTTCTGCTGAAGAAGACTTAAAGCAAAATTCAAAGAAAAATTGGACTTACCAACTCCGCCTTTACCACTTGTGACAGTAATGATTCGTGTTTGTTTATTCACGCTGTTCCCTTGACTACGGTTAATTTGCTCTCTTAATTTTTCAGCTTGGTCTCTCATGGTTATCTTCTCCCAGTATTAAATCAGTAATGAGGTGGGGACTTGCCACTAAGATATCATCGGGAACATTTTGTCCATTCGTAATATAGGTCAAAGGAAATGAATGTTTTTCGATTAGGTTCAGGATCATCCCATAAGAACTTGTTTCGTCTAATTTAGTCAAGATCAAACGGTCAATGGGTAAGATGTCAAAGTTCTTAACAATCTGATCCATGTCTTCTGTTTTTGAAGTTAGACTTAGAACCAAATTAATCTGAATCTCTTCATTTTTCGGAAGCATTTGCTCCAATTCTTCTACATACATTAACTGCAAATAATTTCGTCCAGCCGTATCCATTAGAATCATGTCACACTCAGCTAAGTTTTCTACTGCACCTTCTAATTCTTCTGGTGAAAAAACAACTTCGATCGGCATATTGAGAATATTGGCGTAAGTCTTTAATTGTTCTACTGCAGCAATTCTATACGTATCCGTAGTAATAAAGCCTACTTTCTTTTTGTGTTTGATTAGCAAATCTGCCGCAAGTTTGGCTATCGTTGTTGTTTTCCCCACACCAGTAGGGCCAATGAAGCACACGATTTTAGCAAATTTCTCATCAGTTTCTGGCTGTATACCATTTAGGTATATTTGCAGCTCTTCTTTCGCCATTTGAATAATTTGTTTATGGTCGACCTGTGACTGATTAATCTTCAGCATTAAGCGAGTGATAATTTCAGAGCGAATATGATTTGATACCTGTTGATCCATCAAGATCTGATCTAAATACTGTATGGGTTCGGGAAGAGCATTCCTATTCTCTCCAAGCATTTGCTGCATGACTTTTTTCATGTTTTTAATTTCGTCTAATATTTCATCACTCTGGACAGCCGAGTGCGAAGGTATCTTTTTGGGTTGAACAGGGGACAAACTAGGTTCTATGCCCTGTCGTTCTTCCCACTGTTCATTCATAATTGGATCTGCCACTTCTGTTACGGGAGGGATTTCTTGTTTCACTGTAATAGGTGAAGCTTTTACGTTATTCTGAGATTTTTTTTCTTGATCTATCGCTGCAATAACTTCGATTTGTTGTTTAGTGAAAAGCCCAAGAAAGCCACCCGTCTTGATCTTTTTGGTATTGAGGATAATGGCATCATTGCCAAGATCTTTACGAATCATTTGTAAAGCATCCGGGATAGAATTCACAATATATTTCTTTATTCTCATGAAATATTCACCACCCCTACACTCTGTATTTCAATGTCTGTTTCCAGTTCATTGTAGGATAGTACAGGGAGATCAGGGATATACCTCTCTAGGAATTGTCGTACATACATTCGTATGGCAGGTGATGTTAACAGGATAGGCTGAACACCCATCTGCTGGACTTTTGTCATCTGCTGAACAACCTCTTGATATACTTTTTGTGAGGTATCTGGATCCAAGGATAGAAAGTTCCCTTGTTCTGTCTGAGTGATCGCATCCGCAATTCTTTTCTCAAGGCTAGCACCCGCTGTAATGACCTTGAGAGTATCTCCTTGACTGCTAAACTGTAACGTAATTTGTCGAGCTAAAGCTTGTCTCACATATTCTGTCAATACATCGGGATCTTTAGTAAATGAAGCATGATCTGCTATTGTTTCAAGAATTAAGCCTAAATTTCGAATGGATACTTTTTCTTTAAGCAGCTTCATAAGCACCTTCTGGACTTCTCCAATACTCATCATACTTGGGATCAGTTCCTCTACGACAGCAGGCGAAGATTCTCTGACATTATCCACAAGTGATTTCACTTCTTGACGTCCTAACAACTCGTGAGCATGCTTTCGAATAAGCTCTGTTAAATGAGTAGATACAACGGAAGGAGGATCAACCACTGTGTATCCAGACATCTCAGCTACATCTTTCATATCCTCATTAACCCACAGAGCGGGTAGTCCGAATGCTGGTTCTGTGGTTTCGATTCCTTCAATTGAATCATCTTCAATTCCAGGACTCATCGCTAGAAAATGATCAAGTAGCAGTTCCCCAGAAGCAATTCGATTTCCTTTGATTTTTATAACATACTCATTCGGTTTTAATTGGATGTTATCTCGTATTCGAATGACCGGAACAATAATCCCTAATTCTAGGGCGCATTGACGACGAATCATAATCACACGGTCTAACAAGTCTCCTCCTTGGTTAGTATCTGCTAAAGGAATTAATCCATAACCAAATTCGAACTCAATCGGATCAACTTGTAATAGATTGACAACACTTTCTGGACTTCGGACTTCTTCTAGCTCTTGCTTCTCTTCCTCCGACTCCATATCTTCCATATTTTGGTCCAGGTTCTTTTGCATCTGAAACCCTCCGAAAATGATGAAAGCTGCCACAGGAAAAGTTAGAACAGGACCAATGGGAGTAAAGACACCAAGCGCCGCAATCGTCCCTCCAACTACATATAGTAATTTAGGATACGCAAATAATTGTCTTGTTAAATCAGTTCCAAGATTCCCATCAGAAGCCGCTCTCGTCACGATGATACCTGTAGCTGTAGAAATTAATAGCGCAGGGATTTGGCTGACAAGACCATCACCAATGGATAGAATCGTAAAGGTTGCAGCTGCATCACCAAAAGCCATACTATGAACAATGACCCCGATAATTAAACCACCTATGATATTAATAATCGTGATAATAATACCGGCAATGGCATCTCCTTTAACGAATTTACTTGCTCCGTCCATCGCACCGTAAAAATCAGCTTCGCGCTCAATTTTCAAACGTCTTTCCTTCGCTTCTTTATCGGTAATCATACCTGCGTTAAGATCAGCATCAATACTCATCTGCTTACCAGGCATCGCATCTAAGGTGAAACGAGCCCCAACTTCCGCTACTCGCTCCGATCCTTTGGTGATGACGATGAATTGAATAATGACCAAGATTAGGAATACCATAAAACCAATGATGGCACTTCCACCAACAACAAATGTTCCAAATGTTTCAATTACTTTTCCAGCTTCACGATTGGTTAAAATCGATCTCGTTGTTGATACATTTAATCCTAAACGAAAGAGAGTGGTTAAAAGCAACAAGGTTGGAAAGATAGAGAACTGCAAGGCTTCCTTCGTATTCATCGCCACTAAGATAACGGTTAAGGCTAGTGATATGTTGATAATGATCAGAAAATCTAATAATAAAGGCGGTAGAGGAATGACCATCATAACGACAATCAAAATAACGGATATTAGAACACTATAATCTCTTACTGCCATTCTCTAACCTCCCCTTCTATACTTTTCCTTTAATGCGATACACGTAAGCAAGAACTTCTGCAACGGCTTTAAATAACTCTTCAGGTACGGCACCCCCAATGTCAACTTGATGATAGAGTGCACGAGCCAATGGTTTATTTTCCATTGTGATGATATGATTTTGCTTCGCAATCTCTTTGATTTTGAGAGCGACCTGATCCATCCCCTTGGCAATAACTCGAGGAGCCTCCATCGTGTCTCCATCATATTTGAGAGCAACCGCAAAGTGAGTAGGGTTCGTGATGACTACATCGGCTTTTGGTACCTCTTGCATCATACGCCTCATCGCCATTTGCCGCTGACGTTCTCGTATTTTTGCTTTAATAAGGGGGTCCCCTTCTGCTTTCTTATGTTCATCCTTAATGTCTTGCTTTGACATTCGAATATTTTTTTCAAAATCATATTTTTGATAAAGATAATCTAGGACTGCTAAGAACAATAAGATAATCGCAACAGTAAGACCGATCTGAAAAGTTAAAGTACCAATGAGAGATAAGGCGTGTCCTATGCTCTTTTGTGATAAAAGAAAAATTTCCTCTTTTTTCAAGAATAAAAGAGTAAAAACTACGGTCGAAATAAACGATATCTTAAACATAGACTTCAGAAATTCCACAATCGCTCGAAGAGAATAAATTCGTTTAAACCCTTGAATGGGATTTAAACGCTCAAGCTTCATCTTCAATGGATCCGTCGTAAAAAGAAACCCCACTTGAATATAATTACTAAATACTCCAGCAACTAAGGCTACTGTCATGATCGGCAGTACTGCCTTGGCTGCCTCTAAGGTAAAATCAACAAACATTGTATGAACATTGGGAACCGACAGCTCCCAGCTTGAATATTCAATCAAGGCTCTTTTAAAAATGGAGAGGAGTATGTTAAATATCCAGCCCCCTACAAAAAAGAGAGCAATAAAAACTGTTAACATAATAAGCGAGGTTGCCACTTCCTGGCTTTTTGCTACCTGCCCCTTTTTCCTCTGGTCTTGCCTCTTCTTCGGAGTCGCTTTCTCCGTCTTCTCTTGAGCAAAGAACTGCAGGTTCATCGGAAATCTTGTTGACATGATTAACCTCCAAGTAGCTTCAGCAATTGCCCCATCGCATCAACCATATCCCTAAACAATCCGCCTAACAATTGAAAGAAAGTGGCAAAGGTTAAAAGAATAATGGTGAAGCCAACTAATATTTTTAATGGGAGTCCAACCACAAATACATTTAATTGTGGTACGGTACGGGCTAAGAATCCAAGTGCTACGTCAACTAAGAACAATGATCCAACAATGGGAATAGCAAGTTGAAATGCTACAACAAACATCTGAACAAACAATGAACTAATAAAGAGAGCGACTCTTTCACTTCCTATTGGAACAAAGGCGAGATCAATAGGTACCATTTGGTAGCTTTTTATGACCGCATCAATAAGTAAGTGATGACCATTCACACTGAGTAAGAAAAAGAGAGCGAGCATGTACTTAAAGTTACCGAGTATCGGAACCTGGGCTCCTGTTTGAGGATCCACTACATTGGCAATGGCAAACCCCATTTGGAAGTCAATAAACGCTCCTGCTACCTGAACAGTGTACAAAATAAGGGATGCTACAAATCCAAGTGCAAGCCCAATCACTGCTTCTTTCAGGATCAACAGGATATAAGTGAAATCCAACATAATCGGTTGCTCTACTGAAATGGTCAAATAACTAACAAAAGAAATAAATACTCCAAGGCCCACTTTAAAAGGCATTGGAACTCCCTTCATTGAAAAAATAGGAGCAGAAACGAAAAATGAAGTAATCCGTACAAGAATGAGTAGAAAGACCGGTAATTGTTCTAGCCATATTAGCATTTCGTTTCTCCACTATCCTATAAATCTGTGTAAATTCCTAAATAGTTGATTTGTGAAATCAAGCATTAAGGTTAACATCCATGGTCCAAATATCACGAGTGAGAGTAACACAGCCACGATTTTAGGAATAAACGCTAAGGTTTGCTCCTGAATTTGTGTAGTAGCTTGAAAGATACTTACAAGCAACCCCACTCCAAGTGCGAGAAGAAGCATGGGACCTGCGATCATAAGTATCGTATATATCGATTGCTCTGCCAGCTTAATGACCATATCTGGTGACATATTCTTCTCCTCCTACTTCGTTAAAAACTAAGCAATAATGATTGTACTACCAAATGCCATCCATCTACTAAAATAAATAATAGAATTTTAAAAGGTAAAGAAATCATAACAGGTGGTAGCATCATCATTCCCATTGCCATCAAGGTACTGGCAACTACCATGTCAATAACCAAAAATGGAATAAAAATCATAAATCCAATTTGAAAGGCTGTTTTGAGTTCGCTAATAGCAAAAGCCGGTACTAATACAGTTAACGGAATATCTTGAATTGTAGTAGGCTTTTCGACTCTAGTATATTTTAGAAACAAAGCTAAATCTTTCTCACGAGTATGCTTCGCCATAAACTCTTTCATTGGAATCATCGCTGTATCAAAAGCTTCCTCCTGTGAAATTTGACCTTCCTGAAATGGCTTTAACGCTGTTTCATTCACTTCAGCAAACACAGGGGACATGACGAAAAATGTAAGAAACAAGGACAAACCAATAATCACTTGATTCGGTGGCATTGATTGTGTTGCTAGAGCTGTACGTACAAAGGAAAGTACGATCACAATTCTAGTAAAACAAGTCATTAAAATAAGAATAGCTGGAGCTAATGACAGAACCGTCATTAACAACAAGATCCTTAATGTTGTAGACACACCGTTTGGATCATCTGTAGCTCCTATATTAAGATTAATTCCAGGTATCAAAGCTTGTGTAGGATCGACTGCTGCAAATAGTATTTCTGTCACTTGAATCTACCCTCTTTTTGCTGAATTTCGTCGGCTTGCAGTTCAAGCTCAACCTTTTTTCTTTTCTGGAGCTGATTCTCGAGACTATGACTAAACATTTCATGAAAAGAAGATTTAGCAGATTCATTTTGATCTCTGCTATTAAATTTTGATTGAATTAAATCGACAAATCCTTTTGAAATAACTTGATTGTCATCCTCTAAGCTACTCTCTATAACTGATTTTTCACTCTCATCCTTGATTTCTTTAATGAGCGAAATCTGTTCACCTACTCCCAGTAAATAGATTTGACCACCTACTTTTACTAGTTGTAAGGATTTATTAGGTCCTAGAGAAGTTCCACCTAAATGGTTAAACAATGAGTTATGCTGGAGCTTTCTTTGTTGAATAGCAAGTACTTTTCTTAACCCATAGATTAAAACGATAATAACCAATGTATAAAATACGAGTTTAAGAATAAGGGTGAAGGGGTTAGTGTGATTCGAATCGGTAGTAATAGACACTAACTCCTCCGTCTGCTTTGGTTCTTCATTTTCATCTTTTAGCAAGCTGTCCGCTACAGATGGTTCTTTTTTCACTTCCATATTCTCTTCATTAGCAGAAACGGATTGGTGCACAAATAGATTCAAAATGAAAAGTGCGACGATCAAACAACTATAGATAAATCCTTTTTTCCGAATCAAAGTGTACACCCTTTCTGAGAATTTACGATTCTATTTCTTATCCTAATGTTTTGTTAATCGCTTCTAATACACGTTCTGCTTGGAACGGCTTAACGATAAAGTCTTTTGCTCCCGCTTGAATGGCATCGATTACCATGGCTTGTTGTCCCATAGCAGAACACATAATGATTTTCGCATTTGGATTAATTTTCTTTATTTCCTTCAATGCAGAGATCCCATCCATTTCAGGCATTGTAATATCCATAGTTACAAGGTCAGGAGTTAGTTCTTTATATTTTTCAACAGCTTGAGCTCCATCATGTGCTTCTCCTACAACCTCGAATCCATTTTTCGATAAGATTTCCTTAATCATCATTCTCATGAATGCTGCATCATCAACAATTAAAATTTTTGCCATTTTGTGGTTCCTCCCTTAGATAATCCTATTATTATTGAAGTTTTTGTAATCGATCCCATTGACTTAAGATATCTGTAACACGCACACCAAAGTTTTCTTCGATAACGACAACCTCGCCTTTGGCTATTAACTTATTATTGACTAAAATATCAACTGGCTCTCCTGCTAATTTGTCTAATTCCAAAATAGATCCAGGTGATAATTCTAAAATGTCCTTGATCACTCGTTTTGTACGTCCTAATTCCACTGTTACGTTTAACGGAATATCTAATAACAAATTCAAATTTTTTGTATCAGTGTTCATAGGTGGATTCTGATCAAAGCTAGAGAATTGAACAGATTGCACGTTGGCTGAACGATTCGCATGCAGCTGATTCGGCATCGGCGGTGGCTGATGATACATTGGCTGCTCATACATCGGCTGCTGAGGGACCTGCTGTTGTTGAGGCGGCGGTGCACTCACATTTGGCTGTGCTGCTGGAGCAACAGGCTCCGCACTAGGAGCAGGTGTAGACTCAGGTGCTTTGGCTTCTGCTGGAGCAGAATCAGTCGTTGGATTCATTAAGAGATCCACCATTTGCTTGGCAAATGGAACCGTGATTAATTGCATAATATTTGAATCAATGAGGTTTCCAACCTTCATTCTAAATGACACTTGGATGAACACTTCATCTTGAGTAAGCTGTTCAGGAGGTCCTTCATTCGATACATCCATAATGTCAATTCCAGGTGGAGAAATATCAACCTTACGGCTAAAAATGGTTGACATGGAGGTGGCTGCTGAACCATCATTTGGTTCATAGCTTCTTGAACAGCACTTACATGAAGTTCATTCAACTCACCACTCGGGTTGGTTCCATCTCCTCCCATCATTAAATCTGCAATAATTTTAGCATCAATTTCTTTAATCACTAGAAGATTGATCCCTTGAAAGCCTTCTGTATATTTCACATGAACGGCTACATGTGGATTAGGAAAACTATCCTGTACCGCATCACGCATTAATAATGAAATTTTAGGTGTTGTAATATCTACTTTTTGACCTAATAAGGTAGAAAGAGCCGTCGACGCACTTCCAAATGTAATATTTCCAATCTCTCCTAAGGCATCCTGTTCAAGCGGAGAAATAAAATCTTCAATATTGTGCTCACTGGAAGAAGCATCCTCTTCCTCACCGCCACCCTGTTTCAATAACGCATCGATTTCATCTTGAGAAAGCATATCACTTGTCATCTTCTTCCTCCTCTCTAATTACCTCTGTAATCTGTATAGCCATCTTTCCTTTAAGTACACCGGGTTGGGCGTGGAATTTAGCTTGATTTCCTACGCGAACCACGAGTGGATCATCGACTGCTTCATTCAAACGAATCACATCGCCAGCAGATAATTGTAAGAATTCCTGGATATGAATCGTCGAATGTCCAAGTTCAGCTATAAGAGGTAATTTAGCTTGCTTCAATCTTTTTTCTAATACCTCTTGTTCTTTTGGTGCCCTCACTTTCTTCTGTGCATTCATCCAGTAATGGGCAGAAAGCTTAGGCATGATTGGTTCTAAAACGACATGAGGTAAACAAAAGTTAATCATCCCTGTTACATCCCCAACCTTGGTGCTTAAAGAAATAACCGCTACCGTTTCATTTGGTGAAACAATTTGCATAAATTGAGGGTTGGTTTCTAAAACATCTAATTCAGGATCCAGTTCAATTACAGATTTCCACGCATCCTGAAAGCCTTCAAGTGCCTTCAGAAAGATTCTTTCCATTACAATCGTTTCAATTTCGGTTAACGTGGAGCTTTTGGTAGGACTTGTCCCTTGCCCACCCAACATTCTTTCTAGCATGGCATAAGCAATATTAGGGTGAACCTCCATTACCATTCGACCTTCTAGTGGAGAAGCTGTAAATACGTTAAGAATCGTCATTTTGGGAATGGATCGAATAAATTCCTCATAAGGAAGCTGGTCAACAGATGCTACTGAAATTTGGACAAAGGTTCTAAGTTGAGCTGAAAAATAAGTGGTTAATATTCTAGAGTAGTTCTCATAAATTCTTGTCAAACTTCGGATTTGATCTTTTGAAAAGCGTAAAGCTCTTTTAAAATCGTAAACCTTAACCTTTTTCTCAGTATCCTCTTTTTTCAGCTCTTCCGCATCCATTTCACCAGAGGAAATCGCCGCTAATAACGCATCAATTTCGCCTTGGGATAATACTTCTGGCAAGGGAATCACCTCCTTCTATAAGTAAAAAATAATGTATAATGAATAGCTATATTTCAAAAAGTTCTACCATTATTGCAATTTGAGATCAACTGTATAGATACTTTGTACTTTTCCATCTAACATAATTTCATTAAAGCGATTCATTAGAATGGCTTCTAGACGATTAATTCCTGCACTTCCTTCTAAGTCTGCATGAGTTAAAGAAGCAAGCTCAGAGATAATGATGGAACGCACCTGTACATTTCTTTTTTCAAATTCTGCCTTTGCTTTCTTACCATCAAGAAGGATACCAAATTGTACGACAATATAGCCTTTCGGACTAATATTAGTGGTAATTACATCAGTTGTTACCATGTATTCCACTAATTCATCTGCCGTTAATTTTCTTTCTTCGATCACTTCTTCTTGTGCTGCTCCAGTAGTTGGAGCAAACGTTGTTTTCCAGAGAACAAAGGAAACTCCACCCAACAATGTGATACCTATCATAATGATAAGAGCCATATTAAACAGTTTATTTTTAAACATCATCCTGCCCCTCTTTCATCTCAAAAAAGAGACCTATCTTTTTATAAAAAGCAGTCACTTTATCTGATACCTCCCCTACAGGCTCTAATACTAGAATCTTTTTTCCATTTGTTAATGTGATTAATGTATCAGGTGTTGGTTCTACTCTCTCGATATAAATGGCATTGATTGTGATTTTTTGCTGGTTTAATTTTGTTAGTTCAATCATAGATAGGTCGGCTGAATGAATGTATCATCCATTCAGCCTATCCCTCCTATCGTTTCAGATTTACTACTTCTTGTAATATTTCATCTGATGTTGTAATGATTCTGGAATTGGCTTGGAAACCTCTTTGTGCAATGATCATTTCAGTAAATTCTTCTGTCAAATCAACGTTGGACATCTCTAATACTCCAGAGATAATTTGTGCTAATTGACCTTCTGCATCATCAATGGTGGAAATATTATGCTCCCCTCCAGGATTCGCGTTCTGAGTCATCTCATACATTGAACCACCGACTTTACGCAATCCAGCTGGGTTAGCAACAAATCCTAAAGCCAAGGTTCCTATTAGTTCAGAATCTCCGTCTTGAGTAACCCCGATAATATCACCATTACGAGAAATCTCAAAGGCAACAAATCCTTCATCTATTTCAATCGGTCCACCATCTCCAAGAACTAAATATCCTTGAGATGTAACTAAGTTACCAGCCGCATCTCGATAGAAGTTTCCTGCACGAGTATAGAGTGGATTATCTTCATTTCCTCCTGGAGGAACCACTAAGAAAAAGCCATTCCCTTCAATCGCTAAATCCGTCATGACTCCAGTTGTCATAGGAGAACCAGGAGTGTGAAGAACATCAATCGCAGCGATCGTTGAACCTAAACCTACTTGTCTTCCGTTAACTCCTCCACGCTCACCTGCTTCAGGAGCTGTGACACCAGAGATGTTCTGACTTAATACATCAGAGAATACCACACGGCTCTTCTTATAACCAACCGTATTTACATTGGCAATATTATTACCGATTACGTCCAACTTCACTTGAAAGCCCTTCATTCCAGAAACACCAGAGTATAATGATCTTAACATGTATTGTTTTCCCCCTCATGATTTGTGTGTTGCCTCAATCAGTCAGCAACAGATGGCTTCCGTATTGGTCCAGCCATATAATTTTATAAGATCACAGCACTATCAATATTTGTAATGATTTGATCATTCATCGTTTTTTGGTCCATAGCTGTAATGACAGTGTTGTTTTTTACACTTACGACAAACGCGAGTCCTTCAAGTAACAATAACGATTCCTTCGAGCCTTTCTCCTTGGCCTTCATCATACCATCCTGTAATCGAGCCATTTGATCAGTCGATAAATCAATCCCTCTTTCTTCCAAACGAGCTGTCGCATGTTGACTAAATTTTAATTTAGGTTGTTGTTGTATAAGTGTATCCTGCAAATGTTGTGCAAAGCTATTTGAGTTCGGCGGTACATGATTTATCTTTCTAGATGGGTGATGATTTGGCAGAATAGGACTCTTAGGATAATAAGAATTTCCTATTTTAAACTGAGCCATTATCCTCTTCAACCACCTTTTCTGTTGCCTTGTTTTCTTGCTCGGTCACCTGATTAGATGATTTATTTTCTTGTTGAGCCGCTCTTTCAATACGATAGATATACTCAAGCGGGATTCTTACTCCGTTATCTAATTCTGCAAATAGGGCTCCATCTTTTAGTGTAAGAGCCGTTACAACGCCTTCCCCTTTTCTCGTCATATGATCAAGTTTTTCTTCCCAATACACTTTCTGATTGAGCATGTTGGCTTGTTGGGTGATCACATTGTTCATTTGGAAGTCTAAAAAACGGTTCATGCTTTTCCCCATATTTGTGAGCTGCTCCAAGCTACTAAATTGAGTCATTTGAGCAATAAATTCACGATCCTGAAGTGGTTCCATCGGATCTTGATTTCTTAGCTGAACAACTAGAAGCTTTAGAAATGCATCCTTCCCTAATGTACCCCTTTCTTCGAATGTAGGAACATTGGAGTAGTAACCATTATTTTGTGGTAATGAAGGGAACACTGAGTTGTTTGTTGATGGCATATGACACTCTCTCCTTAAACAACATAGTTGATTCCAGCAATCTCTTCCTGCATCCTTTCAAGTTCACTTTCAAATGAAAATTCGTCCTCTTCGTTTCCAGTTGATTGTGCCTCTTGATCTCTTTGTTGAGAGTATTGTTGGTTGCCTTTCGTATCTTGTTGTTGATGTAGTGATTGATTGGTTTGATTTTGTTGAGCCACTTCAATTTTATCTACCTGCAAACCTTGCTGAGTTAAAGCAAGTCTTAGTTGGCTTAATTGAAGTTCGAGTGCTTCTTTGGCTAATCTACTGCTTGCAAGAACAACCGCGCTTATTTTCCCATTTTCTGATATCACTTTAATATCGAGATGTCCCAAGTGTTCTGGAGCAAGCTTGATTCTTATTTGTGCCGCATCATCACTTTTCAACTGTTGAAAATGTGTTCTGAATACCTCTTTCATGTCCTGAAGCAATTGTCCCATCCGAACGGTTGGAGCCGGTTCAGTATTAGCTTGAGTCTGTACATTTTGAGATGTAGCAGCATCCCTTACTCCCATTTCTAAAGAGTTTGTTACCGCTGGAGTAGGTTTAATCAATACTTCAGATTCCTGCTTCATGGTTGGAAGCGACTCAGTATTTCTCATATCTGTCTGAGAGGTTTCTTGTTGCATCTCTTTACTTACCAATAAAGCAGAAGGTACAAAAGCTGGCATCATCGCTAGAGCTCTTCCTGTTTTAGTCATTGTTGCGATGGCTTCTTTTACATTCAGTTGGCTTTGCATCTGTCCAACCAGAAACTGTTTCCATTCAGCTTGATTACTCCACACTTTATTAAGCGATGATAGAGCTTCTTCTAGCTGCTTTGAAATTGAAGTGGTGCTATCCGCTATTTTGGAAGCTTGATTCCCTGCAAATTTCTCATATAAATACTGCCATTTCAGAAAATCTTGTGCTTGAAAAAGGTTTTGTTGTACTTGAGCCCCTTTCCCTTCTGCTCCGTCCAAAAATGTAGGCTGAGAATGTTCCTTTTGTTCTGGTACTAACGTAATCGGCAGCTGAGTTAAGAAGGATAGGATCGCTTCATAAGATGATTCTTCAACCTTATCTTGCTCTGCATGTTGGAGCATATCAATTAACTGTTCCAAGTAATTTACTACCATTTCTTCTTCGATCTCAACCTGTTGTTGAAGCTCTGTGTCGATTTCCTCATCTTTGAGAGAGAACATTGCCATCAGATCTAAAAGAACTTCAGGTACAGACTCAAGGAGCGGTGTAGTATCCACTTTTTCCACTTCAGTACGCAATTGATTTTGTGACTGTAGAAGCAGCAATCCAAAAGATTTAGGTCCTTTACCATTTGCAGAACCTAGATGAGTAGCCGGTGCTGCATGATCAGTAAGTGCAGAGGTCGATAAGGGTATCATTGATTGAATAGCTGACATTTTATTTTTTCACCCCCTTTCACAGGAGAAAGATAACGAATTAATTTACTAGTGCCTTCGTATATCTTCTGGCAATTTCAGTGGGCATTGCGGCAATGAGTGTGGAACGATTCGCTTCATTCATATTCGCCAATATCCTAGTAGCAAGATTAAAATCAGCGGTAGTAGCGCTCATTTCGGTTAAGATTCCTGCTGCTTGACCTGCTTGCATTTGATTAAAGGTATTTGCCATTTGATCAATGGTTAAGGTATTCTTCGTTCCTTCCGTTTTTACGTTGGACTCTTGCATTAGCAACTGAATACGCTCTTGTAATGCAGCTATTTCGGGATGATCTACTTTATCCATTTCCTTTAATGTAACAGTTAGCTTTGCAGCGAAGGTAGGGTCCATTTTAGCTAAAATTCCTGCTCGTTGGGTATTATTCATTCGATCTAAAATAAGAGCGGCTTCCATTAAAGTCAGGTTCTGTATAATAGGAGCGGCTTTACCGGCTGACATTCCACCATACAGCTTCGCTAATTCTTGAACCTTCGAATGATACTCTTCAGAAGAAATCGTCTGGTTTGTTGATGATTCTTCTAAGCGTTTAATTAGCTCCTGTAATGCCTCGATTTCTGCTTCCTTAACAGAAACATTTTCTTCTAGTTGTGCTTTTTCTGCGATCAAATTCTTAATTCGATCTTCAGCCTCTTCAAGATTAGTTAGGACCTTGTCCAACTCTACTCCTACAGTTTCGCTCTTCTCTTCCTCTTTAGCCGGAAGAATGGAAGAGAGTCCTGGCACCTTATGTCCTACTTCTAAGGCTTTCCCTACAACGTTATATCCACTAAAATGTCCGATGATGATAAACAAAGCGATAGCAAACACAATAGGAATGAACAAAGCATAGAAAAAGAATTCCAGCTTCGTATATGGTTTTTCGGTTTCCTCCATTTCGTTCACCCCTTAGCCTCCATCTGTCTATAAAACATTTGGTTGGATATTTCATCTAGCTGTGATTGCTCTTTTTGTTTTATAAACTCTAGATGTTCTTGTTGTTTTTTTTCTTTTAATAAGTCCCATGTCTTTTCTTCTTTCAACGCATCTCTTAGAACTTCCTGCTTTTTATCGACATTTTTTTTAGCGAAATCGAGTTGTATTCGTTCAATTCCGACACGTTTCTGCAAATTACTCACATAATCGCCAATCATCCTTAATTGCAGAATAGGCATCCCTACATTCTGTTCCGAAGACAAACGCTCTTGTACAGTTGTAATTGTCGATTGAAGATCCATAATGCGGGACTCAATATTTGTTTGCTTTTGTACTGCTTTCGCCATTAAGAGCTGAGCATTTTCTTTCTCTTTGACCTTCATTTCAAGAATTCGTTGATAAGGATAAATGTATTTAGACATTTATGACATCCTTTCCAAACCTAGTTTGTAGCAACTGAATACTTTCTTGGAAAGAGGGGACTTCATAAATTCCCTGGCGTAAGTATTCTTGAATTTGAGGATAGACCCGTATGGCTTGATCTATCTCTTTGCTTGATCCCTTTTTATATGCCCCAATGGTAATCAAATCCTCTGAGGATTCATATATCGCTAGATTTTTTTTCAATATTTCTGCTGCTTGCAATTGTTCAGCTGAAACAATCTCATGCATCACTCGACTTACACTTTGTAGAAGATTGATCGCTGGAAACTGTCCCTTTTGAGCTATTTTACGATCTACACGATATGCCCATCTAAAATTCCACGAACAGCATCGGCAATGGGTTCATTCATATCATCACCATCAACTAGAACGGTATAAAAAGCAGTAATAGAGCCTCTCGATGAAGTTCCTGAGCGTTCCAAGAGCTTTGGTAATAAAGCAAACACACTTGGAGTATATCCTTTGCTTGTCGGCGGTTCACCAATAGCCAGCCCTACTTCACGTTGTGCCATAGCAAAACGTGTCACTGAATCCATCATGAGCATGACATTGTTTCCTTGATCTCTAAAATATTCGGCAATGGCAGTAGCAGTAAGAGCTCCTTTGAGTCGTGTAAGCGCAGGTTGATCAGAGGTTGCAACAATAACAACGGACTTTTTCAACCCTTCCGGTCCAAGATCTCGTTCAATAAAATCTCGAACCTCTCTTCCTCTCTCTCCAATAAGTGCAATCACATTAATATCTGCCGAGGTATTTCGAGCGATCATTCCCATTAATGTACTTTTTCCTACACCACTTCCTGCAAAAATCCCGATCCTTTGACCCTTACCAATGGTTAACAATCCATCTATGCAGCGTACCCCAACCTCCATCGGTTCATGGATTCTAGGCCTTGATAACGGGTTTGGCGGCTGATTATTTGTAGAAAAGCTTCTTAATCCTTTGGGGAGTTTTGAGCCGTCCAAAGGACAACCATTCCCATCTAAAATACTCCCCAGTAAATTCGTACCTACCTTGATTTGTAGAGGAGAACCTGTTGCAACAACTAAACATCCTGGACCAATATGTGAGATATCATTTAATGGCATCAGCAATATTTTACTTTGCTTAAATCCAACAACCTCAGCTTTAATGGGTACAGCTTCTTGGTGGGGGTAGATGAGGCAGATCTCCCCAATCTTAGCGTTAGGACCATCTGACTCTATGGTCAATCCAATGACTTGACTTACTTTACCATGCTTTTGAACAGCTTGTATTTGATCAAGTACAGAAATATACTCATCCACCCTTCTCATCATTGTTCTGCACTCTCCTCAAAATAACTTAAAAGATGTTTTTTGATTTCTGCTAATTGACTATCCAGCGTCACATCAAATGAACCATGAGGAGTATGAATCATACAACCTAGACCCGAGTAGGTCTGATCTGGTACAACACGCAACTCAGCACTTGGTTCAATAAACTGTTTCAATTCTTCCACTTGTCCTTGGACGATTGGATAGCTAGTTGGAGCCACCTGAAGCACTACTTCCTGCCTTTCACTAACTTGAAGCAAGCACTTTTTGATCATGTCGACAACCTTTTCAGGATGCAACTCTAATTCAACATGTAAGATTTTTTTAGCAATTTGAACACTTAAATCAAGCAAAAATGGTTCTGCTTCTTGAATAATCGTTTGCTTCTCTTCATATGCTAAGGTAATAATCTGCTGAATTTCTTGGTTTTTTTCAACCCATTCCTGCATTCCCTGCTGATACCCTGTTTCATATCCTTGTTCAAACCCTTGCTGATTTGACTCTGTATATATAGTATCGGCTTGAATTCTCATTTCGTTTTCCTGATTTTCTTTCAACTCATGTAGTTCATGCAGAAATTTCTCTCGCTCTATGGTTAACTCATCCGCTAGCTCAGATTTTCGAGTTTGAAGCTCTTGAATTTCTTGAATTAAGCCGTCTCTTTGTCTGATTAACTCATCCATTTCACTTTCCAGGGTTTGACTCTCTTCTACAGAAGGTTCTTTCGGCTGAACCGCGATCGGTTTAGTGACGATAACTTTCTTGTCATTTTCTACTTGAGAAAATTTGTAGACGTTAGACAATGATATCATCTCCTCCACCACGAGCAATGATAATCTCTCCAGACTCTTCTAATCTGCGAATGATGGCGACAATACGGGTTTGAGCTTCCTCAACATCCTTCAAACGAACAGGGCCCATAAACTCCATTTCTTCCTTAAATGTATCTGCCATACGTTTGGACATATTTCTGAAAATAACTTCCTTCACTTCTTCACTCGCAACTTTTAGGGCAAGCTGTAGATCGGCATTCTCTACGTCACGAATGACACGTTGAATGGAACGATTATCAATCGACACAATATCTTCAAAGACAAACATTCTCTTCTTAATCTCTTCTGCTAATTCAGGATCTTGAATTTCAAGAGCGTCCAGAATGGTTCGCTCTGTTCCACGATCGACTCCATTTAATACTTGAACCACAGCTTCAATTCCGCCTGCTGCAGTAAAGTCTTGAGTAACCGTTGCAGACAACTTCTGTTCTAAAATATGCTCTACTTGACTGATTACTTCTGGAGAAGTACTATCCATCAAAGCAATTCTTCTAGCGACATCCGCTTGTTTATCTTGAGGCAGCTCAGATAATATTTGAGCGGATTGAACGGGCTCTAAATAAGAAAGAACCAAGGCAATCGTTTGAGAATGCTCATTTTGAATAAAGTTTAGGATTTGACCCGGATCTGCTTTTCTAGCAAAATCAAAAGGTCGTACCTGCAAGGTGGCAGTTAAACGATTAATGATATCCAATGCTTTTTGCTGACCTAATGCTTTTTCTAAGATGTCTTTGGCGTACGTAATACCGCCTGAACTAATATAATCCTGGGCGACACACAAATCATGAAATTCGTCTAAAATCATTTCTTTTTGTGCAGAGTCTACTTTTCTTACATTTGCTATTTCAAGTGTAAGTTGTTCAATCTCTTCTTCACTCAAGTGTTTGAACACCTGAGCAGATACTTCTGGGCCAAGCGAAATGAGTAACAAGGCAGCTTTTTGTTTTCCATTGACTTCTTTTAATGATTTCCCCATTTTTTTCACCTACTCTTCAGCTATCCATGTTCTTAACAACTTCGCAAATTCATCTGGTTTGTTTTGTGCCAAACGCTCGATTCGTTTTCTCTTCGCTTTTTCTGGATTATCTTGATCAAAATCAAAGTCTTGCATTGGAGCAACAGGTTGTGATACTACCTCTTCCAATTCCTCATCTTCTTTTCTTCGAGATTTACGAATTAAGGCAAATGCAACACCCGCAATAGCTAATAGGGCTAATGCTCCTACACCATAAAGAAGAAGCTGAGAAATACTCGCCTGAGGATCTTCAATGACAGGGCGACCCTTAAATTCGTTCGCAAAAACTGTAATTTTCTCCTCTAAATTCTCAGGTATTACTCCATTTGCACTTAGAGAGGTTTGAACGACATTGCGCAAAATGGTTTCAATCTCACCTTTTACTTCATCAATTTCTACACCCTCAGG
The DNA here is from genome assembly GCF_000615945.1 of Caldalkalibacillus mannanilyticus JCM 10596. Classification (GTDB taxonomy): domain Bacteria; phylum Bacillota; class Bacilli; order Caldalkalibacillales; family JCM-10596; genus Bacillus_AT; species Bacillus_AT mannanilyticus. The sequence continues at coordinate 33,440 of NZ_BAMO01000025.1, forward strand.
AGGATCAACACCTACGCTAATGGCAAGATCATTGATCATAAAGGGACTCGCTTCAATCTGACGAAAGATTCGATTCACTTCACGATTAATTCGTTCTTCCGTTTTTTCATACTCACTATTTTGAGCTCCGTTAGCGCCTGGGTAACCAGCAATATCTGTTTCTCCAGTCCCAGGAACACCATCCATTGACGTTCCTTCCCCTGAGAAGGATTCTTGAATTCTTTCTATACTTATGGCGATTCCTTCGTTGTTCTCTTTGTCAATCGCTTCAACTAAATTTTCTTCTCTTTTCTCTTTTGAAAAATCTACTGTCGCAAAAACCGATACGATGACACGGTCCATTCCTAAAATACGTCCTAAGAATTGTTGTAATTCACGTTGGATGTCTTTCTCGATGTCTTTTTTGATCTGTCTATTTTGTTGATGGACAGTTAGTGAAGAGTCCAGTCCTGAATCGTTCACGTACTCCAATGGGTACATGTTCTGATCCATAATGACGATATTTTCTACCGGTAAGGAGGGCACACTCTTACTAATCAGATGGTACAATCCTTTTACTTTTGTCGGATCAAGCTCTAGACCTGGTTGCAGACTTAGTACCACAGAGGCAGTAGCTGTTTGATCACCATCAGCGACCCAAAGTGACTCCTTTGGCAAAGTAATCATCACATTAGCACTATAAATGCCATCCATCTCTTCGATCAAATACCTTAGCTCATTCTGCATGGCGTCCCGTTCAACCACATCAAATTGCTTATCTGTCATTCCAAAACCCATATTTTCACTAAATATACCGTAATTAATGTTTCCACTTCTTGGAATCCCTGCGTGTGCTAAATCCACTTTCAGCTTTGCTGCATGTGCCTTCGGAACACTTACGCTCGTTCCATCAGGTGACAACTGTACAGGAACCCCAGTCGCTTCTATTGTTGATACAATTTCACCAGCTTCTGCAGGCTTAAGATTCGTATAAATAGGGACGTATTCTGGCTTGGACGCCCAATGAATAAAAAGGGCCAACGTTACGGACAATATGATAAATGTCCCGATAATCATTAGTTTATTTTTTTTTGAGAGACTGTCCCAAGTCTCTTTTATTTGATTTTTATATTGCAGCATCTGGTCCTTCATAATTCACCCCATCCTAGGTCGCTAATTATACTTGCATTCTCATGATCTCCTGATAAGACTCTACTACTTTATTTCTTACCTGGACAGTAAGCTGCAAAGATAAGCTAGCCTTTTGTGCCGCTATCATGACCTGATGTATATCAGTAATTTCACCTGTAATAAGTTGATTTGTTTTGATTTCTGACTCTTTTTGTGCAGCCTCTACCTTATTTAGGGCGTCCATCAAAGTATTTTTAAAATCAATTGATGTCGATTCGCTTTTAGGAGTTTGCTGAATTTTTTCTAGTGGAATCAAGTTTTGTATGCTATTTACCTTCACGATCGCTTACCCCCTTCTATTTTCCAATCTCCAATGCTTTTAAGAACATTCCTTTTGAAGCATTTAATGCTGTAACATTAGCTTCGTAAGAACGAGTTGCCGACATCATATCCACCATTTCCTTGGCTATATCGACATTCGGCAGACGAACATACCCTTCTTGATCAGCATCAGGATGAGTTGGATCATAGACAAGGTTAAAAGGGGTACGATCTGTTTTAATTTTTGACACCTGAACACCAGCTGTTAGAGGACCTGATTGAGTGCCTACAGCTTTATCCAGAAAGCTTCGGAAAGGTTTTCCGCCTGTAGGTGAAATCTCCACCATTTTGCGTTGGTATGGAACCCACTCTCCATTTTGCAATTTAGCTCTCGTCGTATTGGCATTAGCAATATTTGACGAAATAACGTCCATTCTAAATCGATTCATTGTTAGAGCACTTGAACTAATGTTTAACCCTTGAAATAAACTCAACTACCTTACCTCCCGTCAGTGATCACAGTTCTTAAAGAATTAAATCTACCATTGATTCTTTCCGTTAGCGCATTATACCAAAGTTGGTTTTGGGCTAGCTGAGCCATTTCATAATCCATGTCTACGTTATTCCCATTATGATTAAATAAAGTATGAGGCCTTGATACTACTTTGGCATATGGCTGATTGCGCTTTGGTGTGTCGAAAATGGAAGATGCTTTTCACTTGTGCGGTAACTTTTTAATCCTTTTTGCTGTTCAACTGCGTTAAGTAAAGCCGATTGAAAGGAAACCTCTTTACTTTTATAGTTAGGCGTATCAACGTTAGCAACATTTGAAGAGATCACTCGTTGCTTTAGTGACGCTACATTTAACGCGTTTCTAGGTTAGTAGTTGAGGTAGAAAAGATGCTCATTTTAATTCATCCCTCCTTCTGAAAATAATAGAAAAAATAAAGGTGTTACATTTTTCTACAAAAACCTTCAAAATACCTTTATTTTTTTATCCAAAAGCTTAAAAATAGGATAAACGGTCTAGACATAAAACAGTTTTATTGGCTTAAAGTCCTATATTTTTCGACTTTCATATAAAAAATATATCGTTTTTTGTCGAAGCTTGTTGTAACAGATACATAAATACTATCAAATGTAGATAAAATAAAAAAGCCTTTTCTTATTGGAAAAGGCCAAGTATTTTATGGTATTACTTATGCAATTATGGTAGTCAACTATCTAATATGGCAGTATAGGGAATTTATACTACGCATTCTTTAGTTTTTCAAGTTCGATCATTAATTTTTCATTTAAGATTTTGATAAATGTTCCTTTCATCCCCAATGATCGAGATTCAATGACCCCAGCACTCTCTAGCTTACGCAGGGCATTGACAATCACGGAACGAGTAATCCCTACTCTGTCTGCGATTTTACTTGCTACTAACAAGCCTTCTTTTCCATCTAATTCATGAAAAATATGCTCTACTGCTTCTAACTCACTGTAGGATAAAGAACTGATCGCCATTTGAACAACAGCTTTACTTCTTGCCTCATGCTCGATTTCCTCTGCACGTTCTCTTAAGATTTCCATCCCTACAACGGTTGCACCATATTCTGCTAGAATAAGATCATCATCTTCAAATGTGTTATTAACGCGACCTAAAACCAATGTCCCCAATCGTTCTCCTCCACCTACTATAGGTACCACTGTGGTTAATGCATTAGAGAAGAAGGTCTTCATTTCTACTGGGAAAATAGTGTAAGGACTATCTACTTCTAAATTAGCAGATGTTTCTTGTAGCTTTAAGATGCCTTCGGTATATTCCACAGGAAATTTACGATCCTCTAGATAATGTGACATCCTTTCATTTTCAATCTCCTGAGCAATTGAAAAGCCTAATAGCTTTCCTTTTCTGCTAACAACAAACACATTAGCTTCAATTACTTCACATAGTACCTCGGCCATTTCCTTAAAGTTAACGGGACCTGATACCCTTTGCAGCATATTATTAATTCTACGTGTCTTACTTAATAAATCCATATCATCAAACTCCTTTCAGACTTTACAAAATATATTGAGATAGATCTTTGTTCTTAATAATTCCATCTAATTTTTCATGAACATATTCAGGGGTAATGACAACTTCCTCTAGATGAATATCTGAAGCTTCATAGGACAGATCTTCCAATAGCCTTTCCAATATCGTGTGTAGTCTACGCGCTCCAATATTATCTGTCGAACGATTAACTTCTGAAGCAATTCCTGCAATTTCTCGGATGGCTTCCTCTGTAAAGGTTACCTTAATTCCCTCTGTTTCAATAAGTGCTGCATACTGTTTCGTCAAAGCGTTTTTTGGTTCCGTTAAGATTCGAATAAAATCCTCAATCACTAAATCAGTAAGCTCTACACGAATAGGAAATCTCCCTTGTAGCTCTGGAATTAAATCAGATGGCTTTGCCATATGAAAAGCGCCGGCAGCTACAAATAAGACATAATCAGTCTTTACTGGACCGTATTTAGTCATAATGGTTGAGCCTTCAACAATTGGAAGGATATCTCTTTGAACTCCTTCTCTTGATATATCTGGAGATTGGCCCGACTGTTTACCGGCAATTTTATCTATTTCATCGATGAAAATAATACCAGATTGCTCAGCCCTACGTATTGATTCTTGTTGCACCTCATCTAAATCAATCAATTTACCAGCCTCTACCTGGGTTAGTATTTTTCTTGCTTCTGCCACGGTAAGCTTACGTTTTTTTGTCTTTTTAGGCATGAGATTGCCAAACATTTCTTGCATGTTAATTCCCATTTGTTCGACACCTTGACCTGAAAAGATTTCAAACATATTAGGTGACTGGTCTTCTACTTCAATCTCAACATAATGATTTTCTAACTCACCCAAAGCTAACTGATGTGTTAATTGTCTTCGCCTTTGAGCCAACTCTTGTTCCTCTGAAATCACATGCTCCTGTTTATCTTCGGCTTCATCCTCATTTCCACCGAAAAACATCTCCAAAGGATTTTTAAAAGATTTAGCTGCTTTTTTATTCGGGGCCAAAAGCTCAACGATACGCTGGTTCGCATTTTTTTCTGCTTGTTCTTTCACACTCTCCATCTTTTCTTCCTTCACCATGCGTATCGCGGTATCAACTAGATCTCTGACCATCGATTCTACGTCACGTCCAACGTACCCAACTTCAGTAAATTTAGTTGCTTCTACTTTGATAAAAGGAGCATTGACAAGCTTAGCCAAGCGCCTTGCGATTTCTGTTTTTCCGACTCCAGTTGATCCGATCATTAAAATGTTTTTAGGAATGACCTCATCCTGAAGATGAGCAGGTAGTAAGCTTCTTCGATATCTATTCCTCAAAGCAATTGCAACAGATTTCTTGGCCTGATGTTGACCAACGATATATTTATCTAATTCTGAAACAATTTGTTTTGGAGTTAACGCTTCTCTGTTCAAAAGATCAACCTCCAACCTTATTATGGTATTTGATTTACATTACTTCTTCAGTCACCAATTGATTATTTGTATAGACACAAATTTCTCCAGCTATGGTTAGAGCCGCTTCCGAAATTTCTCTAGCTGTTAACTGGGGAGAATATTTTTTTAATGCTCTTCCCGCTGCTAAAGCATAGGTTCCTCCTGATCCAATGGCTAAGATGCCATCATCTGGCTCGATGACTTCTCCATTCCCTGATATAAGGAGAAGATGCTCTTTATCCATAACAATCATCATGGCTTCCAAGCGTCTCAGCATTTTATCCATACGCCATTCTTTGGCCAATTCTACAGCTGCTCTTTTTAAGCTCCCGTGATACTCCTCTAACTTCGCTTCGAACATTTCGAAGATCGTTAACGCATCGGCTACAGAACCAGCAAAACCCGCAACCACTTGACCACGATACAGCCGGCGCACTTTTTTGGCGGAGTGCTTCATGACCATCGCGTTGCCAAAAGTTACTTGCCCATCGCCTGTCATTGATCCTTCTCCATTATGCTGTACTGCAAAAATGGTTGTTGCATGAAATTGTTGTTCCACCAAGACCAACTCCTTTTTCTTACGAACGCGGGTGTGTTTTGTTGTACACTTCCCTTAATCGTTGGTTTGTAATATGAGTATAAATTTGTGTAGTAGATATATTCACGTGTCCTAGCATTTCTTGTACTGAACGTAGGTCTGCTCCTCCTTCAAGCATATGAGTAGCAAAAGAGTGTCTTAATTTATGAGGTGATATTCTCAGAGTAAGGGTGCTCTGTTCTATAAGCTGATTTAGAATTCTTCTTACACTTCGATCACTTAATCGATTTCCTAATTTGTTAAGAAATAGAGCCTTTTCATTTTTGGGTTTGAGTTGTAGACGCCCGTTATCTATATATCTTTCCAGTGCCTCTATCGCAAATTGCCCGAGTGGTACAAAACGCTCCTTGCTACCTTTCCCATAGACAAGTGCCATTCCCACATCCAAATCAAGGTGTTCAAGATCTAATCCTACAAGTTCGCTGACCCGCATCCCTGAGGCGTATAGTGTTTCTAAGATTGCTTGATTTCTTTGTCCTAGGGGCTGTGTTAGATCCGCAACAGAAAAAAGTTCCTCTAATTCAGTGGAATAGAAATAGTGCGGTAATCGTTTGTCTAATTTTGGGGAGGCAGCTAGTTGGATTGGATTTGACTGGAGATATTGCTCACGTTGTAAAAAGCGAAAAAAGCTTCGTAAGCTGGAAAGTTTTCGCGCGATCGTCCTTCTCCCATATTCTTTTTTATGTAACAGAGTTAAATAACTTCTGACGTCTAAATAAGAAACAGCAGCAAAGTCCAATCTGGTTTGCTGCTTTAGAAATTCGGAAAAGTCTTCAATATCTCTAACGTAGTTAGTAATCGTATGATCTGAAGCATTTTTCTCTATTTGTAAATATTCTATAAATAAATGGACGAATTTCATTAAAGCTTCGTTCAATTTGATATCACCCTTATCCTTACACCGTCACGTCTATATTACCATGTTCCAATATGAGGAAGCAATATCAATTGTGTATATTTTGTGAAAAATTCTGAATTGTGCTTAGTGCTCTTTCAGCATACTTTTCATTTTTTTCCTTTTTGTTTCTAATTCTCTTAGGTAAAGGCGGAAACAGACCAAAGTTCGCATTCATAGGCTGAAAATTAGTAGGATCTGCCGTTGTAATATAATGACTCATGCTACCAATCGCGGTTTCATGCGGAAACACCAAGGGCTCTTTTCCTTTAGCATGACGCGCAGCATTGATTCCTGCAATCAAACCAGAAGCGGCAGATTCAACATAGCCTTCTACTCCCGTCATCTGTCCAGCAAAAAACAAATGATCCCGACCTTTATACTGGTAGGTCGGCGAAAGCAGATTAGGTGAGTTAATAAAGGTATTACGGTGCATCACTCCATAGCGAATGATCTCCGCTTGTTCTAATCCTGGAATGAGTTGTATCACCTTTTTTTGATCTCCCCATTTTAAGTGAGTTTGAAAACCAACAATATTATATAATGTTCCCGCACTATTGTCTTGCCTTAATTGAACAACAGCATGGGGTTGTTTGCCTGTTCTAGGATCAATGAGGCCTACTGGTTTAAGGGGACCAAACAACAATGTTTTATCTCCGCGTTTCGCCATGACTTCAACCGGCATACATCCTTCGAAATAAATTTCTTTCTCAAACTCCTTCAATGGAACAACCTCTGCTGTAATCAGTGCTTCGTAGAAGGCGGTAAACTCCTCTTCATTCATTGGGCAATTGAGGTAAGCAGCTTCTCCTTTATCATAGCGCGAGGCTAAGTATACTTTATCCATATTAATGGTTTCTTTATCTATGATGGGAGCTGCTGCATCATAGAAGTATAGATATTCTTCTCCTGTAACCTGCTTTAATTTCTCTGAAAGGGCAGGAGAGGTTAGAGGTCCAGTAGCGATAATGGAAATCCCATCTGGAATGTCGGTCACCTCTTCGCGTGAAACTGTAATCAATGGGTGTTCTTGAACATATTGAGTAACCTTGCCGGAGAACTCCTCACGGTCCACCGCAAGAGCACCACCAGCTGGCACCGAACACTCATCAGCAGCTCTAATAATAACTGAATCTAGATGACGCATTTCCTCTTTCAAAATTCCTACTGCATTGGTTAAGGTGTTTGCTCTTAATGAATTACTACAGACCAACTCGGCGAATTGCTCTGAGCGATGAGCAGGCGTTTTCTGCACAGGTCTCATTTCGTATAAATGGACTCTTACCCCCTGCTTGGCAATTTGCCACGCAGCTTCACTTCCTGCTAAACCTGCTCCGACTACTTTTACAATGGGTTCAGACATATCTACAATCCTTTCTAGTTACAACTGCTTTTCTTCATAATCGCAGGATACACATTGGATCTTTGTTTCTTTTTTCCCTTTCTTTTCGACCAGCATCCCTTCACACTTTGGACATGGTCTAGAAATAGGTTTATCCCAAGACAAGAAATCACATTCTGGATAACGATTACATCCATAAAACAGACGTTTCTTCTTGCTCTTTCTTTCAACGATTTGCCCTTCTTTACATTTAGGACATTCCACACCTATCTCTTTGACTATAGGTTTTGTATTTCGACAATCTGGGAAACCAGAGCAAGCCAGAAACTTGCCAAAGCGACCAAATTTGTAGACCATATGTTTTCCACATAGCTCGCAGTCCTCATCAGCAATTTCATCTTCAAGCTCTACTTCCTTCATTTCTTCCTCAGCTACAGTCAGTCTCTTTTCGAAGTCCTTATAAAAATCTTTTAGGATCTGCACCCAATCTTCTTTTCCTTCTTCAATAAAGTCAAGATGTGACTCCATCTCAGCAGTAAAATCCGTATTTAAGATTTCGGGAAAAAACTCTTCCATTAACTTAATTACGATTTCTCCTAATTCCGTAGGAACAAATCGCTTATCCTCCAAGCCCACATACCCTCGTTTTTGGATGGTATCTAGCGTAGGCGCATAGGTTGAAGGTCTGCCTATTCCAAGCTCTTCTAACGTTCTAACTAACCTAGCCTCTGTATACCTTGGCGGAGGTTGAGTAAAATGCTGCTTACTATCAATATTTTGAACCTTAACCTTTTGCCCTTCTTTTAACTCAGGAAGAAAAGAGTCTTCATCTGTTTTCCCATCATCATTGCCTTCTACATAGACCTTCATGAAGCCTGGAAACTTTAGCTTAGATCCGGTTGAGCGAAAGATGACACCATTCACATTAAAATCAACCGTTAATGTATCTAGAACAGCAGGGGCCATCTGGCTAGCAATAAAACGTTCCCAAATTAAGCGATACAGTCTAAGCTGATCACGAGATAGGATGTTCTTAAGCGAAGCTGGATCATGCATGATGGATGTTGGTCTAATGGCTTCATGGGCATCCTGTGCATTCTGTTTCTTTTTCTCCGCAGGGCTTACTGTGGATAAAAAGTTCTCCCCATAAGTTTCACGTATGTACTGGGCAGCTTCATTTTTTGCTGTGTCAGAAATTCTAGTTGAATCTGTACGCATATAGGTAATAAGACCCGTTACGCCTTCTTTACCCAGATCCACACCTTCGTAAAGCTGCTGAGCAATCATCATGGTTTTAGCCGCTCTAAAATTAAGCTTGCGCGCTGCTTCCTGTTGTAATGAACTTGTGATAAAGGGAAGTGCAGGGTTTCTTTTTCTTTCTCTTTCTTGTACAGAAGAAACGATAAAATCCTGTTTCTGAATTTGTTTAATGATTTTATCTACTTCTTCCTTATTAGGGAGATCCTTCTTCTTCTTCTGATCCACACCGTAAAACTTGGCTTCAAAAGAAGTTTTCTTTTGTTCCAATTGAGCCGTAATACTCCAATATTCTTCAGGGATAAAGCTTGTAATTTCTTTTTCTCTATCGGATATCAGTTTAACAGCAACAGATTGGACTCGACCAGCACTTAATCCTTTTTTTACTTTTTTCCATAATAGTGGACTAATGTTATATCCAACTAAGCGATCTAAGATACGTCTAGCTTGTTGCGCATTAACCAAGTCCATATTAATTGGTCTTGGATGTTTAAATGCATCAACAATCGCTTGTTTTGTTATCTCATTAAAGACGACTCGACAGGTCGAAGAAGGCTCGATATTTAAGCTGTGAGCTAAATGCCAAGCAATTGCCTCCCCTTCACGGTCAGGGTCAGCCGCTAGATATATTTTTTTCACTTTTTTTGCGGCATCCTTTAATTCTTTCAGGACACTCCCTTTTCCTCTAATTGTAATATACTTAGGAGTGAAGTCTTCTACTTCAACACCCATTTGACTTTTAGGAAGATCACGAACGTGACCCATGGATGCTTTTACTATATATTTCTTACCGAGATACTTACCTATGGTTTTCGCCTTAGCGGGAGATTCCACAATTACCAAGGATTCTGCCATGAGATGTCCTCCCCCTCTCATGTGTTATAAAATCTTTTCCATTATGAAACAATTATAATTCATTTGTCAAACCATTCATTTCTTAATTTATTCAAACGAGCTAATTTTTTGGTAGAAAGAGCCCGGCAATGCCTTTATAAATCCCTTCATTTCAAGCTTTAACATATAGTGAGATAATTCAGTCATTGAGGTCCCTGTTAAAGTGAGTATTTCATTCATATGCTTCTTTTCGAATTTTAACACTTCTAAGATTTCCTTTTCTATATCTTCTACCATTATTCCTTCATTTAATCCATGATCGTTTTTTTCTTGGGGTAGCGGTAGGGAAACATGTGGAAATTCATCTACTATATCTAACGCATTCGTCACGAGCTTAGCCCCTTGCTGGATTAGCAAATTCGTTCCGACAGACTGAAAATCAAAGATAGATCCAGGAATAGCGAACACATCCCTGCCTTGCTCCAGTGCTAAGTGGGCAGTGATTAAAGAACCGCTTTTCTTTGCCGCCTCAATCACAATAATCCCATGTGAAAGACCAGAAATAATTCGATTTCTTTGAGGGAAATACGCTGGAATAGCGGGTGTTCCCGGTGGATATTCGGAAAGAAGCAAACCTTGCTCCTTAATCCGTTCATACAAATTTCGATTGTTTTTTGGGTATATGACATCAATGCCTGAGCCTAAAACAGCTACCGTCTTTCCCCCTGCCCGAAGAGTCGATTCATGGCTAATCGCGTCAATACCCAAAGCAAGACCGCTCACGATCACCCACCCCTTATGAACAAGCTCTGGGACCAACTTTTCAGTCACATGACGTCCATAGTGGGTTGTTTTCCTTGAACCTACCACACCTAATCCTGGGCGCGAAAGTAGGGTAAGATCTCCCCATGCATATAGAACCCAAGGAGGATTAAAAATTTCTTTTAATAAAGGAGGATACTCTGGATCATAAGGGGTAAGTGCCTGAATTTGCAAGGCTTCTAGTTTCTTTTTTTGTTGAAACAGCACGTTTTTTGTCACTGTTTCACTTAATGCCAGTGCTTGGTTGTCATTAAGAAAAGGATATCTTTTTTTCCACTGGATCTTATCTAGGTTAAATACACTTTGATCGATTCCCACTTGATTCAAATGGTCAATCGTGCTCCATCCTACTTTTGGAGTAATCGATAAACATAGGAATACATCTTGGATCATTGCTTCATTTTCTCCTTCACTGACAAAAATAAAAAGCTACACCTTTTTTATTTGAGGTGTAGCTTCGAAGTTTTCCTTATATCCTATTTATGTGTAATACATTTTTCTAACAAACCTTTTTCTTCAAGAACCGACACTAACGTTTCACCCATAACAGCTGGAGTTTTTGCTACTTTTACACCGCAAGCTTCAAGAGTAGCAATCTTTTCTGCGGCTGTTCCTTTTCCACCTGCAATGATAGCCCCAGCATGTCCCATTCTTTTTCCTGGAGGTGCTGTTTGCCCACCAATAAATCCAACTACTGGCTTCGTCATGTTGGCTTTGATCCACTCAGCAGCTTCTTCTTCAGCCGTTCCACCGATCTCACCAATCATAATCACAGCATACGTATCTGGATCTTGGTTAAATAGATTTAAAACATCGATAAAGTTCGTTCCATTGACAGGGTCACCGCCAATTCCTACTGCTGTAGATTGTCCAATTCCGCGAGTAGACAATTGATGAACCGCTTCATATGTTAATGTACCACTACGTGAAACGACCCCTACGTGACCTTTTTTGTGAATGTAGCCTGGCATAATTCCAATTTTACACTCTTCTGGAGTGATTACTCCAGGGCAGTTCGGACCTACTAATCTTGTTTTCTTACCTTCCATATAGCGTTTTACTTTGACCATATCAATGACAGGAATTCCTTCAGTGATACAAATAGCAAGATCTAATTCGGCATCAACAGCCTCCATAATAGCATCAGCAGCAAATGCAGGGGGAACATAAATAACAGTAGCTGTTGCACCCGTCGCATCTACAGCCTGCTGAACAGTATCAAATACTGGTAAGCCTTCGATTTCAGTGCCACCTTTACCAGGAGTGACACCACCTACCATTTGAGTTCCATATTCAATAGCGCCTTTGGTATGAAAAAGCCCCGTAGCACCAGTAATACCTTGACATATAACTTTCGTATCTTTATTTATAAGAATACTCATCGTCTTACTCCCGCCTTCCTATTTTACTAATGAGACAATTTTTTCAGCACCGTCCGCCATTGATTCAGCAGCTACGATGTTTAGTCCAGATTCATTTAGAATTTTCTTCCCTAACTCTACGTTCGTACCTTCTAAACGCACAACAAGCGGACGATCCAAGCCTACTTGTTTTGCAGCTTCAACAACACCATTGGCAATAACATCACATTTCATGATTCCACCAAAAATGTTGACAAAGATTCCCTGAACCTTCTCATCAGATAAAATAATTTTAAAGGCCTCAGTTACCTTTTCAGTAGTAGCACCGCCTCCAACATCAAGGAAGTTGGCAGGGTCTCCACCATAGTGTTTAATAATATCCATTGTAGCCATAGCTAGTCCAGCTCCATTGACCATACAACCGATATTTCCATCTAACGCAATATAGCTTAAATCATATTTAGAAGCCTCTATTTCTTTGGCATCCTCTTCCTCTAAATCTCTTAATTCAAGAATATCTTTGTGACGGAATAAAGCATTGGAATCGAAATTTAATTTTGCATCAAGTGCCATCACATCTCCATCACCAGTAACAACTAAAGGATTGATCTCAGCCATTGAACAATCTTTGTCTACAAAAGCTTGATAAAGTGCCATCATAAACTTAACCGTTTTATTGACTAGCTCATTGGGAATGTTGATCGCGTAAGCTAATTTACGAGCTTGGAATGGAACTAAGCCAGTAGCTGGATCAATCACTTCTGTAAAAATTTTCTCAGGTGAATGTTCAGCAACTTCTTCGATCTCCGTACCACCTTCTTCAGAAGCCATCATCACAACGCAACCTGTAGCGCGGTCCACAACGACACCCACATAATATTCCTTCTTAATATCGCAACCTTGCTCAATAAGTAAGCGTTTTACTTCTTTCCCTTCAGGACCCGTTTGGTGTGTTACTAACACTTTCCCTAAAATTTCTGAGGCATATGTACGTACTTCGTCTAAGTTTTTAGCTACTTTCACACCACCCGCTTTACCGCGTCCACCAGCATGAATTTGAGCCTTCACTACTACAACTGCTGTTCCTAGTTCTTTTGCTGCTTCAACAGCTTCATCTACTGTAAAAGCAACCTTTCCTTCAGGAACGACTACTCCATATTGTTTCAGGATTCCTTTTCCTTGATACTCATGGATATTCATCCTACTTCCTCCTGTCCAAAAACATCCTTTTTTGTTTTAAAACTTCACTTATCAGCTTACAATATTAGAGTCAATTTGTCGAACTGAAAGTGTCAAAAAATATTAAAAATCTTTTTTTCTCCCGTTCTAACATCGGTAAGAACCCGATAAGGACGAAAAACCATCAGGTGGAGTAAAAACTCCATCTGATGGTTCATCTACTTTATCATTTCTTGTAACAGCGTTCGAACATCTTTCAAATAATAAATTGTTTGACCCTGATACTGAAAATGATGTTGATCTATGACTTCAATTATGACCGAGGTGTGATCAGCAAAATAAAACTCAAGCATTACATTGTCTTCCTCTTCATCCTTTTGGAATTCTTGTTCAGTAGTTACACTATTTCCTTGTGTGAGAATTCGAACGATTTCGTGTATGATAGCATTTTCCTGTATTCCATCTGTTGCATGAAGCTGTAACACTTTCCTATTCTTTTCGAATATACGGACTTCACTCGCTGTGAATAAATCGTTTATTTTAGATGGTGACGCTGAAGGAATTGGTACAACCTGTTTCAGAACTTTAAAAATAGAATCGTTGAGCTGATAATTCCACACGCTATCACCATCCCTAATCGCAATCATCGTTGGACTAAGGACATAGATCGTTCGGTTGATTTCATGATCTAATTCAAGTTCTATTTGATAACTTGGAAATAATGGATAACGTATTCTTGCTTCTCCGTTAATAAGGGTCGAAGCATCTAAAATCGTAAGAATTTGCGGGATCATCCCCTGTGAGGTTTGGCGTTGTGAAATAGACAAATCATTAGCTGAAACTAGGATACGGCTTGTTGTCAAATTCTTTAAATATTGCTCTCCGATTTGAGTGTCAATCCAATGTAAAAATGCGGACATATCAGGGTGAGAATAAAAAAGTTGACCTACTTTTATTCCCTCTTCCGCCACCTGTGTTACATAAGCTTGATTCCCCTCATCCCAAGTAATAATGGTATACTGCTGTGCAAATTCAAAAGTAGGTTCTTCCAATAAAAATGGGTAGAAAGTTTTCCAATAATGTTCAAATTCTTCAGGGTTTACATTGATTTCTTTCCCAGTTTGTGAAATAAGGAGGACCTTTTTATATTTTTTTTCTCCCCATTCACTAAGTCCACGAAGCTCCGATGCTTCTTTATTTTCTTGATTCAGTCCTTGTGGTAATGGATCGGATTGAGCCACCTCTATAGTTGATGTACATCCTATTAATGCAGCAATGCTAAAACAAATAAAAGGCAAGATCATGCGTTTTATTGTAATGTCCATTCGTCTCCTCCTTGGACCCCATCCCTCACAATTCTATTTTAGCACCCTGTTTCCCTTCTTTTTTCTGCTTCGTTTTATGACAAGATTGAAAATTTTGTCGTTTTGTATGTATACACAAGCCTCTTCAACACATAAGTGCCGTTTCCATAAGAGGCTTGCTTCGGGATAAACCCATTTAGCCATTGTATTTACTAACGTTATGGTGCTTCATCTCCAAGAACAGTATCTTTTTCATAACTAACATCATGGGTGGGGTGCATAAACATGGCACCCGCAGGTGGTATATTTTTTTGTAAATCTTTATTTTCTTCTGTTGCCCAGCCAATGTCTTTTTCAAGCGGAGAGTTTTCTTCCCGCTCCCAATACTGCCCAGACATCATTGCTGGATCAACATCCACACTCCAATGATCAAGTGGAGTTGAAGGATTCGGATCATACGCTCTCTGTTTTTTCTTTGGCACCCTTCACTCACCCCAGTTTGTTCATTATTTTTGTTTAAACTGCATACTTTCTGCTTGTTGAACCAAGCGCTTCGTAATTTCGCCCCCAACAGATCCGTTCTGTCTAGAGGACGATTGTCCTCCTAATTGCACACCAAACTCCTCAGCAATCTCAAACTTCACTTCGTCCAAAAACTTTTCAACGCCTGGTACCAATAACCTATTTCTGCTCGCCATCGATACTAGCCCCCTTGTGTTTGAAAACTTCTCTAATTCATTCTTAGAGTATTTATAGTGTGTACGAAGTGAAGAACTATATAAGGGCTTTGTTATGGGTATAGAAGTAATCATTCCCTACCTTTTTCGATCAAGTGAGCGATAAGATATCGCCTCGGAGATAGCTAATTCGTCAATCTGTTCTGTTTGATTCAAATCAGCAATGCTACGAGCCAGCTTTAAGATTTTATGATAACCTCTGGCACTAAAATGAAGCTTTTCAAAAGCAAGCTTGAGGAGTTCCTGAGCCCCTGAGGTTAAAGAGCATTCTTGCTCAACTTCTTTCGCTGACAGTCTTGAGTTAACCACTTCTGACCCCTTTCGCTGTTGTTTAAATTGGAGTGCTCGTTGAATCCTCTGGCACATTTTTGATGTGGTGTATTCCCCATCCCCACCCTTCTCTTTGGTCAATTCTTGAAAGCTAATCAATGGAACATCAATATGGATATCTAAACGGTCATATAGAGGACCTGATAATTTCCCACGATACTTTTCTATTTGAGCGGCTGAACAAATACATTGTTTTCTTTCACTTTCATAACCATAAAAACCACAGGGGCAAGGATTCATGGCTACAATCAGCAAAAATTGTGCAGGAAATACATATTGATGGTGATTGCGCGAGATGGTTACTCTGCCTTCTTCTAACGGTTCACGCAAGGACTCCAGAACAGGTCTTCTGAATTCTAAAAACTCGTCCAGAAACAAAACCCCATGATGAGCCATACTGATCTCACCAGGTCTTACTGGAACCCCTCCCCCAATCATCCCCGCTGTGGTTGCTGTATGATGGGAGAACGAAAGGGACGCTCTTTCCGTAATCCGACTTCTCCTTGTAGCCCACCATTGACACTATATATTTTTGTCACTTCGATAGACTGCTTCTCCGAAAGTTCTGGCAGCAAGGTCCCAAAACTTGAAGCTAACATCGTTTTTCCACTACCAGGAGGTCCAATCATCAAGAGATGATGGTTCCCTATCGCTGCTACTTCAAAGGCACGTTTAACCTGTTCTTGACCCTTAATATCCTCAAATAAGGTTCGCTCTTCTCTTCGTCTTTTTTCATGATCAAGCTGTTTTGTATTTTTGACATTTGTTTCAATAGAAGTTGTTTTGATGGGAGTAAAATCAGAAGGTGTTTCTTTGATGAGGTCAATTAATTCACGAAGATGTTGAATGGGTATGATATCAATTCCTGTAATAGAGGCTGTTTCTTCTTGATTCTCTTTCGGGATAATCATTTTCTTATACCTTTTTTCTTTTGCAGCTAAAACCAGTGGAAATATTCCATCGTTTCTTCGGGTACTGCCATCCAAGGCAAGCTCCCCTACAAATAACTGATTTCCCAGTTTGTTGTATTGTTCTGTTGATAATACAATTTGTTCATCAGCTAAGAGAATCGCTAAAGCGATCGCCGTATCAAAATAAGATCCTTCTTTCCGTATATGGGCAGGAGCTAAGTTAATGGTAATTCGTTTCATAGGAAATTGAAAACCACTATTCTTGATGGCGGATCTGACTCTCTCCTTTGATTCTTTCAATGCTGTTCCAGGTAGACCTACGATGTCAAAATGGGGAAGCCCATTTGAAATATCTGCCTCGATTTCGATCATATGACTATCAAGCCCTAATAAATGAGCTCCGTACAGCTTTATATACATTTTTATAAATCCTCCTCATTCCCACTACAAAGGTAACAATGGCTTTCTTTTTATAAAAAACAGACTTAAAAAGCTTGAGCAAACCGTTTCATCCAAGCTTTTTTCTCTTTTTTAGAAATCCTGATGGCTACCACATCAAATTGAAGGTTGACATCCTGAAAACGGTTGGATTGTAGGTAAAACTGGGCTACCTTCCTAATGGTTTCCTGTTTCCTCTGAGTGATTGATTCCTCTGCTAAGCCAAAGGAATCATTTGTTTTCGTTCTAACCTCCACGAAATAAAGGCAGTTTTCTTTTTGAAAAATTAAGTCGATTTCTCCTAGCTTACATCGATATTGTTGTTCCAAGAGCTCATAGCCGGAGGAAATATATTCTCTTAAAGCCAATCCCTCTCCGTAGTTCCCAAGCGCCTTACGCACCTCCTTGCTCATTCTCTGCAACCCTCTTTTCCATTCGATAGATCATCGCCATGATCTCAGCAACGACCTCAAAAAGCTCTTCAGGTATTTGCTGATCAAGTTCTAATTTAGATAAAAGCTCAACAAGTGCCGTATCCTCCTGAATAGGAATATTATTTTGTTGAGCTAATTCAATAATTTGATCGGCTACCACCCCTGTACCTTTCGCTTTTACTTGAGGAGCTTCTGCAACATTTTGATCATAGCGCAGAGCTACTGCTTTTTTCCTTGATAGATCTTTTTCACTCATATTTTGATATCCACTCCTTTATAGGGGCGTATAGGGAGAGGGTAATTTAGAGCTGACTGACTACCTTGATGCCCCTGCTGAGGCTCCTTCCAGCTTAGATTTGACAAGGTGTATCCCTTTTCCCCCAATGCCACAGATAGAATTGGTTTGTATTGGTGTATAATCTCCTTTAATGAAGTGGCATTATAGATAGCAATAGAAACAAGCCTATTGATAACCTGTACATCAATAACCGTTTCCCCCAAGGATTGGAATTGTAAATAAAACAACAATCTACAGTTGTCAGGGTCAACCTGCCCATTGTTTTTTTTCTTTCCTTCCAGTTGACCATAAAGGTATTGTGTTTGCTGGGAAAATTCTATGGGTAGTTGAAACAGCACCTGATAAAACGGACTCTGTGGATTCACATCACTTTGTAAAAAAATTTGTTGGCCTGTAATATGCTGAATCATACCCTTTGCTTTTTCTTTGATTGCGCTAGGTAGGGCTGGGTCCATCACCAAACGTTGAAGAACGGTTTTAAGTTGCTGCTGCTCTAAGGGAAGTGGCTCTGGAGGACCATGAAGAGTTTGTCTGATGGATTGTTTTAGTATTTTCTCCTGTTCAAGCCCCAGCTGTTGAAGTGCCAACTTAATTGAAGGCGGACTTATTTCTTGAATGACCAGTCGATTCAGCTGAATCTCCAGCTCTCTCTGTGTAGTATGTAATTCAGGTTTGGACAGCATGGGTAGAAACTCTTTTAATTGCTGATGCACTGGTGGATCAAACAAATAACTACGAATGGATTGTACAATCTCTGGAGTAAGTGGTAAGCCTCTAAAAATGGTGGATTGAGCAGCTCTTAATAATGGCTCTGCTGATGACTTAGATTCACTTACCAATCGGCTTAGCATTTGTATTCCTTCCTTTGCCATAGGCAATTTTTCATCAACAAAAAATCTGAGGATTTCCATGTTGCTCTCTGTTTTCTTCAATCCAAACAGAGATAATAATGGAAAATACTGGTCATTCGGTTCTTGAATACGGGAAGAAAGCGTAGGCTGCTGTACAGTAGAAACAATCTTTAAGGTCACTGGGTTCCTATTTTCTTGAACCTGAAACCAAGCTTTTTGATCAACGTTGAGCGGCGTTTCAAGTTTGGCATGAACTTGAATTTTCCCCAACTGAACAAGGGCAGATTGATCTGGAAAAAGTTTGAGAATTTCTCCAGATACAATTTGCCCCGGTGTTAATGTAACAGATTGTGATAGGTTACTTTGATTTTGTAGTCCTCTTATGATGTTTGATAAAAAAGGGAACGAAAGCATCCCTGCTCAACTCCTGCTCATTTATTAACAAAGGTTCGTTACAAAAGACTTTCTGTGAATGGGGGTGATTCCATGTACTTGAATCGCCTCAACATGTTCCTTTGTTCCATAGCCCATATTTCGCTCAAATCCATACTGCGGATATAACTCAGACATTGTTTCCATCCATTGATCTCTTTCCACTTTCGCCACAATGGAGGCTGCAGCAATCGATATAGACTGGGCATCCCCTTTAATGATCGCTTGATAAGGGATCGACAAAGGGAGTTTCATAGCGTCAATTAAGGCATAGCTAGGAGAGAGAGGTAACTCCTGAATGGCTTTTAGCATCGCTACTTTAGTCGCCTCATAAATGTTAATGCGATCAATTTCTTTGGCATCAACAAAAGCAACAGAATAGGCCAGAGCTTCTTTTTTTATGATGGCTGCTAACTCTTCTCTTTTGGAGGCACTTAGTTTTTTAGAATCATTGATTCCAAGTAAAAAGAAATCCTCAGGCAAAATGACGGCTGCTGCCACCACAGGACCTGCTAACGGCCCCCTTCCTACCTCATCTATGCCGACAATATATTGATAGCCCTTTGAAAAAAGAAGCTTCTCTTCCCTACTCATTACCTGCCATTGATTAAGTTGTGCTTGGTATTGAGCTTCTTTGTTCTCCCATGCTTTTACTAATTTATGGACACTTGCCCTTTGATCTTTTTTTATCACATCTAAGTAAAGCAAGATCTCTTCTCTCGATGTCTGATGAAACCAGTCTTTGATTTCTTGAACGGTCATTTTTTCTACTGTAAGATGATGTTTCCCCATGATTCTTCCTCTTTTGCTTATAGACTTTCCATAATCTTCTCTAGCTACCTTCTCAAGCGCTCTATTTCCGTTTCCATGTCTCTAGGTAGTGGAGCTTCAAAATGGATTCTTTCACCTGTCCTTGGATGATCAAATCCTAGGACCTTAGCATGTAATGCTTGTCCTTTGATTTCTAATGTTTTGGACGGTCCATATTTCGGATCTCCTGCCAGAGGATGACCTATATATTTCATGTGAACTCGAATTTGATGAGTCCTCCCTGTTTCTAATTTCAGTTCTACCAGTGTAAACTCACCAAACCTTTCTAGTACTCGAAAATGAGTAACCGCAGGCTTACCAGTAGCAACGACTGCCATCTGCTTTCTCAAAACAGGGTCTCTGCCTATAGGAGCTTCTATTGTTCCTTTTTCATGTTGAATATCACCATGAACAATCCCTACATACATTCTTGATACCGTATGAGCCTTAAGTTGCTCAGCTAGTGATGCGTGAGCCCGATCATTTTTGGCTACCATCAAAAGGCCTGAGGTATCCATATCAATACGATGTACGATCCCTGGTCTTAATACTCCATTAATTCCAGAGAGGTCCTGACAATGAGCTAACAAGCCATTCACAAGGGTTCCGGTATAATGTCCCGGAGCTGGATGAACAACCAATCCGCGAGGCTTATTCACGACCACGACATCTTGATCTTCAAAAACAATATCTAAGTTCATTTTTTCTGGGGCAATATGCAATTCTTGAGGTGGTGGGACTTTGAGCACTATACAGTCATTCTCTTGCAATTTGTAATTTGGCTTTATTTTATTTCCATTTACTTCGATATTTCCTGATTTGATCCATTCTTGAATTTGAGTACGAGACCAATCTTCATTTTCAAGACTTAAAAATCGATCAACTCTTTCTGGTTCTGTTGATTCAAATGTCCAGTCAAAAACCTGTTCCATATTATGTACGCTCCAATCCTATTCTGTTGTTGCTTGATTTTGTTTGATTTCTCTTATGCTATCCTTTAAGGTATCCAACAGCAATAAGATTACTCCAATCACTAAGGCGCTATCTGCAATATTAAAGATAGGATAGTCGTAATAGAATTGACCCAAACGGATTTTTACATCTAAGAAGTCTACTACCTCTCCGTACAAGACACGGTCTAAGAAATTGCCTAGAGCCCCTCCCAAAATTAAACCCAGAGAAATGGAGAGGAGTTTCTT
Organism: Caldalkalibacillus mannanilyticus JCM 10596; assembly: GCF_000615945.1. Classification (GTDB taxonomy): domain Bacteria; phylum Bacillota; class Bacilli; order Caldalkalibacillales; family JCM-10596; genus Bacillus_AT; species Bacillus_AT mannanilyticus. Next base: position 54,381 of record NZ_BAMO01000025.1, read on the forward strand.
CGTATTCTTCAATTTAATGAGGTAATAAATGATTCCGATGACCACAATGATCGTAACAATGATAAAAAACCAGCGTTGATTCGGTAAAATGCCAAATGCCGCACCTGGGTTACGATGAGAGGTAAGGAAAAAAATATCGGATAGTATAGGAATGGACTCCCCCAAAGCCATACGATCCATAACGAGTTTCTTAGTTCCTTGGTCTAGTAGAAAGACGACGAGTGCGATGACAAAATAAAGCATGATTTCCTCCTCATAATTGAAAGGCATTTTTTCTCAAATTGTAGCACACCCGACCTGAGGAAACAACAGAAAACTAGATAGAGTAAAAAATACACGATGGGGAATATTGAGAATATATTCGCGAATAGGAGGCTCTACTAGTGAGAACAATCATGAAAACCTTAGCTTTAACAGGAATGGCAGCCTTCACCCTAAACAAAATCAATCAACAGATAGAACGAAGATCAAAGGAATGGAATCCCACTCATTTTGATGAGCTTTATTTTTACCCCTGGCATGCGGGACACATCGCTTATCATGTCAAAGGAAAAGGAAAGCCTCTACTCCTGGTTCATGGAGTGGGAGCTGGCTCTTCTTCGTATGAATGGAGAAAAAATATTGATGAACTCTCCAATCACTACCAGGTCTACTCTATAGATTTACTTGGTTTCGGTCTGTCAGATAAGCCCAAAATAAGCTATTCAGCACAGATCTATGTTGATTTATTGACAGATTTTATTCGAGATGTGATCAAACGCCCAACCTCCATTCTAGCAAGTGGCATTTCAGCTGGTTTTGTTATTCAACTTGCTGCCCAAGACGCTTCATCCCTTGAACAAATGATCCTTATCTGTCCTTCTGGTCTAGAGCTCGAAGAGGAGCATCAGCAACAAAATGAAATGTATGCGGCGTTTTTAAAAAATCTAGCTTTACAGGTTCCTATTCTTAACCAATCTCTATATTATTTAATTTCTTCCAAAATAAACATTAGACAATTCTTAAAGGAGTTTATCTATCACCACCAAGAAAACTTAACTGAGGATATCGTTGAACAATATTACTTAGCTGCTCATCGTGGAGGAAATTATGCAGGAGAAGCAACCCAAGCTTTTTTAAGAGGAAAATTGGATGTGCCTATCCAAAGTGAATGGTCGGAACTGACCATGCCGACTCTGGTTCTCTGGGGACGACATGCCAAGCTACTTCCTGTCCACTATGCCAACAGATTTAAACATCTAAATCCACGATCAGAATTGCATATTTTTGAAAACAGTGGTCTGCTTCCCCACGACGAGGAAGCCTATCAATTTCATTCTATTTGCCTTTCATTTTTACAAAAAAACTCCGATCAATCGCTCTACCTACAGTAACAAAAAAGACAGATCGTTAAAGAAATTAATTCTTTCAACGATCTGCCTTTTTTCTTTCCTTGATCCATTAGACATTAGGTGCGTAAATGGAGTCTTTTCTGTTCAATTTTCTCTTCAATCTTGTCCAAAGCATGGCGATCCTTTAGTAAATTCTTTTTATTTTCCATAACTAGCTCTTCAAGCGACATTCTTCTTATCTTTCTCATGTCATGCTCCTTTTCATTAATATTCTCACAATTCAGTATACCCTTTTAATTCAGTCATAAACCCTTATACCCTTCATTCAAAAAAATAAACCCCTTGGGAAATTGATTCGTCCTTTCCCAAGGGGTTATGCATTAACTCTAATACTATGATCTTTTATATTTTATCATTTAGCTCTATAGCACTTCTCTACATTTGTTTATGCTTATTCCACCAAATGTGCATAATGGGTGTTTACAGTCGTTGTACAATCAGGACAAAGTGTCGGATGATTTGGATCTTGACCAATTTCTGGAGTGACAATCCAACAACGCTCACACTTCTCACCTTCTGCCGGCAATACAATAGCTTTTAGTCCCTCTAACGAAATTGCTCCCTCTGCAGGAAGCTCCTCCAACTGATGAAGCTCTACCTTAGACACAATAAACAGCTTCTCTAATTGATCGAACTGTTCTAATAGCTCTCTAGCCCCTTGCTCAGGATATAGATGCAAGGCAGCACTTAAGGAATGACCTATTACTTTTTCTTTTCTGGCATTCTCTAACGCCTTTAAGACTTCATCACGAACAAGGATAAACTGATCCCATTTTTGTTCTAACTGATCATTGAAGTAGCTTGAATCTACCTGTGGAAAATCTGTTAATTGAACACTGTTCACCTCTGTTCCTGGTACGTATTTCCACACTTCATCCGCTGTATGTGGAATGATCGGTGATACTAGCTTAACTATCATCGTTAATATTTCATACATCACAGTTTGAGTCGCTTTACGCGCCGTAGACGTGCTAGGCTCTGTATACAATAGATCCTTAGAGATATCTAGGTACAAGGAGCTTAACTCAATCGTACAGAAATTGTGAATGGTCGAATAGACATTATGAAATTGGAATTGCTCGTAGGATTTTAATACTCGATCAAGAAGACGTTGTGCCTTAATCATCATATATTGATCTAATTCAGACCATTGTGCCGGAGCAATTCGATCCTGTGTAGGATTGAAATCCTCTAGGTTCCCTAAGACAAAACGTAACGTATTACGAATCTTACGATACACTTCAGAAATTTGTTTCAAGATATTATCTGAGATACGAACATCTGATTGATAGTCTACTGATGCTACCCATAGACGAAGAATATCTGCCCCTAATTGATCCATCACCTTCGCTGGAACGATCGTATTTCCTAAGGACTTAGACATCTTTCTTCCTTCTCCATCAAGCGTAAATCCATGACTTAATATCGTTTTATAAGGGGCTTGACCACTGGTCGCGACGGCTGTAGATAATGAAGAGTTAAACCAGCCTCGATATTGATCGGAGCCTTCAAGGTATAAGTCTGCTGGCCATTGCAGTTCTTCTCTCTCTTTTAGCACGGCTTCATGAGAAGAACCTGAATCAAACCACACGTCCATCGTATCTGTTTCTTTTCTAAAATGGGTACCACCACAACTCGGGCAAGTAAATCCTTCAGGTAATAACTCTTGAGCTTCTTTCGCATACCAAGCATTCGATCCTTCTTGGCGGAATACACCTGAAACATGGTCAATGGTGTCATCTGTAATTATTTCTACATGACAATCCGTACAGTAGAAGATAGGAATAGGAACTCCCCACACTCTTTGACGGGAAATACACCAGTCGCCACGATCTGCAACCATATTATGCAAGCGTGTTTCTCCCCAACTTGGAATCCATTTAACCTCTTTAATAGCCGCAAGTAATTGATCTCTAAAACCATCAATAGAGGCAAACCATTGCTCTGTGGCTCGGAAAATAACAGGTTGTTTACTTCTCCAATCATGAGGGTAGGAGTGAGTAATAAAGCTAAGCTTAAGAAGGGCTCCAGACTCTTCTAATTTTTGAGTAATTTCTTTATTCGCTTTGTCATAAAACATTCCTTCAAAGCCAGGAGCTTCGTTTGTAAAATGTCCCTTGTCATCAACTGGGTTTAATACATCTAAGCCGTATTTTTGCCCCACATGGAAATCGTCCTCCCCATGACCTGGAGCGGTGTGAACACATCCTGTACCCGCATCAAGAGTGACATGCTCTCCTAAAATAATCAGAGACTCTCGGTCATAAAAAGGATGCTGTGCTGTTGCTCGTTCTAGCTCCTGACCTTTTATCGTCCTCAGTACTTCATAGCTTTCCCACTCAAGCTCTTTTTGTAGTGTTTCCAACAAACCATGAGCGACAACAAGCTTATCTCCATTCACACGAATCACACTATACTCTAAATCAGGATGTAGAGAAATCGCTAAGTTCGCCGGCAAGGTCCATGGTGTTGTCGTCCAAATCACAATAGAGGTATCCTGATCTAGAATTCCCTTGCCATCCTTGACCTTAAACTTCACATAGATCGATGCTGATCTTTTATCCTGATATTCAATTTCAGCTTCTGCAAGAGCTGTTTCAGAAGAAGGAGACCAATAAACTGGCTTTAAGCCTTTATAAATATAGCCTTTCTTCGCCATTTCTCCAAAAACCTTGATTTGTCTCGCCTCATATTCTGGCTTCAGAGTAATGTATGGGTTATCCCAATCTCCTCTGACACCTAAGCGTTTAAATTGCCCTTTTTGATTTTCAACAAACTTCAAAGCATATTCAGCACAAAGACGTCGAAACTCATTAATCCCTACTTTGTGACGGTCTACCTTTTCATTTTTGATAATCGCATGCTCAATAGGTAGCCCATGAGTATCCCAGCCTGGAACATAAGGAGCATCGAAGCCACTCATAGATTTTGATCTGACAATCATGTCTTTTAGCACTTTATTTAAAGCATGACCTAAATGAATATCTCCATTGGCATAAGGAGGGCCATCGTGAAGAATATATTTAGGTCTTCCCTTGGTACGTCCTTGAACCTGCTTATATATATCTTGCTCCTCCCACCAAGCTTGAATTTCTGGCTCACGTTGTGGTAAGTTCCCTCTCATTGGGAATTCAGTTTGTGTAATTTGTAGGGTTTGTTTATAATCCATCCCTTTTCTTCCTCCTTCATTTTAAGAAAAAATAAAAAAACCTCTCATCCTATAGTAGGGACGAGAGGTTTACCCGCGGTACCACCCTAGTAAATACAATTCTCCTTCGAGTTTGTATTCGCTTGAACATTCGTAACGTGAATGATTCGAGATTACTTACTTCTCTGTTCAGTAATCTGACTCCTGGGTGATCTTCAATAATGTTGTTTTTACTAGGCTCACACCAACCCTAGCTCGCTTAAAAAACAATCACTATCTACTCTCCCACTCTGCGTCATTCCATTTAAGATCATTACAAGTATTAGCAACTACATGCTTTTTAATACTTTAATAAAAAGTCGTTTATTCGTCAAGTCTATTTTGGAACAATTTCTAAATCGTCCGCAGTGACTTTATCCCAATCATCGCTCTCAAGCATTTCAAGCTGAGCTTGCAGCAAGGTACGGAACCTTGTTCTATAGATAGATGCTTGCTTCTTTAATTCCTCGACGTCAATTGAAATGCTTCTGGATTTGGAAAGAGCCTCATTAATAATTCGATCCGCATTTTTTTCGGCTTCTTTTACAATTAACTGTGCTTCTTTTTTCGCATTAGCCTTTACTTCGTCCGCCGTTTCTTGAGCCACGATGATGGTTTTACTTAAGCTTTCTTCGATATTGGTAAAATGACCCAGTTTTTCACTCGTTTGAGCTATTTTTTCTTCTAGCTCTTTCTTTTCTCGAATCAATATCTCAAACTCTTTGATCACTAGATCAAGAAATTCATTCACTTCATCCTCATCATAGCCACGAAATCCTCGTTTAAATTCTTTGTTATGGATGTCTAAGGGTGTTAATGACATAGATCCACCTCCAACTTCTTTTTCCTGATTTACATCAATATTCGACAGGATGATTCAATATCCTGCTATCTTTTTTACTTTGTTAGGCTTTTTTTTCACCCAAAACGACACGAAACTTCTGTTTTTTGGTGATTCCTTCAATCGCAGAAAAGAGAAAACGACCAAATCCTTTAACCGATACGATATCCCCTGCCTCAAGCTGAAGAGAAGAGTGTTCAGTTACTTTCCAATTGACTTTTACCCTTCCTCCTTTAATTAGAGGAGCTACTTTGGCCCTGGACAAAGATAATAGTTCAGATAAAACCACATCTAAGCGAAGAGAACTCACGGTTGTTTCCTTATATTTCCATTCTCCAATGGCAGGGACGATGTCATGTAGCGGAATTGATTCACATTGAATCGCGTAACGGTGAATCTGCTGTAAATTTAGCAGCACGAAGCTGGAGATATCTTGACTCACTAAGCATTGTTGAGCCGAATCAGTAAGCAGAATATCTCCAAATTTTTCTCTTTTAATGCCTAGACCTAGTAAAGAGCCTAACACATCTCGATGAGTCAAGGTAATTGACTTTTGCTTAGGTTGAATGGAAAGAAGTGTCACTTGAAAATCTTCAGGCGACACTTCAACATATTCTGGGGTCAACATGGCTCGTTGACGCTCAGCCCCCATATAGCCTCCAAAAAAAGAAACCTTAACATCGTACGTTCTGCCTACAATGGATCGAACAATAAACTGTTCTCTTGGATCAAGAAACGGCGTAAGTTTGGACGTCTTGCGATCGCTGACAAGTTCTGTCCATTCAAGTATACGTTCTACTAGTGGTTTCTCCTCTGGTCTAAAGTGTGCATATAGAGTCACTTCGATTTACATCCCTAGAATGGAGAATAAAAAGCCTACCGCCGCGATCGCTCCAACTTTCGCAAACATAACAGCAATAATAGCTACAATTGGAGAAATATCAATCATTCCTAATGGCGGGATGATTTTTCTGAATGGTGCTAGAACAGGCTCGACGAAGCCCCCCAAAATCTGTCCAAATTTAGTGTCCCTTAAGTTTGGTAACCATGACATGATAATATAAATAAAAATCATATAACGATATATATCAAATAATAAAGCTATGACTTGTTTGATGTTTCCTTCCACTCACTTCACCTCATTCTCGATTGATAATCTTCTTGAATCATTTCCGAAATTGTTCCTTGAATTTCAATATTATCGGGAGTACAAAGAAAGATATTAGGACCAATTTTCTGAATATCTCCCCCGATTGCATATACGGTGCCACTTAAAAAATCAACCACTCTTTTCGCTTGATCGTGATGTAAGCGTTGGAGATTGATGACTACGGCTCTACGATTACGAAGGTGATCAGCAACCTCTTGAGTTTCCTCATATGTACGGGGTTCAACAAGAACCATCTTGCTTGATTGTTTGACGGACTGTAGATGAACGACATTCTGATTACCTGCTTTTTGAGATTTTTGCTTGCTAAACGCTTCTTCCTCCACCCATTCCTCTTCCTCATACTCGTATTCCTGCTCGTGTTGATGTCTGGAGTTTAGTTCACGTTCATCATCAGAACCTACCCCTATAAAGCTCATAAATTTTTGCATCATCCCCATCATTTCCACTCCCTTCTCAATTGATACTACTCTCCAACAAGAGAAGAGCCTAAGCGTACAAAAGTAGCCCCCTCTTCTATGGCAATATGAAAATCATTAGACATTCCCATAGATAATTCGGTTAAAGGTGCATGATCAAATTTGTTTCGCTGAAGGTTTAGCTGAAGCTCCTTCAATTGTCTGAATATTGGACGTGTCTTTTCTGGTTCTTGTTCATAAGGTGCCATGGTCATTAGACCAATCGCTCTAACATGAGGGTAGGATTTTAACTCTAGGATAAACTTTTCTACTTCATTGGGTGAAAGTCCATGTTTCGTATCTTCTCCTGAGATATTAACCTGAACAAAACAGTCTACAATTTTACCCAAAACACTTGCTCTCTTTTCGATTTCCTTAGCCAGTGATATACGGTCTAGAGAGTGAATATAAGCAAATTTATCGATCATATCCTTCACTTTATTGGTTTGCAAATGTCCAATAAAATGCCAGATTCCTTGTCCATTAAGAGCTTCCCATTTTCCCTTTGCATCCTGAACTTTACTTTCCCCAATATGTTCAAGACCTGCTTCGAAGGCTTCTTTCATTCTATCTAAATCTACATACTTTGTCACGGCAATCACGGTCAGATCCTTCATTTCTCTGTTGGCCTTTTCACAGGATTGTTTCATTTGCTCTTGAATTCGCTGGAGATTGTTACGTACTTGCACGATTTATCCTTCCTCTCTTTTTCCCATAAAGGCAGTCATTCTCCCTGTACGTCCTTGTTCTTTGCGATGTGAGTAGAATAAATCAACATGACAACTTGTGCACCAAGAAGAAACTTCAATATTAACTCCCTTTAATCCTGCTTTTTTAAGAAATTCAACATTGCATTTTTTTAAATCTAACATATATTTACGATGGTTTGTAGGAATAACAAACTCATTTATATCCGTCACCTGTAAAAAAGCTTCAATCACGCTTTCATCCACTTCATAACAGCATCCCCCAATGGAAGGTCCAATGACAGCTAAAATATGATCTGGATCAGATTGAAATTTGCTCTGCCATTCCTTTATCATTTTTGGACCGATTTGAGCCAATGTCCCCTTCCAGCCCGCGTGTGCCATTCCAATGATTCTCTTCACTGGGTCAAGAAAGAATAGTGGGACACAATCAGCATAAAAAGACGCTAAAAAGAGGTCTGGGGAATCGGTAAAAATCCCATCGATATCTTGCAAAGCTGAGTCTAATGTATGCAACCCTTTGCCTCCATCTGTTGGTTGGACATGATAGAGATGGTCACTATGAGTCTGATTTGCACTGACCCACTCCTGTTCAGCATATCCAGTAAGCTGAAGTAGCCTCCGACGGTTCGAAACTACATCCTCAGAATGATCTCCCACATGTAACCCACAGTTGAGGGAGTGAAATGGATCTCTACTATTCCCACCATGCCTTGTTGTAAATCCTGCAACTAGCCACGGAAATTGATCTGTCCATCGCTCTAATACAAGTAATTCTTTATGCATGGAATGTGGAATCAAGATCTCGTCATTTTTCAAGTCAATCACCCCTTACTTTATCTATCATACAAAATGAACTCTATAAGCTCAACAAAAAAAGTAAACGTTACCCGATTAGAGTAACGTTTATGTATGAACATATGGCTTGTAGGTCTGTGATTGAGATTCAGGTTCTTTATAGCTTTTTTCCTCTATTAAATATGGTTTTTCATCAAGTCTGACCAAGATCACATCTGAACCGATCTTAACAATATTTCGCCATGGAATGACGATATCCTGTCCACTCGCCAGAAGACCAAAGAATTTTCCTGGACCAGGGCAGACAATCGCATCAACCCTTCCATGCTTCAGATCAATCTCAAGGTCACATACGGTGCCTAGCTTCTTTCCATCAGCAATATTGACAACATCTTTTGTTTGAAACTCGGATATTTTTAACATTTTTTATCCCACCTGCACTCGGACTTTACATTAAGTATATGTGCCAAATAGGAAAAATGTACAAAAATTATGCTTGAACATGTTTTTGCATCTGAGCGATCGCCGCTTTCTCTAATCTAGATACCTGTGCTTGTGAAATCCCAATTTCTTGAGCCACTTCCATCTGAGTTTTCCCTTCAAAAAATCGCATGGATAAGATCATTTTTTCCCGATCGTTTAATCTTCGCATCGCTTCTTTTAAAGCAATTTCTTCTACCCATTGAATATCCTTATTTTTCTCATCACTGATTTGATCCATGACAAAAATAGGATCTCCACCATCATGGTAAATAGGTTCAAATAAGGAAACCGGATCCTGTATTGCATCTAAAGCAAAAACAATATCCTCCTTGGGAACCTCAAGTACCTCTGAAATCTCCTTCACCGTAGGCTCTCTTGAATGTAGATTCGTTAAGCTATCCCTTACCTGCAACGCTTTGTAAGCAATATCTCTTAATGATCTAGAAACCCGAATTGGATTGTTATCTCTTAAATATCTCCTGATCTCTCCAATAATCATAGGGACAGCATAAGTTGAAAACTTTACATTCTGACTTAAATCAAAGTTATCTATAGACTTCATTAGCCCAATACAACCGACTTGAAATAGATCATCTACATACTCTCCTCGATTATTAAATCTCTGTATCACACTGAGCACAAGCCTTAAGTTCCCATTGACTAATTTTTCACGGGCGGAATACTCCCCACTCTGTAGTTGTACAAATAATTCACGCATTTCTTTGTTTGTAAGAACGGGTAATTTAGCTGTATCTACCCCACAAATTTCAACCTTGTTTCTTGTCATCATGTCATTCCCTCCTGGTGGAGCCAACTTAATGTTAAGTATCTCCTGAGAGGGAAAAATTATGCACCTGAAATTCTATGGTTCGGTTAAAAAAGAGTCACAAATTCATCATTAAAGGAAAAAGAACATGTAAGATAATATCAGCTGAAAAATGTGCGAGCATAGCTGATTCTAGCCCTTTTTTCCAATACAACCAACCAAACAACACGCCACCGATCATATTCAATACAATGGTCCGAACTATGAGTCCTGTTGTTATGGTTAGATCCGCCATTGCCATGAGCGCTGGCAGATGCCCCAGACCAAATAATAAAGCGGCTAATACTATAGCTAACCACAGATGAATAGGTTTAGCCTCCTGACGGGTTAGCTTCGAAAATATCCAGACCAATAGCGTCATGAAAAAAAGCCTTAACTGAAGTTCTTCTGTAATCCCACCATAAAAAGAGGCGAGCAACCCTTTCCACCAAGCCGGCTGACTTACTTCTATATCTAAAACAACCCCAAATGTTTGAAATAGAATGTCACCAACGAGAATGACGCTCCCGACAAGAATCCCAAGTCCTATTGAGAGGAAGGCTACTTTTCTGAAATTCCCTGGCATCTTTTCATTGTTTAGAAGCTTTTCTAAATATGGCGCTCCAAGCCCTGTTTTTCTTGCAAGCCATAGTCCTAAAAACAGGAGTAGTGCTAACATGATCGCTCCTTGAATCGTGTTAATTAAAAATAACATCGGAGTGGAAAGTTCGATAGGGCTTGCCTGTATGACATCCTTCTGTAGTTCGATAGAATAAGGGAAAATTCCCACTACCCCTACCATTCCCATCACAAATAAGATGCCAAATAGCCTCCAATGAATGACTCCTGTTCTCATCCTCATATCCTCCTAGTTTGCCTACATCCTGTTCGCATCTAGATCATTTTATTAAATTCTTTCCTTAGTCTTTTAATAATTCTTTTTTCAAGTCTAGAAATATAGGATTGAGAAATCCCTAACATGTCTGCAACATCTTTTTGCGTCTTTTCTTCTCCATCAACTAAACCAAAACGAAGCTCCATGATCGTCTTCTCTCGCTCAGACAATTTATGTAACGCCTTATGGAGTAAGTTTTTTTCTACTTCTTCTTCAATTCCACGCCCAATTGTATCATTCTCCGTACCTAAAACATCTGAAAGCAACAATTCATTCCCATCCCAATCAATATTAAGCGGCTCGTCAAAGGATACCTCACTGCGAATCTTGTTATTCCTCCTTAAGAACATCAGAATCTCATTTTCAATACAGCGGGAGGCATAGGTCGCTAATTTTATTTTTTTCTCTGGATCAAATGTATTCACAGCTTTAATTAAACCTATGGTACCTATACTCACTAGATCTTCAATATGAATCCCTGTATTTTCAAATTTCCGAGCAATATAGACAACTAAGCGTAAATTTCTTTCGATTAACATCGCTCGAACAGCATTATCTCCGGAAGGCAGCCTCGCTAGTAAATGCTCCTCTTCCTCTCTAGAGAGGGGAGGAGGTAAAGCTTCACTTCCACCTATGTAGTAAATCTCTTCCGCTTTGAATCCCAATGCGAATAATATACGGTACCATAATAAAATAAAAGATAGCTTCATTTTGGTTAACATTTGTTAGATTGCCTCCTCTTTCTCCATTTTTTGAACTAATGCTGGATGGACAATGGCTTGAAACTGTCCATCTGTGGAAAGGGTTTGCTGGTTTATGCCAAGCAATACTCTCTCTGTTCTATATATCTGTTCTTCATACTCAATCTCCACCTGATCTGGCTTCAGAGCAAGCATAAACTCCATTCCTTGTTGAACTCCTCGATATGGTACCATCCTCATACGCTGAAGCCATGCTTCAGGTATTCCATCTGTGTCAAAATCGAGTCCCATCCGATGATCCTTCATTTTTTGTTGCAGTTGTATAATGGCGTTCGGAATGACTTCTTCAAAGCAGCTAGCCTCCAGCAGCATGACGGGAACACGCGTAATGGGCTCATATAATTGGTTCCCTGTATCAATCAAACCAAGACATCGTATTTCTTTGGACAATATGCTCACTTTTACTACAACAATGGCATGTGCTTTTATTTTCGTCGCCTCCATTTGGTTCCATCTTGACTTCGAAAACCAGAACATGATTGGAAAGCCTAGAACCACAAATAACCATGAAATTTTATCTCCATAACCTGTAGATTGAGTCACCATCATCCCTTCCATTAGAACGTGATTCGATTGAAGCAAATAATGAACAGCTAACATTCCTCCTCCAGTCACAAAAGATACAAAGTAAAACATAAAGAAACTGAGCATGAATCGACGAACATTCCCAAATCCAAAAGCAACCCAAATAATTAGCAAAGACAAACAAATTTTTATGCCAAAGGTATAGTAAGGAAGCAATGGTGGTAGAAATAGGAATAACACGTACGAAGAACCAAGGAAAGAAGCTAAAAAAAGCCTCCACTTTATTACTTCTATCTTGCGAAAATAACCCGTCAACCAGAGCAGTAAGTAATCGATCAAAAAATTTAATAACCAGATCAAATCGAGATAGAGATACATAATGCTTCCCCTTCTCCTGAAGATGAACCTAGTATACCTTATCTATATTTCAAATTCTGTTGAAACTTGCCTACTTGTCCTTATTTTTTTTAGCGAATCTCTCCAAGAATTGTTGTCGAACTTTTCCATCTTATGTATAATAGAAGCTTAATAGAACTAGTTTTTTGAATAGGACGTGTAAATACTATGAAACAACAAGTTGTACATATTTTGTCAAAAGTAGTGGATCTCCCTGAAGATCAATTAAAACAATTAGTAGCAACTCCTCCTAGCAGAGAGCAAGGAGATGTTGCTTTTCCCTGTTTTCAGCTTGCAAAAGCATTACGAAAAGCACCACCACAAATTGCTCAAGATCTTGTGGAGAAACTAAATACACAGGACCTAGCCTCCTACGCTATCGAAAAAATTGTTAACATGGGACCATATCTTAACTTTTTCTTTGATCGTCAAAAATATAGTGCACAGCTACTTTCTATGAACATAACGGAGCTCCTACAACCTGCTCAAGTGGATCATCATCCGACTGTGATCGTCGAATATTCTTCACCCAATATTGCCAAGGATTTTAAATTGTATCATATCCGCTCAACCATGATTGGTCAGGCACTCGCCAATACCTACTCTGCTCTCGGATATCAGGTAGAGAGAATGAATCATCTTGGTGATTGGGGAACACAATTTGGAAAGCTTATGGCGGCTTATCTGAAATGGGGAGACGATGAAACGATTAAGGCTAATCCCATTTCTGAACTCGTTACGCTATACGTGAAGTTTCATGAAGAAGCAGAAAAAAATCCTGCTTTAGAGGATGAAGGTCGCTTATGGTTTAAGAAGCTTGAAGAAGGTGATCCAGAGGCCGTACGACTCTGGCAATGGTTCAAAGATGAAAGCTTAAAAGAATTTAGCGAATTATACCATTTACTTGGCGTTGAATTTGATCATTATCTAGGCGAAAGCTTCTACAGTGATAAAATGGATCGCGTGATTCAGATGCTCAAGGAAAAAGGACTACTTGAAGAAAGCGAAGGCGCTTTAGTGGTTCGCCTAGATGAACAAAATATTCCACCATGTATCATTCAAAAAAGTGACGGAACTTCCATCTATGCCACCCGTGACTTGGCAGCAGCCATCTATCGTGAAGAAACATTTGATCCAGAGAAAATCCTTTATGTTGTAGATCAGCGCCAAGCCCTTCATTTTCAACAGGTTTTTTCCGTACTTAAAAAAATGGGCTATGAATTCGCTCATGACTGTGAGCACTTATCCTTTGGAATCATGAAGATCGAAGGAGAAATTGGCTCTACCCGTAAAGGAAAAGGACTCTTATTGAATGATGTATTAGAGCATGCTGTTCAGAAGGCATTAGACATCATTGAAGAAAAAAATCCTAGTTTAGAAGATAAAGAGGAAATTGCCCAAGCCATTGGAATCGGTGCAATCGTATTTAATGATTTAAAACACCATAGAACGCATGAGATTGATTTCAAATGGGAGGAAGCCTTTAATTTTGAAGGAAAAACAGGACCATATGTCCAATACACTCATGCTAGAATATGTAGCTTATTGCGCCGGGCAGGGCAAGCACCTACAGAAATTATGCCTCATAGTGTATTTGAAAAAGATCATTCTTGGGAGCTCCTGTATGCTTTACAGCAGTATCCTAGCGTATTAGTCGAAACAACTAAGAAAAATGATCCTTCACAAATTGCTAAATATCTATTGGATCTTTGCCAGTTATTTAATCGTTTTTACGCCCAAGAGCGAATCATTGTTGAAGATATTGCTGAGCAGAACGCAAAGTTAGTACTCTCTAAAAAAGTGGCTGATATTTTAAAGCACGGCTTGTCTATGTTAACAATAAAAGCTCCTGAAGCGATCTAAAAAGACGAGATAAAATAAAAGAGATAAACGGATGGTTCAAAAACCATCTGTTTATCTCTTTTCACTTCACACTTCAGAAAACAATGTAATGTTATTCCTCCGTAGTGTGCTGCCCCATTTCTTCTTCGATCCTAGACCATATATATTCTTTTTTCTCATTAACTTTTGCAAAATCTACAGCCTCAACATAAATCTCCTCAAGTTGATCTTGAAGAAGCTTTGCCTCAGCAAGACAAGTAATCCCCCATTTGGTTTGTTCTTTATATCGCTGATTTATTTCTTCAAGCTGTGTAGCATATTCCCGATCAATATCTATATCAAAGCATCTTTCATACATATCTAAGATTTCATCTCCATCCCTCGTAGGCTCCATTTCATGGGGAGAAGTCCCATCTAAGATAGCATAACCAAGCTGTGGAATTAGGATCATATCTAAGCTGTTCGGGTCAAATCCACAGTGATACACCTCTGTACGATACCCTAATTTCGTTGCTTCCTGCACAATTTTTTGAGCATGGTGGATTTACCCGAACCTGGTCTTCCTTTTACTATGATCCTCTTATCTACAATTTCAGTTAAATTATCAATAAAATGAACAACCCCTCTTGGTGTTGCCGCACCGAAGAACATGTGTTTTTCTTTTCCGTTAGTCACAAGGCTTTCCTCATTCTCACATTGTTCTCCAGAAAATAAGCTTTCATATAGCTCAGAGGTAACCTGATTGGCCTTCTCGAAATTCATTCCTTTTAGATAGACATCTTCTCTTTCGAGGTGGATTTCTTTCGCCTGACCAAAGTGCTCATATGCCTTGGTCAATGTATCTGTTATCTGGTCTGTTAATTGAATGACCCTACCCCTATTTTCTCTCAATCTCTTTACATTCCACCCTTCAGCAAGATGAACGATTTCCTCTCTCACTCCAGGGTATTTAGGATCGATCACATATGGCGATGTTCCATTTACGATTCCTACCCCCAATATAGGAATGATCACACCATCTAAAGAATCGTTATCGAGAGGGCTGTGCATGAGCTCAAGATCATAACCGCGATCTAAAACTTGTTCAGCAATGCTTTTCATTAAGGATGATTTACCTGTACCAGGACCTCCTTTTAAAATAAATAGCTGCTGTACATCCTGTAATATGGAATCATTGAATGAATAAAAGCCTGACGCCGTGTTTCCACTTGCATAGAAATTGCGAATCGTCCCTGTCACCGATGTTCATCCTTTCTATTTTTCAATTTGAATCTCATATTCTTCTAACCAAGTATTGATCTGCGCTAAATGAGCAATTAGCTGAGGGCCTCTCATTAACTGCCCGAACCAAGGGACGACAAAAGAGCTACCCTCTGTATCTACGATCTGCTGTACTTTGTTCCTATCGATAAACTCTAGAATTGGGGAGTTCCTATTATTAAGAATCTCTTGCATCCACTGTTTTACTGCTCTAGTGTAATGGGATGGTGGGTTTTAGGATAGGGACTTTTTTTACGATATAGAACCTCTTCTGGCAAGACCCCACGTAACGCTCTACGCAGAATCCCCTTCTCTTGCCCATCTATCATCTTCATGGACCAGGGAATATTCCAAACATATTCCACAATGCGATGATCTGCAAAAGGAACCCTGACCTCTAAACAAGCGCCCATACTCATTCGATCTTTGCGGTCCAGTAGCGTTGTCATAAACCAAAGCTGATTTAAATAAAACAGTTCTCGTCTTCTGGCATCCTCCTTACTTTCTCCTTCTAGCACAGGTACCTCTTGTAATGTTTCCTCATAGCGCAGGGAAACATATTCTTGAAGCTTCAATCGTTTTTGCCAATCAGATGTGAGAAGATTCTCTCTTTCTCCTGTTGATTGCATCCAAGGAAAAGAAGAAGTATACATCGCCTCTGACTTATGAAACCAGGGATACCCACCAAATATTTCATCTGCACATTCCCCAGATAAAGCAACGGTGTGCTCTTTTTTCACTTCACGGCAGAACCATAGCAAGGAAGAATCAATATCTGCCATTCCCGGTAAATCTCTCACTATAACGGCTTCTTTCAAATGTTCGACAAGTTGATCTGTATCTATCACCATCGAGTGATGAACGGTTCCCAGGTAGTCAGATACCTTTTGAATATAAGGTTGATCAGCGTTCGGTTGAAACTCATTAGCCTTAAAAAACTTATCATTATCTACATAATCAATAGAATAGGTGTGAAGTGGACCTCTTTTTTCTTGCCTAAACGCCTCAGCGGCAAAAGCCGTAATGGCACTTGAATCTATCCCCCCAGATAAAAAAGTGGATACTGGGACGTCAGCAACAAGCTGGCGATGAATAGCATCTCGTAATAAAAATTGTACCTTTTCAGTCGTTTCTTCTAATGAGTCTGAGTGCCTTTCACTCTTGAACTGCCAATAACGATACGTCTTGAGTCCATTACGATTGTAGATCAGAGCATGAGCGGGACGTAGTTCTTGAATTCCTTTAAACACTCCATGTCCTGGAGTTCTTGAAGGTCCAAGGCCAAATATCTCCTGTAGCCCTTGCTGATCTACAATGGCTTTCATATCCGGTTGCTGGAGAATCGCTTTGATTTCAGAGGCAAATAAGAAAGAGCCATTATGCTGAGTGTAAAATAGAGGTTTCACTCCCATTCGATCCCTCGCTAGAAATAACTCCTGGTCCTTCCTATTCCAAATTCCAAAGCCAAATATCCCATTTAAGTACTGCAGACAATCAGGTCCCCATTCGATATAAGAAATGAGCAATACCTCCGTATCGGAATGAGCCTGAAACCGATACCCTCTTTTCATCAACTCCTTTCTGATATCCTCCGTATTATACAGCTCACCATTATAGACTATGGTATACTCACAATCCCCCCATCTTCTAGTCATAGGCTGGATTCCGCCTTCAGGGTCCACAACAATAAGCCTTGTATGGCCCAAAGCCACTTCATTCGCACTCCATGTATTGATGGCATCTGGACCTCTCTTTGTTAGGGTTTGAGCCATTCTTAATACCTGAGCTTCATTTTGGGTCATATCTCTTTTCCAATCAACCCACCCAGTTATTCCGCACAATATGATCATCTCCCATGTATTTTCTCTTCTCTCTGAACTAGTTATATGCCCATAATTAACTTATTCAAGAAAGCAAAAAAATGTTCAAAAAAAAGAAGCACCTCTTATCGGTGCTCCTTGATGTAAAGCTATGATCAAATGTACTGAATCTATGCTTATCTGCGACGATTACGATTACGTAAGAATGTAGGTATATCTAAATCATTCTCATTAAAAGATTGGGATTGTGAAATCGGTCGAACCTCTTCCTTCTCTTCACGCACTGGGGTTTGTGGACTCTTAGGTGCTTGAGCAATACCTGGTCTTAGAGATTGTCCAGTTGTTGATCTAACTGACTCCTGATTTTCATCAAATCCTGTGGCGATGACTGTAACAATAATCTCATCCTTTAGATTTTCATTAATGACGGCACCAAAAATCATATTGACCTCTGGGTCTGATGCAGATGCCACAATATCAGCCGCTTCATTTACTTCATACAAAGATAAATTTGTTCCACCCGTAATATTCATTAACACACCACGAGCTCCGTCTATAGAGGTTTCTAACAATGGAGAACAGATCGCTTTTTTCGCTGCTTCAGTGGCTCTGTTCTCACCAGAAGCAAGTCCGATACCCATTAAAGCAGAACCTCTCTCCGTCATAATCGTTTTAACATCAGCAAAGTCTAGATTGATCAAGCCTGGCACAGCGATCAATTCAGAAATCCCCTGTACCCCTTGACGTAATACATTATCAGCTTGTCTAAAAGCTTCTAACATTGGAGTATTTTTGTCCACTATTTCTAAAAGGCGGTCATTAGGTATCACGATCAGTGTATCTACTTTTTCTTTCAAAGCTTCGATCCCTGAATGAGCATGAGTGATACGTCTACGCCCTTCAAATGTGAAAGGTCTAGTAACGATTCCTACGGTTAATGCTCCTAGTTCTTTGGCAATTTGGGCAATGACTGGAGCAGCCCCTGTACCTGTTCCGCCACCCATTCCAGCAGTAACAAAGACCATGTCTGCACCTTTTAAAACATTTTCTATCTGCTCTCGGCTTTCTTCTGCTGCTTTTTTACCTACCTCTGGATTAGCTCCTGCTCCCAATCCTCGAGTCAGCTTTCCACCTATTTGAATTCGATTTTCAGCTTTAGATAAGTGGAGAGCTTGAGCATCGGTATTAACCGCAATAAATTCAACACCTTGAACTCCGGTTTCGATCATTCTATTTACCGCATTACTTCCGCCACCACCAACTCCGATGACTTTGATCTGCGCTAATGGCTGCATTTCCATATCAAACTCTAACATTAAATGGCTCCCCCTCACTGTCATAGAAAAACGCTCAAAAAAACGTCTTTAGATAAATTCTTTAATCCAATTCTTCACTTTGTCTGTAACACTCTCTTTTGAAGCTGATTGTACCGAATTCCCCTCTACTTTTGGACGCTTTTTGGGTTTTGATCCACCTGAGGCAACGGCTCGCTTTTGTTGAGGTCTTACATTCTGAAATCCATATTTAATAATTCCCACACCTGTCGTATATTGAGGTTCACGAACTCCAATATAATCTGGTATAGAGATACGAACAGAATTCTGAAAGACGAGTCTTGCAAGTTCTATTGACCAAGGCAAGCTGACCACTCCACCTGTTAATACATACCCTCCAGGGATTTCAGAATATCCCATTTTATTCACTTCTGCATGAATCAACTCAAATATCTCTTCCAAACGCGGTTCAATGATATTAGCTAATTCTAGTTGACTAAACTCCTTTTCCGTATTGCTTCCGATCCTAGGAACTTTGAATACTTCCTCTTCAAGGGCTTCATCAACAAAAGCACAGCCGTGTTTTATTTTTATTTTTTCAGCAATCTCGGTTGTAGTACGCAACCCAATAGCAATATCATTGGTTATGTACTCTCCACCAACAGGAATGACACTTGTCGCAACAAGAGAACCCTGTTCAAAAACAGAAACAGTCGTCTGACCTGCCCCGATATCAGCTAGGATAATCCCCATGCTTTTCTCATCCTTCGTTAAAGCAAGTGAGCTAGCTGCTAACGGTTGTAAAAAAATACCTGCAATAGAAAGATTGGCTCTCTCTATACATGTATACAAATTTCTGATAATCGTTTTTGAACCCGTAATAATCGTTCCTTCTAGTTCTAACCTTACTCCAATCATTCCTTTTGGATCAGAAATCCCATCTAATCCATCTACAATAAATTGTCTCCTCACAACGTCAATAATTTCACGTTCTGGAGGAAGAGCAACCACTTTAGAAGCTTCAAATACTCGAATAATATCTTCTTCTCCAATTTCGCGATCTTCACTGGATACAGCAACTACTCCATGACTTGGCTGTAGTTTAATGTGATTTCCAGCTATTCCCACAAAAACCTCTTCAATAGAAATTCCAACCATCCTTTCAGCACTCTCCACTGCTTTGCGGATCGATTGTACAGTCAGATCTATATCTACAATGGCTCCTTTCTTAATGCCTCTGATTCACTAGAGCCAACTCCAATGATATTTATGGAATTATTATTTAACTCACCAATAATCACGCGAACTTGGGATGTACCGATGTCTAAACTGACAACAAAGTCATTGGTGTTCAATCCGTGGCACCTCCTTAAAAAATTTATGTTTCATCTCATTTACTAATTTCCATTTTTAGGGAATACAAAACCCTTATAGATATCACTTATCCTTATTCAACACAAAAGGGCTTTTCCCTCTTTTTTTTAGCTAAATTTTTTTTAAAAGTCGTGTCAATTTTTTTAATTTACTTTTCCGCCTGACCATCTGTTAATTAAGATTCTACGAATAACGGCAATATTATTGAATAGCCTCACACCAAAAGCAAAAATGGCGGCTAAATACAAATCAACCCCTAGATGAACGCCAAGAAATGCGAGTCCAGCCGCTAATAATGTATTGAAGAAGAAACCAGAAACAAAGACCGATATATCAAAAGACCCCTGCAAGTGTGAGCGAATCCCACCAAACAAAGTATCTAAGGCTGCAAGCACGGCAATAGATAGATAGTTGATGTATTCAACTGGAACATTGATTTTTGAATATAAGCCTAGTATTATTCCAACAATTAACCCAATAATCGGTAACCACATTCTAGTTAGCCTCCTTTACAGGCTGCAAATATTTAGGGCGAGTCATGTTCGTAAATGCTGCAACTCTAATAAATTCTTTTGGTTCATAGACAATTGAATGATTTACAACCATAAAGTACTCATCTAATCCAGCCAGCTTAAGAGCAGATATGAGAATATCACTATCCCCAATAACACGGATTTCGTAAGGAGGTTGTATAGGGATGGTATTAATAAGTATTCGTTCACCTACATTGCGAATCGCTGTCGTTGTAATAATTCTTTGACCATTAATAGAGATGGCTTTTGCACCATAAGCATTTAATTCATTGACAATCACCCTTAAGTCATCATCAAAAATAACAGGCGAAAAGTGCAAATCTTCATCTACATAAGTAGTTAATTCTTCAAGACGTATGATAAATCCTTTTCCCACCAAATCTTCGTAACCTGCTAATTTTTTTATACGAGAAAGTTCTTTTTCCATGATGTCAGTGACTTGATCTTCCTTGTTGGTCGATGTTTCATATTGATAGAGCAATTGATCTAGTTTAGACATTTCTTTTAAGAGAAATTGTGAACGCTCCCTCTCTTTTTGTAGCCCCACTCGAAGTTCATTTAGATCTCTGGAATCTTTTATTTGTGGATCCTTCGTAGCTTGAAATTGGATAGCAATCATAAATCCGATAATTAGACAGATAATTGTAATCACGTAGGGTACTCTTTTATTATTATCCATGCATCATTTCCCTTTCTACAATTCCCCTAGATAGGCTGGTAAAAC
>NZ_BAMO01000024.1 GCF_000615945.1 Caldalkalibacillus mannanilyticus JCM 10596
GATAACATATTACAGGCTTGTCTAATCGCTTTATTTTTTCTTATTATAGAAGGGATAATGGAACCGTACGGTTTTAAGGAAAATAAAAAAAATTAAGAAATTTGGGTTTTTAGCTCTGTTTTTTCTCCATTTTTTTGAAAAAGTATTGACATAAAAAAAGGGCGAGTGTAAAATTGTAGTAGTTAAAATTCTTACAAAATAAAGAAAAAAAGTATAATATTACTCTCGTCCTACATAGAGCTTCCTTTCCAACTTAAAGATACTTATTCTACAAGAAGATGCTTACTTTACAAGTCACTATCTTGTTTTTTTTACCCCTCACTTCCATTTTTTACCTATAAATACACTCCTTATTCATGGAAACCTATTATTTTGAGTATTAGTAGAATCAATACAGGTGGAGTAAAACTTCCCTCTAATAGAAGTTTACATATTATATAGGGCGGTGTAGCCAAACGGGAAGGCAAGAGACGGCAAATCTCTTATTCTAGGTTCAAATCCTAGCACCGCCTCCATCAATAAATAACAAATAGAAAGGTTGGAACTTTCATGCATATTGCGAAGCAATCCAATATGAAATCCTCTCACCAGTTATTAGACTCCGAAGAAGTATTACTAAATCTTATTCGCCAAGAACTAGAGAATTGTGATCACAAGGAAGTTGTCATTATGGCTGGTCATTATATGTTATTTATGGATGAAGTAAATGGCAGCCTTACGCCAGGAGTTATGGAAGAACAAGAGAATGAAATCATTAAAAACAGAATAAAACAAAGGGTAGGAATTTTTCCTCATTATACCTGGACCCAAGGTGTAAAAATCGCAGAGGAATTTCATGTGAAATTTGATCACACACATTTCTTACTATTAATTAATGATTGGCAATATGTCCCAACCTCGAACGTATCAGCTTCTGAACTAAGACAACAATACTATGACCACTTTACCTTTCCCAAATCCTATTTAAAGGTTTTAAAAGAGTCTGGTATTTTTGATGAGAGTCATATTTTATCTAGTAGAAAGCAGGAGTTAGCCTTTCCTGAAACGTGGCTTAAGTACAGATTCCAAAAAAGCGCGACAAAATTAGTAAAAGAAAACAAATTAGAAAAGAAAGTACTTAATGAACAAACCAATGAAACAGAAGTAAGCTTCTTAGACCAGGATGGTAATTATAAAACCTTAATTAGCTGTGGTGTAACCGGCTGTGCTGGGGAAATCACAGAAATGATCTCAGAGGTCTATAAAAGCGGAAAACGATTATTGCTGATGTTTGCTCCGGGCGAGTGTTATCAGCCTGTAAAGACAGGAGTGGAAATTGCCCTTGATTTATACAGCTTAACGGGGATGAAGATCATCATTGCTGATCCAGGTGGAAGTGGGGAAATGAGTATAGACGAAATATATTCCAAGATGGTTAACTTTTCTGTATTCCAAAGCTAGCCTCAGACAAAGGATGAAATGATATGAAGGTGATCTATCTCGACCATTGTGCCACCACCCCCTGTCATGAGGAAGTAATACAGCTGATGAGTAAATACCATTCCTTAGAATTTGGGAATCCTTCCTCTCAACATATTTTAGGAAAAAGAGCCCTCCATGCCATTAACCAAGCAACGAAGCAAGTGGCTGAGCTTATTCATGCTGAACCCGAGGAAATTATATTTACCTCTGGGGCGACAGAAAGCAATAACTTATTTCTACTAGGACTCTACGAATGGTTAAAAGAAACGAGCGGCAATATCATCCTGAGCCCTATTGACCATAAGTCAACCCTTGAAGTGGGGAACGAATTAGCCAGAAGAGGAATAGAGGTCAGATATGCTAAGGTTAATCATCAAGGACGTATCCATATCCCAGATTTAGAGAGAATGATCGATCATAACACGAAGCTGATTAGCTGTGCTCATATTAACTCAGAGCTTGGAGTCATTCAAGATATAGAAGCGTTATCCATTCTTTGTTCCAATCGTGGGATTCTTCTACATGTTGACGCTGTTCAATCTATAGGAAAAATAGACATCAATTGTAGAGCAATGAATATAGCTTCCTTATCTTTGTCTGGACACAAGATTTATGGTCCTAAGGGAATTGGGGCTTTATATGTGAACAAAAAGATACGACACATCGTTAGACCGTTAACGTTTGGAGGTGGGCAGAATAGTCTTAGGAGTGGTACCCTACCAACAGCCCAAATAGTAGGATTGGGGCATGCCTGTTATTTAGCCCAAGAAAATATCAATGAACATTATGCAAAGGTGCAGGAATTAAGAGATCTTTTTTTACAGGAGATGCGCATGAAAGTGCCTGCGATACAAGTCAATAATGATCCTGCCGTAAGCGTTCCTCATATCTTAAATCTCAGAATCAATGGGGTAAGCTCTGAAGCCTTAGTTTCTGGATTAGGTCGATTAGCTATTGCCTCGGGTTCGGCATGCAACTCAGCTAGTCTAGAGCCTTCATATGTACTGACAACGATTGGTTTAACGGGCGAAGAAGCCAACCATTCCATTAGGATATGCTTCAGCCATATCAAGAAAAGAGTGACATCATCGTAGGAGTAGAGCTCCTATCTGCTAAAATCAATAACATTCTAGAACTTCAAGGAGAATTTATCTAACATAAATCGAGAAAAGCCTCTCTCCGTGCTTGGGGTGAAATGCCCTAATCACAGAAGAGAGGTTTTTTTCTTACTGAATAAGAAAGTATAAATTTTTGTATAATTTTTAACCAAAATTTATACTTTATGGAAGTCTACTCTCTATTTAGGTATCTGGATATGATCAATCAAGATAGTGCTTTGTAGCTTCTTCAATGGCTTGTTTGCCACCCTTCGCTAACCATTCTTCAATGATTTGATCATGGTATTCGAGAGGCTCCCGTCCAAGGATAATCCGAATAGCTCCTGTCATCCAGACATCGGGAGGAGTATCTGTACCAGGGCGGACATCTGGATTGCTTAAGAGAGATTCAAGTGGCGGGTCGAACTTAATCGTATCTCTCCCTTCCTGAGCTAGAATGTCATCAAAGATTCTGATTAATTGCTGTCCTTCTTCAGATAATTCAAGGATTCCTCTGGTGAAAGTAGCATCCTTAATGAGCCACAGCCAATTTGTACGGTAACGCTGTTCATTAAGTTTAGCTGCATCTGTTGGAATCTCATAGTTAATTTGTCCATTTTCAAGTGTATAGGTTTGCCCCTCAATTCCGTAAGTGAAGAACCTTTCTGCTTCATCGGAAACCTGCCAATCGAAGAATTGAATCAAGCGAGCAGGATCTACCTTTGTTTTGCTATGAATCATGAAAGCACGAACCACACTATCGTAAAGGTAATGCCCTCCCTTGCCATCAGGACCTATAGGAGAGGGGATCACGGCAATTCTTGCTTCAGGTACATTTTGTTGTAGTTCTTGCTCCCAAGAAAGGATTTCCTCTGCATTCATCGACCACATTCCAGCCTGACCTGAAATAATATTGCTTCTAAATTGTGGTTGTGGAGTGGTTAGAAACTCAGGATGAATCAATCCTTCTTGATACATGGTTCGGTAAAAGGATAGAGCATCTTTTATCTTGTCTCCAGCCATAAATTTCGGAACTACCTGCCCATTGTAATACTCCCACTGAAAGGAAGAGCGTCAAAGGCAGCAAAAAAGGTATCAGCGTATTTGAAGTTTTCACGTCCTTGGTAGGGATTTTCCACACCTAATTTTTTGAAAGCGCGTAACACTTCCAAGTATTCATCTGTGGTTCTAGGAATATCCAGCCCTGTTTGTTCTAGAAGGTCGAGGCGTATCCAGGTTCCTCGTCTAGAGCGATTGGATAAGTAATCTGGAATGGCATAGATTTTTCCATCGTGCGTCACTTGATCCCATGCTTCTTGTGGAATGACTCGTAATAGATTTTGCCCATGTTCTTGTAGTAAATCATCAAGAGGCAGAAAAACACCTGCTTGTACGGAACCAGCCAATTCAGGTCCCCATACTCCTCCAGAGGCTTGAACGACATCTGGAATATCTCCTGAGGCAAGCATCAGTGTCATTTTCTCCACGTACTCTTTATGAGGCACCAATCTAATATCGATGTCTGTATTGGTTAAGCTTTCTAGTTCTTTGACCCATTTATCCTCGTTAATATCTGGGTGACTCTCAACATAAGGAGTCCCTAGCGTGCGCATGGAGATGGAAAAGGTTAGCGGAGCTTGTGAAGCCTCTCCTGCTGCGTCTTCAGCATTTGGAATCGGATCAGCCGATTGTGGTGAACTACTTGTACAGCCAACAAATAAGGCAGAAATAAGAACGAAGACAAGTGCTAGAATCATCCACTTTTTATTCAATAACGACACCCTCTTTTCTACATATTTTTTAGTAAGCCCTTACATGTATAAAGTAACAAGGAAAATGGATTTATTAAATGTGCTGATTTTATGTCTTGTTGTGCTAATTTTAGGCTCTTATTCTTTAATGCCGCCTAAGAGTAACCCCTTAACGAAGAAACGCTGTAGAAAGGGGTAGATCAGCAGAATAGGGACGGTAGCAACAATAATAACAGCCATCTTCATTCCCTCTGGAGAGCTGGCAAGCATCGAACTGAATACCGCTGATGCAGGATCAGCCGTTATATTTTCATCCACAATTAACTCTCGAAGCTTAACCTGTAGGGGATACAGCTTGCGATCCTCGATATACATAAGAGCGTTAAAGTAAGTATTCCAATGAAAGACGGCATAAAAGATAGCCAGTGTAGCTAAGGCTGGCTTAGAAAGAGGGAGTACGATCTGAAAGAGAATACGCAACTCCCCACAGCCATCAATTCGACTTGAGTCTATCAGCTCTGAGGGGATCTGTAGGAAGAAGGACCTCATCACAAAAAAATTAAAGGCACTAATCGCAGTCGGAATAATCAGAGCCCATAGTGTGTTTAACATCCCCAGCTTTTGAACCAAAAGATACGTTGGAATCAAGGGGGCAGAGAAGATCATGGTAAACAAAACTAGAAAGAGAATGATTTTTCTGCCGATAAATTCTCGGCGAGAAAGTGGATAGGCTAAGGATGCTGTTGCAATCAGGTTAAATATAGTTCCCACTACGGTGATAAATATTGTTACCATGAAGGCACGCCAAATCGTAATATCCTGGAAGACATATTGATAATGATCTAGAGTAAATTCAACGGGCCAGAGGATGACCTCTCCTCGATCAATAGCACCAGAACTACTAAAAGATTGGGCGAGAACATGAAGAAATGGTAGAATCATCACAAGACAAATGATGATTAATAGAGTAAGGTTGATGATCAAAAAAAACTTGCGTGATTTACTTATTCGTTTAGACATACAACTCCTTCTCCTTTCTAGTATAAACTATTTCCAGTAGCTCTTTTACTGAGCGTATTGGCTCCGACTAATAAAACCAGTCCAACCACTGATTTAAAGATACCGATAGCTGTGGTATAGCTAAATTGTGCTTGAAGAAGCCCCACTTGATAAATATAGGTATCAAAAATCTCCCCATTCATACGGTTCATAGGATTTAGAAAAACATAGACTCGTTCAAACCCAAAATCTAAGAAGTTCCCGATTTGAAGCAAAAACAAAATAGTGATCGTTGGCAATAGAGCTGGGAGTGTAATATGGAATGTTTGTTGCCAGCGATTGGCTCCATCGACTTCAGCCGCTTCGTATAGACTAGGGCTTATTCCTGCTAAGGCTGCCAAATAAATAATCGTTCCCCATCCCGTATCACGCCACATGCCAGAACCTACAATAATGGCTCGAATATAGCTTTCATCCCCCAAGAAATAGATTGGATCATAGCCGAGTAGCTGAACAACGTAATTGATAATTCCTGTTGAAGGTGACAATATCCCAATAAAAATTCCGCTAATAATTACCCAGGACAAAAAGTGTGGCATATAAATAACGGTCTGAATCAGCCGTTTCGCCAATATTTTGCGGACTTCATTAAGCATGAGTGCCAGAACGATAGGAGCTGTAAAAGCAAAGAGAAGATCATACAGATTGATCAATAACGTATTTGTCAGGATTCGAGTAAACTCAGGATAAGAAAACATCTTGCGAAAGTGGTCCAACCCTACCCAAGGGCTTCCCGTAATCCCCAGAAAAATATTGTAATTTTGAAAAGCAATAACCGATCCTAAAAGAGGTACATACTTAAAAACTAGAAAATATAAGATTCCCGGCAGAGAAATAAGATAAAGGGTCTTATACTTCCACAAGGAACCTAGTAGAGAGTTCATTCGCATTCCTTCTTTCCTCCATTTCCTTCTTAAAATTAGTAGGTTTATCGTAAACGCTGTAAGGGCTTACAGCAATAGAATTAGTTCTGTACTCATTGTGTTTTTTTTAGATTCGAGAAAAAGAGGATGTAAAGAAATAGTGGTATCATATATAATAAGTGATAAAAAAATAGTAAATTTTCTAAAAATATATATTGTAAGCGCTTACTCGAATGAGGAAGAGGGGGAATAAGCTTGAAAATTTTACTTGTTGAAGATGAACCTATGATTCGTCGGGGGTTATGTGCGTTACTTCAAAAAATAGAGCTGGAGGGGGAAGAAGAAAAAGAAATACTAGAGGCACAAAATGGCAGGGAAGCAGAAGAACTTCTGAAGCATCATATTTTTGATCTTGTATTCACAGATATAGAAATGCCTGATTTGGATGGCTTAGCGTTAATTGAACGCTGGGTGAACCATAGTCCTTATACAAATTGGGTCATTATTTCAGGCTATGATGAGTTTCATTATGCCCAACGAGCCATTTCATTTGGAGTGAAAGAATATTTATTGAAACCAGTGACCAAAAAAAAGATGGAAGAAACAATGATCCGTCTTCTAGCCAGTCAAAAGAAGAATCAATTTATTGGAGCCGATGAGGTAGAGAAGGTGCTACAAGGTCTAGAGGAAAGAGTTTGGCTGATTGATAGAGAGGCGGTTCAACGATTTTTAAATCAATGGTTCCATGATATTGCAGAGCGAAATCTGGATTTAAAATATTACTGCAATCTATTAAATCACATGCTTGATATGCTTCTTCATCGATTAAATGAAAAGGGAAGTCAGCTCTCTGAGTGGCCACTGAAACGAATGGATATCCATGGGGTTAATGATCCCAATTCTGCTTTTCTCTCCAACTGTGTAGAGCTCATAAAAATTATTGAAAATAAACGAAAGGGTAATGAAAAAGACCCTATAGAAGTGGCAAAAAAATTCATCTTAGAGAATCTTGAAAGTGATGTGAGCTTAGAAAAAGTAGCTAAGAAATTAGGCTTGAATCCGTCTTATTTTAGCCAATTATTTAAACAAGAAACAAGCGAAACATTCGTGCGCTTTAGAATGAGAGCGAGAATGGAAAGAGCAAAGGAATTATTATTACAAAGCGATATTCGTATCATTGATATTCCCAGTCGAATCGGGTCTAATGATCATCCCCATTTTACCAAAACCTTTAAAAAGTACACGGGCTGCTCCCCCTCGGAATATCGGGCAAAAATGGGAGTAGAGTAATGGGGAAAAAGTGGAAACAACTTAATTTGTTTCAGAGATTGTTGTTCTATTTTACAGTAGTCATTGTGCTTCCTTTAGCTTTAGTTGCTTGGATCGTCTATGATCAAGCTGCTAATCAGATTTTAGATCAGGTCGAAAGCTATTTAGATCATATTGTCAAGAACACCAATTATCAGACGGAGCGCTTTATTCGAGATTACGAGCTCGCTTCCCTTTCCCTTATTGGGGATAGCAAGGTAAAGCAATTTCTTGAATTAAATAAGGGGCAAGAATTTGAGAAGTATACGCATTATCGAGAAATAAAAAAACTGATGAATCAGATTTCAATTCAGTATGACGAGATTGAATTAATTTATATCATTGGGGATGAAGGGCAGTATATTCTATCGGAAGATCGGTATTATCGCCCTGAGGATCATTTTCCTACGGTCAAGGTTTACCAGAAACTTTCTCAGAGGACGCCGGAAAATGGGGAAATGGTTCTGCATGCTGATACTAGCCTCTATAACGCGAATCAATACGTCATTACTATTACGCGTAGGGTGCGAGGCTTATCTAGTTTTCAGCCTAAAGGAGTATTGGGCATTGATGTACGAGCCTCCTCTTTAGAAGAGCTGTGGAAGCTCGCTAATTTAAGTAACAATACATATTTTTGGATCATGGATGAAGAGGGAAAGGTTGTGTATCATCCTAACAAAGAAATGCTCGGGCAAAAAATAGAAAAGAATTTAGAAGAAAGCTTAATGAGCGTGAAACAAGGTACATTTATCAGCGAATGGAATGGGGAAGCCATGCTTTATCGTTTTACAACCTCCGATTATTCAGGGTGGAAGATTATTGCAATGACGCCAAAAGCGGAAGCCTTCGAGCCGATTTCTGGGATTAAAAGAACGGTGATAGCGGTAGGGACTCTTGCTTTATCTCTAGCTTTTCTTCTAGCATTTCTCTTCACCAGAAGTATTGTCAATAAATCAGAGCTGGAAACAAAGCAAGTCCAGATTGAAAAGCAAAAAATAGAGCTGCAAGCCCTCCAATCGCAAATTAACCCTCATTTTTTACACAATACCCTTGAAACGATGAATGCCTATGCGATTCTCAATGAGGCGGATGAGATATCGGATATGGCGGAGGCGTTGTCTACAATGTTTAGGTACTCCGTGAGGAATTTTGAAGTGGTGACCATGGCAGATGAGCTTCAGCATGTGCAGAGCTATCTCATTGTTCAGGAACACCGCTTCCAAAAAAAGATCGCTTTTGAAGTAAGAGTAGCTCCTGAACTTTTAGCGGAAGAGATGGTGAAGCTGACTCTTCAACCGCTGATTGAAAATGCGATTCAGCATGGATTTAGAAAATGTTCCTGTGAGGGAAGCATTTCTTTAGAGGCTATCGTTGAAGAAGGGCATTTGATTGTTCGTCTTACAGATAATGGTTTTGGAATGACACCAGAAAGACTTGACCAGATTAAACAACGTTTAAAGACAGGGACGACAAAAGAGTTAAAAGCAGATATGGGAATAGGAGTGTGTAATGTCCATCGTCGCATTCAGCTTATTTTCGGAGATGAGTATGGGTTAGAGCTTCAGAGTGAGGTGAAAGAAGGAACAATCATTACAATGAAAATGCCCAGAAGAAATCTGCTGGGAGAACGCCATATTGTCAATGGCTCAAACTAAAGGGGTAGGAACCTTATCCGGCTGATAAGCTGCAAGGTATCCTCTCTTTTTTTGTATCTAAAAAAAACAAAGGTCAATACAAAAAATGTCCGTAGAGTAGCAGGGAGGCAGATGCTAGAATGGGTGAAAATAGCGAAGGAGAAAGGCTATACCCTTTCATGTAAGCGCTTAAGAAACGGGGTGAACATTGTGACAGCCATCGGTTCCAAAATAGGAATGCTTTCTAAACTATTGGAAAGTGGTGTTATTGCTGTTCTTCGTAGGGTTCCTTTAGAAAAGATAGAGCCAGTTGCAGAATGCTTAATAAGGGGGGGAATCACAGCGATTGAAATAACCGTTGAAGAGCCATCTGCGTTTCAAGCACTGGAACGGTTGGCGATACGAGTGGGGGATCAAGCTATGATTGGAGCTGGAACCGTGCTTGATAGTGAAACAGCGAAAATGGCGATTCAACGAGGAGCAGAGTTTGTTTTTAGTCCTACCTATTCACCGAGAGTGGTTCAAACGGTTTTACGGTATGGAAAGATTGCAGCTCCAGGAGTGATGACCCCGACAGAAATGCTTCGAGCCTATGAGGGTGGGGCGGATCTTGTGAAGCTCTTTCCGGCAACGGGGTTAGGGGTGCAATTTATCAAAGATGTGAGAGGACCT
Organism: Caldalkalibacillus mannanilyticus JCM 10596; assembly: GCF_000615945.1. Classification (GTDB taxonomy): domain Bacteria; phylum Bacillota; class Bacilli; order Caldalkalibacillales; family JCM-10596; genus Bacillus_AT; species Bacillus_AT mannanilyticus. The sequence goes on from NZ_BAMO01000024.1 coordinate 9,846, forward strand.
CTTGCTCATATTCCGATCCTTCCAACAGGTGGAATCAATTTAGATAACGTGGCAGATTTTATTAAAGCGGGAGTGGTTGGCGTTGGTATTGGCAGCAACTTACTCAGTCATCAGGCAATCGAAAAGGAAGATTATTCATCGATACAAGAGAAAGCCAAGCAATATGTAACCAGAATCCAACAAGCTAGAGAGGAGCTTGCCTAGTGGATTTATTTACGTTAGGAGAAACGATGGTTTGTATTTCAGCTTCAGAAACAGGGAGCTTAGAGTATGTGAGTACGTTAAGCAAGTCGATAGGTGGAGCGGAATCTAATACAGCCATTGGTTTAGCTCGCCTAGGAAAAAAAGTAGCTTGGTCCAGTAAGCTAGGGGATGATCCCTTTGGTCACCAGATTATCAAAACCATTCGTGGTGAAGGGGTCGATGTTTCTAAGGTTACTATGGATCAAACTAATCGCACAGGCTCATGATCAAGGAGGTGAGAGCTCCTAATAAGATTCATGTCTATTACTATCGACAGAACTCAGCCGCTTCCGCTCTCACTGAAGCCGATATCGATATCGAAGCTCTTATACAAGCCAGAAGAGTTCATCTAACAGGGATTACGTTAGCTTTGGGGGAGGGTCCTAGGCTGGCAGTCCATAAGATTTTACAAGTAAGTAAAGAGTACAATATCCCTGCTAGCTTTGACCTTAATCTAAGACAGAAGCTCTGGTCGATTGAGGAGGCGAAGCAGGAGTATCAGAAGATCTATCCCTATATTGAAACCCTTTTTATGAGTGAAGAAGAGGCGATCTTATGCTCAGGAGAACCAACGATTGACAAAGCACTAGATTACTATAAACAGTGTGGGTTAGACGAGAGCAGTACGGTTGTCATTAAGCAGGGGGACAAAGGGGTTTTAGGAATTCGAAGAGAACAACAAGTCTATCAATCAGCTGTCAAAGGAATTGAAGTAATCGATACCGTAGGAGCAGGAGATGGATTTAATGCCGGATACTTATTCGGAGAGCTAGAAGGATTATGCTTTCAAGAGTGTTTGCGTCTGGGAAACTGGGTGGGAGCAAAAGTGGTGGAGCATCAAGGAGATTATCAAGGATTACCCACCTTGGCTGAATATCAAGCTTATAAAAATCGAGAGATCACAATAGAAAGGTAGGGTGTTATATGATTCATTTAGATGGTAAGAATGCACTGGTCACAGGAGGCGGAACAGGAATTGGACGTGGAATCGCGCTAGGGTTAGCAGAAGCAGGAGCCAATGTAGTGGTTCATTATGGGAGTAACGCTCAAGGAGCAGAAGAAGTGGTGAAAGAGATTCAAAACATGGGAAGAAAAGCGCTGTCTGTACAGGCAGATGTGATGAAGAAAGAGCAAATTATGGCTCTAGTACAGGAAACAAAGCAATTTTTTAACGGTAGGCTAGATATTCTAGTGAATAATGCGGGACATTTGGTTCAACGTTCATCTGTAGAAGAAATGAGTGAAGAGCTCTGGCATCACATTATGGATGTCAATGTGACAAGTACTTTTCTGGTTTCACAAGCTGCCATCCCATTGATGAAAGAAACAGGCGGGAGAATCGTGAATATGACTTCTTTGGCGGCTCATAACGGAGGAGGACCAGGGGCGGCTGCTTATGCTGCTTCTAAGGGAGCTGTCCTTACCTTTACGAAGGGACTCGCTAAGGAATTAGCCCCTTATAACATCACTGTCAATGCAGTTTCACCAGGCTTAATAGGAGATACCCCTTTCCATGATACCTTTTCCACGAAAGAAGGTCGCTTAAGTACAGTGAAGGGAATTCCATTAGGAAGAGAAGGAAAGCCAAGAGATGTATGTGGAGCCGTTCTCTATTTTGTGTCCGCCTTAGGAGAGTATGTTACTGGTGAAACAACGGAAATCAATGGGGGTTTATTCATGAAATAACAGTGGCATAGTGGGAAGCGAGCATAATGCTCAAATGGAGCCAAACAAAAGTACTTAGAGTAGATGTATCGTTTAGATTATAGATGTATAGATGGAGGAGATAGGTTAATGCCAGACACACTAAAAACACTGTATCAACCAGTGGCAGGAGAACTAAATGTACAGTACCAACCAGATGAACAGACAGAAATCTTAGAAAATCCGCCTCGGTTTACTTGGATGCCGGCTAAGCTGGAGGACGATCAGTACATACTCCAAATATCCGCATCACCTGAATTTACTCCTGAGGAAACAAGAACCAGCCACCCTATTTATTATAATATGTATACGCCTGATACTTCTTTACCTGCGGGAGTGTACTTTTGGAGGTATGCCTTACTTAATGAAGAAGATGCTTCTGTTAGAGAATCGGAATGGAGTCAGGTCCGCTCCTTTACGATAGCAGAGAACCTACCAGAAACGCCTCTCACAAGCCGCCAACATCGCTATCAAGACACGTTACTCTCTCACCCAAGATTATGGTTAAATGAGCAGGAAGTTAGGACGTTTCGAGAACGGCTTCAAGATGACAATAATACTTGTGAATGGGAGAATTTTTATCATAAATCAGTTCTTCCTTGGCTGAATCACCCCCTCGTTGCCGAGCCGTTGCCGTACCCTAATCATCAAAGAGTAGCGCCTTTGTGGAGAAAGATGTATATGGACTGTCAAGAGGTGTTACATGCGGTAAGGCATCTTAGTGTAGCGGGTGTTATTCTGGAAGACAGGCAGCTTCTAGCAAGGGCGAAGGAATGGTTACTCCATATTACTGCATGGGATACAGAAGGCACAACCTCAAGAGATTACAATGATGAAGCGGCATTTCGTGTGGCAGGTGCTTTGGCTTGGGGATATGACTGGCTCCATCAGGAACTCTCGGCTGTAGAGAAAGAGTGTGTACGAAAAGCCTTGTTTCGGCGAACAGAGCAAGTGGCTCAGCATGTGATCGAGCGCTCCAAAATTCATCATGTTCCTTACGATAGTCATGCAGTTCGTTCCTTATCCTCGGTCTTAGTTCCTTGTTGTATTGCCTTACTAGAGGAAGAGCCACAAGTCAAGGAGTGGTTAGATTACACGTTAGAATATTATGCTACTCTGTACACCCCATGGGGTGGAGCAGATGGAGGCTGGGCTGAAGGGCCTCATTATTGGATGACAGGGATGGCTTATGTTATTGATGCTATGAATCTAGTAAAGAAATTTACTGGAATCGATTATTACCAGCGTCCGTTCTTTCAAAAAACAGGTGATTTTCCCCTTTATGTCTATAGTCCAGATACCCGAAGAGCCAGTTTTGGGGATCATGCTAATCTAGGGGAGCGTCCGGGGCTAAAAGTGGGATTTAATAGTAGACAATATGCAGGTGTGACCGGAAATCCTTATTATCAATGGTATTACGAGCAAACGAGAAAATGGGATATTGATGCAGATGATAAATTTTATAACAAAGGCTGGTGGGATTTTAATTTCGATCAGCTCATGTATCTCCATGATTATCCACAAGTTGAAGCACAAGCCCCAAGAGAGATAGAAGAAGTGAAATGGTTCCAAGACGTTGGCTGGGTAGCTATGCATCATCGAATGGATGATCCCGAGGAACATATCATGTTTTTAACGAAAAGCAGCCCCTATGGATCAATAAGTCATAGTCATGGGGATCAAAATTGCTTTGTCTTACATGCCTTTGGTGAGCCTCTAGCAATACACAGTGGGTATTATGTTGCCTTTAATAGCACAATGCATATGAATTGGCGAAGACAGACCATTTCCAAAAATGGAATCCTGATCGACGGGAAAGGGCAGTATGCTGGAAAGGATAAGGTACTTGGAATAGCAGCCAAAGGAAAGATTGAAAGAATCGAAACAACGGCTTCACATAGTTTTGTCTGTGCCGATGCGACTCAAGCCTATCAGCACGAGGTTCCTTATTTAAGAAGGTACATGAGAGAAACGTATTTTGTCCATCATTCCTATTTTGTCTTGATTGATTATGTTGATTTGGATCAACCTGCGGAGGTAGACTGGTTATTCCATACCCTAAATGAAATGAAAGTGAAAGGGCAAACATTTAGGGTGCAAGGAGAGAAAGCCGATCTTGAAGGGCGGTTCCTCTATTCTTCTGCCGGTGATCTATCCTTGATTCAGAAAAATGATTATCCTGGGGTTGATATCGCAGAAATCGAAGGGCTCCCCCATCATTGGCGACTCGAAGCCAAAACGCCGAAAGCCAAGAGTCATCGTCTTGTTACTTTATTAGTACCAGCAAAGAAAAACAATCATAAATATGTTTCTTATTTTATGGATGACCAAGATCATGGGATCAGTTTATACTTTACGGAAAACGGTCAGACATTTCGAGTGGAGGTGAGCAAAGCTTATTAATGCAAGTGATTAATGCAAGTGATTAATGCAAGTGATTAGTGCAAGTGGTTAATGGAAGTGATTAATGAAATGAATGGGAGGGTATGAGATGTCGAAACGATGGATGCGTAGCATCATTTTGATCATTTGTCTGATGTTTATTGTAACGCCGTTCTCTAAATCCGCAGGCATGGTGATTCATGCGCAGCAAGCGCCAGAAAACCTACCTGTCATTGGAGTACATGCCAGTAATCATGATGGGAATTTCCCGGAAAATACATTAGATAATGATCTAAATACTCGTTGGTCAGCGCAAGGAGTAGGGGAATGGATTCAATATGATCTAGGCTCGCTCCAGCAAGTGGGGTATCTAGGGATTGCTTTTCATAATGGGACGCTGCGCTTGACGACTGTGGATATTGAAGTATCTGCGGACGGAGTGGAATGGATAAAAGTAGTGGACCATGCAACCAATAGCGGTTCAACGTTTAATTTAGAGCCCTATGATTTTAATGATATTACTGCTCGTTACGTGAAGATTATTGGTTATGGAAACTCAGTGAATACGTGGAACAGTATAACCGCGGTTCATATCTACCCACCCAATCCTGATGGACCGATTGTTGCTCATCTCGAAGCGATCGATCCCGGACCTGTTCCAGGTGCTGAACCTTTTACCAAACCAGGGCTTTATAATCCTGATGGTTCTCCACATCCCATTCATGAACCTAATCAAGTAACAGGGAGAACGTTAAATGTCCTTGATTTTGGAGCCAATCCTGCTGACAATAATACAGACGATTTACCTGCGATTGCCGCAGCATTAGAAGAGGCGAGATTTGGCGATGAAGTATATTTTCCTAATGGAGTCTACAACCTAATCAGTCAAATGCCAACCGATGGAACCTCCCATCTCCACTTAAAATCCGGGGTGAACTTACGCGGAGAAAGCCAGACAGGAACCATACTTAAATCCTATTTTGATGCTCAGGATGCCCCAAATAGCAAGGTTCTTACAGGATATGCGAGGCATCATATTGTTATCTCTAACATAACGATCACTTCTACTTATGAAGGGGATTTTTCAAGTAATCCTGACCAGAATAACCCAGACCGTGGTGGACCTGCTTATGTGATTTATTTGTCCGATATGGCAGGATCACCCTCTCATCATATTACGATGGAACATGTGACGATCGAGAAGTTTCAACGAATGGGAGTTCGTATCGATCGCAGTCATGATATTGTAGTTCAGAATTCCACATTTCAGAAGGCGACAGATGTAGGTGGAGGTGGTGCAGGGTATGGAGTCGCTATCCAAGGGGTTGTAGGAATCAATCGGCTGGGGCATGCGAATGACTCTCATTTTAACGTAGTACAAAATAATAGATTTGAAGGTCCTTATTTACGTCATGGGGTTCTTGTTCAGTACTATTCCCACAATAATTTAATTGCCAATAATACATTTCGAAGAGTCATTCATGACGCGATTGATTTACATGGTCAAAGAGAGTACCTCAACGAGATCACAGGAAACACATTGGAAAACATCACAAGAGGTGGCATTGGGGTAGGGAATACAGGAGGGACTCCTCCTCACAATCATTCTGCGTCAGGGGCAGGAAATTATATTCATCTAAATACATTAACCAACACAAGGGATGGAATTACGGTCATCATGGGCTCACCAGACACCGTGATTGAAAAAAATACCATTGTGAATACAATGACTCCTGCTCATTCTAAAGGAATCTATCTGCTGAATGCTCCAAGAACAGTGGTTCGAGAGAATGTGATTCAGAATAATACAGCTCAAGGATTCTGGGGCATTCATCTTGCCGAGGATTTGGGTGATCGAAACAATCACAACAATGGAGCTGGTCTTCCCGAAGATATTCTCATAACAGGGAATCGAATTCAAGGCAATACGAACGGGATCTTGATCGAAGCTGGAAAAAGAATTAGAGTGGAGCAGAATGAAATAAGTGGAAATATAGAAGAGGATTATATCAATTTAATAGAGGAAACAGAAGACCCAGACCCAGAGACTCCAGTAATCATAGAAACCCTTTCTCCTACAGATGATGCTCTAATAGATATTGAAAAGCCAAATGCAAATTATGGATCACTTAATCAGGAGTTAATTGATTCGGGAGCACCAGATCAAAACTATTATAAATTTTTTAATATCAAGAGAAATGCTATTGGAAGCAAAGGAAGGATTGCCTACTATAAGTTTCCCGTTGAACAAATATCCGGACTGCAACGAGCGGTTTTCGAGTTGACAGGAAAGCTTGGTAGCAATACTCAGAGAGTAGAGTTAGAAGTCTATGGACTGACCCATGATGACTGGGATGAGAATACGATCACTTGGAACCAATCGATGAATCATCTGCCCGATTCAGTGGATGTAACGGGAATTGGGGAAACGGCTTTTTTCCTTGGTACATTCACTGTAGAACATCCCACAGAAACCCCTTATCAAGTGGATATTACAGACTTTGTTCAGCAACAGACGAATGGTTATGTTACTTTAATGGTCATAGATAGGCTTGGGCAAAACGGAAATATTAATCTTTACTCTAAGGAAGAAAGCAATGCAGGAAGAAGACCAGCCTTACTTCTTGAGAAAGTGCAAGCTATCGAACCGCCTCTCTTGCTTTCTAATGTTTCATTTCATGATTATAGGGGAAAAGATGCTAGGGCAGATTCAAGATTAGGTCTGATGCGTGGAATGCTAGATATTGAAAATAGGGGTCATATGGAAGTACATGCTTCTCTTATTGCTGAACTTTATGCTCCTGATGGCACACTGCATACCGAGCAAAGCATGGAAGTACAAATAGAGGGAAAAGAAAGAGAAACGATAGAAATAGACATGATTGTTCCAAGGAAATCGAAGGGGTATTATGTGAAATTGTATGTCAAATCTCTCACACTAGAAAGCTTGCTTTCCAATGAATTAGAATATACGATAAAGCAACGAAAAAACGGTTAGGGCAATAGCCTAACCGTTTTCTCTTTCGTCTACTTTATCTATCATGCTTACTCAGTTACTTTAAAAGTTCCTCCATAAACATAATTGGTTTGTCCTGCTTTCGAGGCATGGACATAAAGTCGATATTCACCTGGAGCTAATGCTTCACCTTCTATTGTTTTGTTCCATGTGAAGTTATTGTATCGAGGAGGAAGATTAGTTCCTAAATGCACATCCCCTACAAGAGTCGTCCCATCAGCAGTGTAAATCCATAATCCTGCATTCTCCGCTCCATTAGGGAAAAAGGCACTCAGATTTAATTCACCAGCAGCATTCTCAGTAAAGCTAAAATGAGTAACACGACTGTAATCTGGTTCTTGTACAAATAGGATGGTAGGTACATGGATTGTTTCTTCTCCATCGCTCACCACAACACTTCCTTCATAGTAGCCAGCCTCTAATCGAGAAGCATCTACTTGAACTTTTAGATTCAATTGAGTAGATGATTTTCCTTTCACTTGCAGGTTATTACTTGTAGACACATGAATTCCTACAGGATTACCCTTAAACTCAACTTGTACTGAATATCTCTTTCTAGTATCAGATAAATTTTTGATCGTTAGTTTCGTATTTTTAACTTCTTTTCCACGTTTTTTATCGAAAACCCCGAAGGAATGACTCCCTGGATCCACTAAAGTAGATACGTCAAGTGCTGCTGGTATACGAATGCTTCCAGCCCCTTGGGTATTATGAGGATATTCCTGACCTGTTGCGGGATCAATAAGTCTCTCAGAGGTATTCATTAGGGCAGACTTAACATCATAGACTCCCCAGCTTGGATTTGCTTGTAACAATAATGCAGCAGCCCCCGCTACGTGAGGAGAAGACATGCTCGTTCCTTGTGATGCTGAATAACCATGAGGATTTTCAGGGTTATGAGTCGGAACCGTACTGGTGATGTTGACACCTGGAGCAGCCACATCAGGCTTAATCATCCATGTCCCTACTACAGGACCACGAGATGAGAATGCTGCAACTGTTTCGCCAACAGCACGATCAAACTGGATGTTAAATGATACTTCGTTATTACCGGCTGCAAGTTCATTGATCATCTTTTGACCATCCGTATCACTTAGCTTGATCGTTGGGACAGCTAAGCCAGGTACATTAACTGGGATGGGACCAGAAAGCTGATTGTACATCACCACTCCTATTGCTCCTGCTTCTTTGGCATTTTTCGCTTTATCAATAAAAGCAAATTCCCCACGACTCACTAAAGCAATTTTTCCTTCTACGTCTTTTCCTACAAAATCCTCTTTATAGCCTAAACCAACGTGAACAAACTCATATGTTCCTTCATTTAAGGATAACAGCTCTTCTTCAGAAGGATGTCCCATAACTTCAGCACTTGGATAAGCTACACCTTCCGAAGTGGAAATGGAAGCTTTAAACTCATTATAAGGCAATTGAGTAGCACCTACAGATATGGCTTGACGAGAGGTTCCAGGGGAGCCTACTGTCCAGTTATTTGGTCCTGCATTCCCATTGGAAGTTACAGCAACAACTCCTTCAGCCATTGCCCAGTCTAAGGCAATACTTGTCGCCCAATCTGGAGTATTTAAGGTATTACCCAATGATAGATTCATGACATGAGCACCATCTTGTACGGCTCTTTCAATCCCCGCCACGACTCCCTCAGTCGAACCTGTTCCACCAGGTCCTAAGACACGATAGGCGAGTAAAGTCGCATCTGGAGCAACTCCTTTAATCACTCCATTGGCAGCTACTGTTCCGGCAACGTGTGATCCATGTGTGGTTGAACCTCCACGTGGATCACCAGGAGGAGTTTCCTGAGGGTCATTGTCATGGTCGATAAAGTCCCATCCTTTGTACTCGCCAAAGGCATGTACTAAATCTGGATGAGTATAATCGACCCCTGTATCTAGAATAGCGACGACAATCCCTTCTCCCGTAATTCCATTCGCCCAAGCATGATCAGCTCCTATAAATGGAGCACTCTCTGCCATATGAGGTGTGAATACTTCACCATCAATATAATTGTCTGTTGAAGTTACCGTATAGCTAACATTAGGATAGACTGCTTTTACTCCTGGCACCGCTAATAAAGCTGGAATTTGATTGCTTGGCAGCTCTAACGCAAAGCCAGAGAAAAGATACTCATATTCCTTTCCCACTTTAGCATGATCAACATTCTTATTTATTTGGTGAATGACTTGGCTACGCTCTTTTGTAAGAGATGCAGAGCTTTTATTCTTTCCATTATGCTTTGCTTGAATAATAGATTCTGTGTGCAATTCAACAATCACTTTTTCTGATTGAGTAGAGGAAAGATCGTAATCACCAAACAGTTGTGCGAGATCACCTGTATTTTGACTTTCATTTGAAGCAAATACACCCATTCCAAAAGAAGAAAATACAAGTGCGAATGTTAGCAAAAATATGAAAATTTTAGAAAAAAATCTTTCTTTCATTACCTCATCTCCCTTTTATGAAATCTATGAATATAGTATTACGCTGTTCCATTATATATATTGTAAGCGCTTACTTAAATGGGTCTAGCATCCTGATTTAACGACAAATTATCCGATAATTCGATAAATTTCAAATAGTGCCTTAGGTGTAATTTTCAAAAAATAAAACAAATTTCCCTATTACTAGAAAAATTTTGCTTGTACTTTCCATACCTGCTGATTTTAATCAGCTGGACAATGGGTGTTGGAAGCTATTATTAATTTTTGGTTTTTATACCAAATGTTTCTTGACAAAGCTAGATATAGTCTGTAAGGTTAATTATTAGATTTCTTATCTATCATGAGTATTATGACAAGTCAGTTATTTTAAAAGGTTATAAAAACCAAAAACAACCAAGGGGAGAAAGAAGGAAGAAGCATGTTTGAAATATATGAATTGAATCAGAAACCAGAATTATTTGAAGAAGCTGTTACATTGTTTTGGAAGCAATGGGGAAATGAACACAATTACGAGTTTTACCGAGATTGCATGCTTCATTCTTGTACAACAACGGATGAGATTCCAAGGTTCTATATTGCCTTGTTTGATCAAACATTGATCGGTACATATGCTTTAATACGGAACGATCTGAATAGTCGTCAAGACTTATACCCCTGGGTTGCTTGCGTATACGTTGATCCACAGTACAGAGGACAAGAAATTGGCTCTAAACTATTACAGCATGCAATATTTCAAGCAAAGGTGAAAGGCTATAAAAAACTATACTTAACTACTGATCTGGATGGCTACTACGAAAGGTATGGCTGGACTCACATTGGAGAAGCCTATGGAGTAAGTGGTGGTTCTATTAAACTATATGAAAAATCTACAGAGTGAACTGATCATTTAAGTAGATAATAGTAGACATAGAAAACAATAGTGATTTATCGTAAATTGTTTGTAAAAAAGAAAAAACTTTCTATTTAGACTGACCTAGTCATATGAGACAGTAATACAACACCTTCCTAGGCTGCCATATCACCAAACTCTATTGGTGTATGGTAGCCTAATTTTTCTTGGATACGCTCATCGTTATAATACCTCATATATTGATCTACACGTTCCTTTACTTATTCTAAAGACAACGAATTGAATTTAACATACTGAAATTCTTCTGATTTCAGTTTCGAATGAAAAGACTCAATGACTGCGTTGTCCCAACAGGTTCCCCGGCGTGACATACTACTGACTAAATTCTTTTCTTTAATCCGATTTTGATAAGCATAAGAAGAATAGACACTTCCTTGATCTGAATGGATGATGACTCCTTTAGGGTTTCCTCGCTTTTCTAGTGCTTTATCCAAGGTATCATATCAATCACCAAAGGGATTTGTTGATGAGTATAAAGCTTATAAGCAACTATTTGATTATTAAACAAGTCTATAATCGTTGATAAATATAACGTGTCTGGACCATATTGAATGTAGGTAATATCCGTTACACATTTTTGGTTAGGTTTGCTTGCGTGAAACTCTCGCTGTAATAGGTTTGGCGCGACAACGACAGATTCCCCTTGAGATTTCCACCTTCTTTTTTGCTTTACTCTACATTGAAGGTGGTATTTCTGCATGATCCGTTAAACAGTATTGCGGTTTAATTTGATCTGATAGTCCCGTTTTAATAGCTCCTTGATTTTAAGATGGGAATAAAGCTGATAAAATAGCTGATACTGTATATTTTTTTCGTGAAGTTTGGACTAGTTGGAGGACGATTTCTTTCTCAACTCTTTTTCGATCTCCAAATACTCTTTTAAGATTTTATTTTCCTGCTTTAAGTGATTTATTTGACGTTTTTTTCTCTTCATCACTTGAACTATCAGGCCCATGACCATATGAATATTATTTCCCTATTGGTTGATCGAACCGATGAACCTGATTTTCACGATACCATTTCATCCACGTTTTAATTTGAGACACATTTTTAATCCCATATTTGTTCATGATCTACGGTTCGTAAACTGCCCACTCATCTTATCTTTCACGACTGCCCACTTAACCTCATTTGAATATACGTTTTTGCCCATGCAAAAAATACCTCCGAATTAGTATTTTGTTTAAGTGTACCATTTCGAAGGTGTTTTATAGTGTCTCAATAATTTAGGTTAGTCTAATTTCCAGGCAATTCTTTTTGTAGGTGAATACAAAAATAGGAGGAATAGTGAGTGACAACAAATATTTGTTTACATAGGATTGCCAAAGTTTATGATTTTAAAACAAAATCAAACGCTGGCGTTGTCATAAGTGGAATGAAGTATTTTCTGAACCAATTTATATCAGTTCCAACTGGTAAACACCAGGACTATCGGTTTCGTAAGAAAGCGTTTAATATGTATTTTGGAACAACGATTAGTTACGTTAGCCGTTAATTGGGGGTAAATTGTAAAACGCATGAGAGATTTTATTATGACATAAAATTGATGAAGTAGCTGTAAGAAAAGGTCATAGCTATGAAAGTGTGGTTACAGATATCTAGACAGGTATGGCTCATCAAATGGTTCCCAAAAGTCAAAGAAAAACGCCATCCGTAGAGGTTATCGATATGTGGAAGCCCTTTTTCAAAGCATGTCGTTCAAGGTTCCCTGATGCAACTATTACCATCATCATCGTATGCCTACTATCTTAAGGAATGGTGTTATGATTTATATCATTAGCTCAACTATGAAGATGCTTTTTCACTTCCTCACATTTTAGGTGATGCAGCGTAAGCTTTAAGCCCAAACTGCTTGGTCCTTACGTGGTACCATTTGATTGGTAGTTAAGTAAAGAAGGGAGAAGACTAGCTTATGAAAAGGCAGAAATGTGCAATTCACATAGAAAATTACTAAGAGCTGTAAAATTTAATAAGTCATTTTTTCCAAAAATTACTTGACAAATTTATATTTTACCTTTATGGTTAATTGCTATAGTAACTAACCATAAAGGAGGGTATCTTTGAAAATTTCAATTGATGAAAATCAGCCCATCTTCAAACAAATAGCTGATATCATAGAAGATCAAATAATCAATGACATGTATAGAACAGATGAGCAGATCTTATCAACCACACAGCTTACAAAAATGCTACAGATCAACCCAGCTACGGTAGTGAAGGGAATTAACCTTCTTGTCAAACAAGGGATTCTATATAAAAAAAGCGGGATAGGGATGTTTGTATCTTCTGGAGCAAAAGAAAACATATTGAAGAGAAGAAGACAGGATTTTTATCGAAAATATGTGGAAACGTTATTAGAAGAAGCGAAGAAGATTCATCTAACAGAAGAAGATATTTTAAACATGATTAAGAGGAAAGAAGGCTGAGGGATTTGAATACCATTTTGGAATGTAGCAATCTATCGAAAAGTTATGGGAAGGTTCAAGCTGTTAACCATATTGATCTTGTTCTTGAGGAAGAGACAATCTATGGATTACTTGGTCAGAATGGTGCTGGAAAAACGACGTTACTGAATATGATTACAGGGAACTTATTTTCCGATTATGGGGATGTAAAAATTTTTGGAAAAGAAATCAAATCCACTATTAAATCCGAAGAACTTTGTTATGTAAAGGAGAAGAGTTTCTTTTTTAGAGAAGCTAGGGTGCGCGAGCTGCTAGAAATTGCTTCTGTGTTTCATAAGAATTGGGATTGGAAATTTGCTCATGAGTTGTTGAAGATTTTTAGGTTAAATCCAGAAAAGAAATATAAGCAGTTGTCCAGAGGGATGGAATCACTTGTTGGTATCATTATTGGGCTTGCAAGTCGAGCTCCATTAACGATTTTTGATGAGCCTGTACTCGGATTAGACGTGATTATGAGAGAGAAGTTCTATACTGTTCTCCTCGAAGATTATGCTACTCACCCTCGTACCATCCTAATCTCAACGCACTTAATCAATGAAATCTCCAAGATTATCGAGAAAGTGTACATGATTGATGCAGGAAGAATGATTCTAGAAGGTGATATGGATAGCATTAGAAATCAATCTTATGTGATTTCTGGAATGACCGAGAAGGTTAAGATGTTTATAAAAGATAGAAACGTTATCCACCTAGATGTTTATCATAACATGGCCATTGCTGCTATTTTTGAAAAAATAGATCCAAAGGGGAAGATGGAAGCGGCTCGTTTAGAGCTTTCCATTGAAGGGATGTCACTCCAAAAGCTTTTTACTTATGTAGTTACTGGGAGGAATGAAAGTGAGTAGAGTAAAGAAGGTTTTCATAGGGAGTTATGCAGCACTAAAAATGTACTTGTTTATAATCACAGGATTAGTCGGAGTTGTGTTTTTGACTAATTTTATACTTGGTATCACAGGTATAAGCGCGCATCCTGAAATTTCTTCCTCTAACATTGCCACAATATTTCTGCTTTTTATGGCTGGGGTTCTACCACTATATTTTTTTAAGAGAATCATGAATCTAGGAGCATCACGAAAAGATTATTATTATGGTACAATGATTGCTTATGTATTCTGGGTTGCTATTTTTTCAGTCTTTAATATCATTTGGTTTTTGCTAGAAAAACATATTTTTGAATTTAAAAGATATATCAATATTATCGAGGCCTTTGGTTGGGACCGTTATGGAATTTTGGAGATGTTTTTCTATCAATTTTTTGCCTATTTGTTTGTTGTGGCCCTATTCAACTTGCTTTTTTCTGGAGTTAGAGATAAATTGGCCATACCGCTTTATATTATACTAGTTGCCTTTGTTTCAATGAGTATGTCCATTAGTACGTTGAGGGATAGCGTTTTTCAAGTACTTGGTTTTCTATTTTTCAACCCATCCCTTATCTTTAGCACTCTATTGACTTGTATTGTTATCGGTTTTCTATTTTTGTTTGGTTGGTTTTTCACTGCTAGGAGAGAAATAATATGATAAAACTATTGAGATTAGTTCGAAACTATGACAACATGCAAAAAAGATAAATACAAAAAAGCAGGTGAAATATGTCAGATTATATTCATTACTTACGAAATCTTGTGGGCAACAATAAGGTTATTATGGTCGCAGCTGGTGTCTTAATTTTAGAAAAAGAGAATCGAGTTCTCTTACAACTTCGTAGTGATAACGGAAAATGGGGACGTCCCGGAGGATTTATGGAGATGGGTGAAACCATTGAAGAAACAGCCCGAAGAGAGGTGTATGAAGAAACGGGATTAACTCTGGGAAAATTAGATTTTTTCGGTATATATTCGGGTCCAAATTATGAAAGCACATTAGCCAATGGTGATCAAGTGGCTCTTGTGAAAATCATCTTTACCTGCCAAGACTATCATGGAACATTGGACAAAGAGAATGAGGAATCTCTGAAACTAGAATTCTTTTCAGTAGATGATCTGCCCGAAAATATCTACCCACCACAAAAAATTGAATTCATAGATCTGTTATCAGGGAAACAGCCGCCGTTTATCAAATAGAATAGGATTAGATTACTAGAGAAAAAGAAATATAAAGCATCAGCAACGTCTCCAAAGCTACATTTTGGAGACGTTGCCCTTAAAACCTAATCCATATTAACTTAATGCCTTTGCTAAGCTCTGTCCAAATGCTGTCGCTCCATCTGGACCATCACTTGTTATAATGTCTTCGTAAGCAACAACATTTTGAACCAAATATTCAACGTTATGAGCTTTCAATTCGTTAATCATCACATCGACTGGATAGCAGGTTGCTTTTCTACCAACCAGTAAACCTGTTTTTACGATTGAAACAGCCCCTGCACAGATTCCAGCGATAAGAATCTTCTGCTCATGAGCTTGAACTAAATAGTTTGATATGTCTTCGTTTCTCCAGAGGTGATCAATAGTCCCAGATCCTCCAATCACAACGACAAGATCATAATTCGTAGCTGCAACTTCAGAGAAGACGACCTCTGCTTGTACCTTTCCTTTATAATCACCTATGATTTCACCTGTTTTGGTACTTGCTACAGTTACTTCTACTCCGGTGTTTTCTAATTCTTTTTGCGGCTTAAAGAGTTCCTCTTCATTAAACCGATCAGGTGGTAAAATAAATAATGCTCTTTTTTTCAACATAAAACACTCTCCTTATCACTTGAAAAAGTTGGCTACTTCAACAAAGCCTATTATAATGGTGCAAATGGTTCCTTGGAAGAATGCACTTTTTTGTGCGTTGGTTACAGAAAAGTAACTAAAGAAGAGCAGAAGGAGATAAATCAATGTCCGATAAGTTAAGAGAAGAAATCAAAAATAAGATTAATAATGGGGACTATCACTGTGCCAAAGAATTAACTCTATCCATTATTAGCGGGAAGTGGAAGGTCGTGATTCTATGGCATCTCGGTGTAGAAGGTCCTCATCGCTTTAGCGAACTCCAAAGGCTTTTTCCAAAAATTTCTCACAAGATTTTAACCAATCAGCTACGCGAACTGATGGAAGATGGAATTGTTCGTAGAGAAGTGTTCCCTGAAGTACCTCCGAAAGTTGAATACTCCATGACGGAACTTGGTATGACCTTACTACCTATCGTTGAAATGATGTACGAATGGGGAGAGAAACGTCTGAAAGAACTAAAACAAGATTTAGGACATGAGTAGGGTGAAAGAGTGATGCTCCTCTAGCAGGATATACATTGGAGCATCATATCCAGGATATTGGAAGTGTTGTACGCCAAGAGAAACTAGAGGAGTTTATTATCTTTGGATTCTCTAGGGGAGTGTCCTATGCATTGGGATTTGCTTTAAAGAACTCAAGTAAAGTTCGAGGGTTGATACTAGGAGATTATCCAGCTGTTCACACAAAATTAGCGGATCAGTGGGTAGAGTGGTTTATTAATCTCCCTCCTTGGAAAGGAAAAACGGCGCTAAAAAGAATGAAAAGATATGCCATTGAGAGAATCCAAAAAGAATCAAGTGAAAAAGAGTTTTGGCACGAACTCTCTACCTTAGAATGTCCTGTTCTAGTAATACGAGGTGGAAAACAAGGAGCCATTCTATCTGATGAGCTGTGCCAAAAGTACAAAGAATCACTTACCAATGTGAAAACTATCTGTTTTGAGGATTCCGACCATAATTTGTTCCAGCCAAACTTGGAGAGCTTTACTCAGACCGTGAATACATTCACTGGGCAAATAACTTGATTGCCTCATCTAAGGATTTGTCTATTGCAATGGGAGAATAGATGAACCAAGGATCTTCTTCTACGTAATAGACCTTATTATTTTTCACAGCATCAAGGTTTTTCCATAGAGAGCTATGCTCCAGCTGATAGAGCATTCCACCCTCATCTCGTGCTTCTTGACCGTAGACTAACATGATTATTCGGTCCCCTGCAAATTCTGGTAGCATCTCCATTGAGATATTTTCAAAAACAAACTCCTTGAAATCGGGGTCATTATTCAAGCGTTCTTGTATAAATGGGGGAGGAGTTAATTGTAATGCTCGATAAAACATATGCCCAATGTTGCGACCACCGTATATTCTAAGGGTATCTTTTCCCCAGACCATGAAAATCGAAACCACTTCGTCTTCTCCGATTTTTCCTCGTATTTTTTCTCTTCCTTCACTGGCTTTAGCATCCTGAGTTGCGATCCATTCTTTTGCTTCTTTTTCTTTGTCAATGACACGTGCAATCTCAAATAATTGGGTAAAAACATCACCATGCATCCAAGGAACAACAACAGTCGGGGCTACCTTACTTAGTTGTTCAACTTCTTCTTGATTAGCGGCAATGATTAAATCAGGTTCTAATTCTATGATTTTCTCCAGACTGAATGGATGACCAAGATCAGCTACATTTTCTTGTAATGTCCCTAAATATTTGTTATCTAATACGTGAGAAGGGACACCCACTGGTTTAACCCCAAGAGCAAGCAATGCATCTAAATATTGAGTAGTTACTATTCGTTTCGGTTCCACTGGAATCTCGATTTCTCTTCCAGTCACATCGATAAATGTCCTTGTAGCGAGAGCCTCCTTGAGATGATCAGTATTTTCTACTTGCTTTGAATCCGTTTCCTCGTTTCCACAGCCTACGAGAAAAAAGAGTAGAGCTACAATCAACATGTTAAATAATAAGTGCTTTACCTTCATAATAGTTGCCTCTCCTTAATGAAAATGATTATCAATGCTGGTTACATTATAATGGGCAAAGAATAGCTCGTCCATGGACAATTGTCTTTTCTATTTTGCACTATTATTATTTTTGCAAAGAAGATCTACTACCTTCTCAAGTAATATTTCATGAGAAAAGGAAGAATATTCTAACCAAAGGTCTTGATTTATAGGATGTACTTGTCTTTTCTTTACTGCCGGTATCTTACTCCAGTCTGGATTATTGGTTAGAGCATACAGCATCTTCTGCGATTGCTGATCAACAGCTGTCATGATAAATAAGTGATCCGCTTCACAAGCAGCTATTTGAGAAGAAGTGATCAATACCTGATTTTTTTCAGGAGGAATACGGTATACCGCATCAACAGGGGTTAATTTCAAGTCATTGTACAGGACATTGCCGATATTACGAGTTCCATATAAACGATAGTGTCCAGCGTAAATTCTCACAATCATAATCTTTTCATAGGAATGAACATTTCCTTTTATTTTTTGAGCTGTCTGAGCTACTTTCTCTTCATATTGGGCAAGCCACCTGTTGGCTTCTTTGGTTTTTCCAACAATATCGGCAATATGTAGAAGGTGCTGCCTCCAATCGTTACCCATCCAAGGAATGGTAACCGTTGGGGCTAGTTTATTTAATAACATTGCCTCTTCTTCATTCTCATCTGCACAAATAATGACATCAGGCTTACTATTATTGAACAGTTGCATAGTAGCTTTAATAATAGAAGAAGTTCCTTGATAAGAATAGAAAGGCAAATATGTTCCATCTATTTGAAATTGATAGCCCCTTTTTTCGGTGTAGTTTATTGAAGCGTAGAGCTCTGACTCCAAAACGTGAAAATGACCATTAAAAGCACAAACAAAGTTCGCTATCTTGCTCCTGTTCTTATTAACATAAACTCTTGGTGCGATTCCTATAGTTTTTTTGAACACACGGCTAAAATAAAACTCATCCTTGTAGCCGACATTGTGGGCAACTTCTCTTAACGTATCGTGGGTCGTAATAAGGAGCTCTTTCGCTTTCTTGATTCTTACGTCATTCAAGTAGTCAATTGGACTTAAACCCATTTCTTTTTTGAAGGCATGTGAGAAATAGCCTTGGCTTAAGTCAGCGATATAAGCTAATTTTTCTCGCGTAATTTCTTCGTGAAAATGGGAGTGGATATACTCAATACTTAATTGAATTCGCCCTTTTGTATCTTTTTCTTCAGTGGAAAACAGCTTTTCTTTATGTAGGAAATAGAGAAGTTCATAAAAATACATTTGCTGTTTGAGCTTCCTTAGTAGGTAATCTGATTCTTCTTGTTCGGATTGATAGAGTTGATCGATCAGTCTTTTTAGTTTAGATATAGGAGAAATGTGAAGCGCTCCTTTTAAAAATAAAGTTTTGTTCTTATGTTTCCTATGCTCCACATCGGTTTGTTTCAGTTCGTTTTGATTTATCAAGATAAATTCGGTTCTATAAAGCTGAATGGGTTCTTTACTTGTTTTTTTGATCTCAATTAGCATGCCAGGATGTAATATGAAGCATTTGTTTTGTGCTAGAGAGTACATGATGCCATCTATGGTTAGTTTTCCGTTACCTTGCCTGACGAAGAGAAGGATGTGAGATGAAACGATATGAGTTTCACAGTTATCTTCAATTGTTGAAAGTTCAATCGTCAGTAATTCGAACAGAGAATGATGGAAAGTCTGAATTGCACTATGATCCATTGGAATTTACTCCTTCACTATGTAGAAATGATTCTTTCACAAATTTTAGGGTGATTATCTGTATGCTTACAACTTTGCATTATATAGATCTTATTGTATAATCAATTGATAATAATAATCAATATCATTTAAAGTGATAGTCATAAAGGAGTGGAAAACGTGGAAAAAGAAGTGTTCGATGTAACGATTATTGGAGGAGGACCAGCTGGATTATTCTCCGCTTTTTACAGTGGTCTTAGGGAAATGAAGACAAAAATCATTGAGTATCAGCCTATGCTGGGAGGAAAAGTGCATGTTTACCCGGAAAAAATGATTTGGGATGTTGGGGGACAGCCACCTATTCTAGGAGAGAAATTAATTGAACAGCTTGTGGAGCAAGGTCTAACGTTTCAACCAACCGTTTTCTTAAATGAAAAAGTAGAGTCCATTGCTAGAGATGAAACAGGGATCTTTGCCCTCCATGCAGCTTCGGGAAACAAGCATTATACCAAGACTGTCATTATTGCGGTTGGAGGAGGGATATTAAACCCTCAAAAAATAGATGTAGAGGGAGCCGAAAGATTTGAGGTTACTAATTTGCATTATACTGTGAAATCTTTGATGCGCTTTAGAAACAAGACGGTAGTCATTTCCGGAGGAGGCAACTCCGCTATTGATTGGGCGAATGAATTAGAGCCGATTGCCAAGAAAGTATATGTTATTTATCGCAAAGAAGCCTTATCAGGACACGAAGCACAGATTACTCAACTGATGAACAGCTCTGCCACATGCATCTTTCATACATCCATTACGAAACTTATCGCAAGCGAGAATCAAGAAATGATCGAACGTGTGGAGTTAACCAATCATCAATCAGGGGATATAACGGATTTATCCGTTGATGAAGTGATTATTAGTCATGGCTATGAACGTGATAAGGCTTTGCTAGAGAATAGTGAAGTAAAGATAGATTTGATCGATGAATATTTTATTGCCGGTAATGCTGTGAGCGCCTCTTCAATAGAAGGAATCTATGCTGCTGGAGATATTCTTAAGCATGAAGGCAAAGTACATTTAATAGCTGGAGCATTTCAAGATGCCGCTAATGCTGTCAATCAAGCGAAACTCTTTATTGAACCAGAAGCCAATAGAGATGGCATGGTTTCCTCACATAACGAGATATTTAAGAACCGAAATCGTGAGTTGATTAAACAATTAATTAATCAATAAGAGATAGAGTAGCTGAATCAGCAAAAATAAGAGTTAAGCTATACATTTTAAAAATAGGAGAGATACATAATGAAAAATAAAAAAAGCTATCTATTATGTTTAGTATTCTTCGTGGTCTTTATATTAAGTGCTTGCAGTACAAGTACCGTTACTGACTTGAACAACTCCGATGCTATAGGAGAACAAAAGGAAGAGCAAGCGAGTGAAGGATCTGAAACAAGAGTCTATGAGAGTACACTAGGTAACATCGAACTTCCGCTACACCCAGAACGAGTTGTTGTAGCCGTTCAAGATTACGTGGGAGATATACTCGCTTTGGGTGTGACTCCTGTTGGAGCAGCAGGCTGGGTGTTCGAACTCCCTATTATGAAGAACAATTAAAAGGGGTTGAGAGTGTTGGAGATAAGACATCGTTTTCGGTTGAAAAAATCATGAGCCTCAATCCAGATATTATCATTACTTATTCTGAAGAACAGTATGATCAGCTAGTTCAAATTGCGCCGACGGTTGTTGTGCCTTATGGACAACAGGATTACCGAGAACGCCTAAGAGAATTTGCTAAAATATTGAATAGGGAAGCCGAAGCCGAGGCTTGGTTAGCCAAACTAGATCAAAAAATAGAAACAAAAAAAGAAGAGCTATTTAAACATGTAGATCAGAGCGAAAAAGTGGTCATCCTTGAATTGGCACAGAAAGAAATCTATTTAATGGGGAAGTCCTATGGACGTGGCGGACAAATTATCTATAATGATTTAGGTTTTCGTGCACCAGCTAAGGTAGAAGAGGTTGCATTTAAGGAGGGTTGGGCTTCTATAGCGCTAGAATCACTTCCAGAATTTCTTGGTGAAGCGGATCATATTTTTTTAGGAGTAAGAGACTCTGCTGTAGGTACTGAGGGTAGTCAGGAAAGAAAAGGTGAGGTAACATCCCTTAGCGTGTGGAAGGATCTACCTGCCGTGAAAGCTGGAAATGTTCATGAATATCAAGTCCAGACATTCTACTTTCAAGATCCGATTGCCATAGACAATCAGTTGGATTTTATAGTTGAACAAATGATTTCAAATCGATAGCAAAATAGTAAGGGAAGGTGTTTATTGATGAATACACCAAGCCTAGATTCCATTTATCAACGTTTTTTTTCTACTTTATTAATTGAACAAACTAGTAAACAATCGTATGTGTTGCCTGATTCGATCGGAAGAGGTGGTTTTAAACGAGTGACCTCTTTTTCAGGGCTTGAGATTGTCTTTTCCGATTTTTATTTTAAGCAGAAGCAGACCAAGAGATTTTCTACGCATGAAGAGATGGTAGAGCTACAATTTATCTTTGATGGGGAGCGTGAGGTTTGGGTATCTGGATCTACCTATGAGATGAAGAAG
The DNA here is from genome assembly GCF_000615945.1 of Caldalkalibacillus mannanilyticus JCM 10596. Taxonomy (GTDB): domain Bacteria; phylum Bacillota; class Bacilli; order Caldalkalibacillales; family JCM-10596; genus Bacillus_AT; species Bacillus_AT mannanilyticus. The sequence continues at coordinate 32,040 of NZ_BAMO01000024.1, forward strand.
GGGATAAGCTCCTTTCTTTTTATGAAGGACTTTGAAGCCGTTTTTCAATTTTCTGCATTGGATCGGACGCGTACCTTAGCTCTTGGGATTCCAGTTCCGCTCTTTCAGTACTATTTGGAACAAGAAACGGGGCAAAATCGAATTAGCTTTCAATCGTTTTTGAAAAGAGGTAGATTTAGAAAGCTTGATATAAAACTTGATGCAATGAGCGAACATTTAGTACAACGTATCATTGAAGAAATATCTGGTTCGGATCACTGTTCTTTAACGATTGAATCTAAAGCGCTAGAATTACTAAGTCGGTATATTCGTTTACTGATGTTCGATTCAGGTCATAATGACTCTACAAGAATTTTATCAAGAAATGACATAATGAAAGTGCATCAAGCGGCTGAACTCATGGTGGCACGAATGAGTAACCCACCGTCCTTATTAGAGTTGGCACACTTAGTTAGATTAAATGATTATAAGTTAAAAAGAGGATTTAAGGAGCTATACGGCACAACGGTCTTTGGTTTTTTGCGGGAAAAGCGCTTTGAGTATGCCCTAGATTTATTGCGTAAAGAACAGGGGAATGTAACTCAAGTTGCCTCCGAGGTAGGCTATAATAATTTGAGTGCATTCTCAAAAGGGTTTCGTGAAAAATTTGGAGTATCTCCATCATTAGTTAGGCGATATTATTGAAAAAACAGAGGCTGACGCTTCTGTTTTTTTACTATCTGGCAACATGAAAAGAATCCTTCTCAGCGTAAAAAAATCCGTCTTGAGGTAGTTGAGGCTGACATTCATTTGTATGATGGAGCAGTAACTATAAGGATGATTCGAGGAGGATGAATAGATTGCAAAGAACAAATCGTACAAAAATCATGATCATATTGAGTTTGATGTGGGGATTAGTGGCATGCGCTCATTCAGCGGAAAGTGTGGAGCAAAAACAGAAACAAAAAGTTGTTCAAAATCCTAATGGAGAAGAGGTGAGAATTCCTACAAATCCGCAGCGTGTCGCTGATCTTTCAGGTTCGACAGAGGAACTTCTAATACTTGGTATTGAACCTGTTGCTTCTGGTAATGTTGATTTTGGTAATCAAACAGAGTTTTCTCCCACTATTCGAGATCGCTTGAGTGCAGAAACAGTGAATGTGGGGTGGTATGCACAGCCAATTAATCTTGAAGCAGTGTTAATAGCTGAGCCTGACTTAATTATTGTGGGTACTTATCATGAAGACTTATATGAGCAATTGTCACAAATCGCACCAACGGTCATACAACCCTACGTATATTATGAACCAGCCCAACGTTTGGAATTTTTAGCGAACCTTTTTGATAAAAACAAAGAGCATGATGAATGGGTCGCTCAGTATGAAAGAAAAGTGACAGATTGGAAAGAGAAACTCAAGCCCGTCATTGGGGATGAAACGTTTGTTATTGTGGAAACCTACCCAAAAAGTTTTGTTGTGTATTCCTCATCAGGAATGGCTGAGCTTATTTATGAGGATTTAGATTTAGAACGAACAGAGGGGATTCCAAGCCCTGAAACATGGGGGGGAATAGAGATCAATCTTGAATCTCTGTCTTTTCTGAATCCCGACCATATTATTTTAATGGAGAACAGTGAAAATAAAATAGATGAGAGCACAGTATGGAGCACGCTTACGGCAGTTCAGAAAGGGAATGTCTATAAAATAACAAGTGTTGAGAATTATAACTATTCTTTTACAGCGATGGGACGGATGATGCTGCTAGATCGAATCAGTACACTTATTCTTGAGTCTGGGAAAGAAGGGTAGACTCCTATGAATCCCTCTAGAACCGGGTTGTTGCGCTTGATTCAGTTGGCAGGAGAAAAAAAGAAACTGCTATTATGGGCAGCCATTTCTTCGATTGTTAGTTCATTGTTTCTGCTTGTTCCCTACCTATCCATCTATTTTATATTAGCAGAGCTTCTGCAACACGCAAAATCACCTCTTGAGGCAGATGGAGCTAGTATGCTTCGTTGGTCCTTTATGGCTTTAGGAGGTTTCGTGAGCGGACTTATTGCTCTCTATATCAGCTTAATGTGTTCTCATGTTGCAGCGTTTCGTATCTTGTTTGATCTTCGTGTGAAACTAGCTGAACATATTAGTCATTTACCACTTGGTTTTCTAACAAAAACATCAACAGGAGCGGTAAAGAAAACAGTGGATCAAAATGTGGAGAAAATTGAGAATTTCGTAGCTCATCAATTTCCAGATTTAATTGGAGCTATGGTAACAGGACTAGTGATGTTTATAGTCATGTTGTCGTTAAATGTATGGTTGGCTATCGCTAGTATTTTGCCCCTGATAATTGGACTTATCGCTCAATTTACGTTTATGAGCAAGCAGAAAACTAATGGATACATGAAAAGGTATCATGATGCGCTTGAGGCTATGAATGCATCAACCGTTCAGTATATACGTGGAATGCCAGCAATTAAAGCTTTTAATCAGACCGTGCATTCCTTCCGTCAATTTCAGCAAACGCTATTGGATTACCGTGAATATTGTCTTTATATAACTGCTCAATTTCAAACAAGGTTTATTCTCTTCAAGACAATGCTTGCATCAATCATTATCTTTAGCTTGCCAGTAGGTATCTATTTTCTGAGTATAGATTCAGGAAATCTATTATTTGCTCAGACACTTCTATTTTTTCTTCTTATGGCTCCAGCTATGGCAACACCTATGACGAAACTGCTGAGCTTAAGCAGATCCTTAACTGATATTATTGAGGGAGTGAAGCGTATTGATGAAATATTATTAACGAAGCCGCTACCAGAGGCAAGGGCAAGAACACTCCCAAACTCTTATGAAATTACATTTGAGAATGTTACCTTTTCATATGGAAGCGACAAACAGTCTGCTCTACAAGATGTCTCATTTCGAGCAGAAAAGGGTCAAATAACAGCGTTAGTGGGACCATCAGGATCAGGTAAGTCTACAATAGCAACGCTCATTCCACGCTTCTATGATGTGAGTTCAGGAAGGATTCTAATTGGAGGAGTAGATATTCGTCATATACAGCAGGATGATTTAATGAACTTGGTTTCTTTTGTTTTTCAGGATACAGTTTTGTTTTATGATTCTATTTATGAGAATATTTGGATCGGCAATCCTAAGGCAACGAAGGAAGAGATAGTGATGGCAGCAAAGGCTGCTCAATGCCATACCTTCATTGAAAAGCTGCCTAATGGCTATGATACGCTCATTGGTGAGGGGGGAATTCATTTGTCTGGTGGGGAAGAGCAGCGTTTGGCAGTTGCGCGGGCGATTTTAAAGGATGCACCAATCCTTATTCTAGATGAAGCAACAGCCTATGCTGACCCTGAAAATGAGCATGCTATGCACCAAGCACTTAGTGAGCTGATGAAAGGAAAGACAGTTCTTGTGATTGCACATCGAATGCCTTCCATTCGGACAGCTGATCTGATTGTCGTAATCAATGAAGGCAAACTGTTGGAACAAGGTACGCATGAGATCTTAATGCACCAAGATGGCTTGTATCGTAAGTTGTGGGATCTGTATGTTGATACAAGTAGTTGGGCATTAAGCAAGAGGGGGGCACGAGTATGAACATCTTTCAGAATATTACAGCTGGAAAACCTAAAAAATTGTTCAAGCCAGTCTTGTGGACGACTGTCTCTAATCTTATTGGCATTCTTCCATTTGCACTGGCAATTGAAGCTGTGAGGCTTATTTTCATTTTTCATTCTTCACCTGAGGGGATACTCGATATGACTCGGCTTTGGTGGGTATGTCTGGCTCTTGCCTTGAGTATGCTGATTCTCTATATCGGTGAGATTCCAGCCTACACAGCTTGCTTTCGTGGTGCTTATGATTCAGCTGCAGAGGGACGGACAGAGCTTGCTGAGCATCTCCGTAAGCTCCCCCTAGGTTACATTACTCGACGTGATCCAGGCGATTTAGCTAATTTGATGATGGGGAATTTTTTTACGGTGGAAAATAGCATTTCCCATATTGTACCGCAAATGATTGCTGGGATCATAATGCCTTTGATTGCTGTTATTGGACTGGCTTTCATTGATTGGCGGCTTGCTCTTTCTTTGTTTGCTGTATTGCCTGTAGCCTTTTCGGTTGTACTAGCATCCACAAAATTTCAGCAGAAGCTTGGATTGAGCCATATGAAAGCAAAAATAGATGCGATGAACCGCTTTCAAGAATATCTGAATGGGATACGTGTCATTAAAGCTTACGGTCTAGCTGGTGAACGCTTTTCCCGTCTTCATGGTGCATTTAAAGAGCTAATGCAGAAAAGCATTCGTCTTGAAGCTCTCCTTGGCCCGATTATTCTACTAGGTATTGCTTTAATACGATCGGGTTTAACAATAATGATTATTTTAGGAACGTTTTTATTGATAGGGGGGAAACTTGATGTCATTACCTTTGTTCTCTTTCTGCTAATAGGTACACGTATTTATGACCCTCTTATATCAGCATTAGCCAATTATGCTGAGTTTCGCTATTCTGAGGTGGCAGGCAGTCAAATTGTTGAATTGAAAAATGAAGCGATCATGACTGGACAAGATGAGCCTCCAAAAGGGTATTCTTTGGCATTGGAAAACGTTTCGTTTTGTTACGGAGAAGATCCTTTTATTGAAGGGCTTTCTTTTAAGATCCCACAGGGCTCGTTAACCGCTCTTGTTGGTCCATCAGGAAGTGGAAAAAGTACGGTATTACGGTTACTTGCTCGTTTTTATGATCCGCAAGAAGGAAGAGTGTTAATGGATGGAACAGATATGAAGCAAATGGATCCAGAGAAACTGCTAAAAAATATATCTATTGTTTTTCAAGACGTCTATTTGTTCCAAGACACCATTGCAGGAAACATTCGCTTTGGTAAGCTCGATGCTTCACAGGAAGAAGTGGAACGAGCTGCCCGTCAAGCAAATTGTCATGACTTTATTATGAAGCTGCCAAAGGGGTATGAAACTCTTGTGGGCGAAGGAGGAAGCACACTTTCTGGAGGTGAAAAGCAGCGGATTAGCCTTGCTCGTGCTTTTTTAAAAGATGCTCCCATAGTAATGTTAGATGAGGTCACGGCCTCACTTGATTCTGAGAATGAGTTTTATATTCAGAAAGCCATAAATAAGCTCATAGAAGGACGTACTGTCCTCGTGGTTGCCCATCGTCTGAAAACCATTCGCTATGCGGATCAGATCCTAGTGTTTGAAAAGGGACAAGTGATTGAAAAGGGGGGACATGATGATTTGCTCAAGCAAAAGGGACTTTACGAAAGGTTGTGGTCCTTACAGCAGGAGGCAGCTAGCTGGAAAATTTCTTCATAATGCCCTTTTACATGCTTAATTTGGTAGGATCATTCTTGGAATATAGGGTGTAATACAAAATTTCCCTTGATTTAATTAGTAAGGTAGGTTATTGTGTTAATGATAATGATTATCATTAACACAATAACTAGAAAGAGTAAAGGATTGAACATCTATGGCAAGGAATGAAGTAGATCGTGTACAATACCAAACGGTACAAGAGGAATCCTCAAAGCTTATCTCGCGACCTCTAGTCGCTACCCTCATCATATTCTCAGGAATGATTGCCCTTTTCTTTGGAATAGCTGCTTCTATTTCTTTAGGCGCAGCTGACATTGATTTTAGAACCGTCTGGGAAGGAGTGTTTCAATTTAACCCAGATCTAACCGCTCATCAAATTATTCAGGAGCTAAGAATGCCGCGAGCCATAGCAGCTGCCTTAGTAGGCGCTTTTTTAGCTGTATCTGGGGCAATCATGCAAGGGATGACAAGAAATCCACTTGCTTCACCATCTATTATGGGAATTACGGCTGGATCAGCTTTTATGATCGCTATTGCTTTCGCTTTTTTTCCAGGGACTTCTTATATTGGATTGATGCTGTGGTCCTTTGTGGGGGCTGGAATGTCGGCTTGCCTTGTTTTTGCGATAGGAAGCTTTTCTAAAGGGGGCTTAACTCCAGTCAAGCTTGCTCTTGCTGGAACAGCCGTGAGTGCTTTATTAAGCTCCATTTCTTCTGCCATTGCGATTCATTTTCGTGTTGCACAGGATATTAGCTTTTGGTACGCAGGGGGTGTAGCAGGAACCAAGTGGATTAGTATTCAGATTTTGCTCCCTGTTGCGGTTATTGGCTTATGCTTGGCGTTTATTCTAGCACGCTCAATTACTGTGCTTAGTTTAGGAGAAGAGGTGGCAAAAGGATTGGGACAACGTACGGTTCTGGTAAAAGTACTTGGAACCATTGTCGTCCTTTTATTAACAGGAGCCGCTGTTTCGGTGGCGGGCTCTGTCGGTTTTATTGGATTGGTGATTCCTCATATCACTCGTTTTCTTGTAGGAGTCGATTATCGTTGGATTATTCCATGTGCCGCTATTTTAGGTGCATTATTGCTTGTCTTAGCTGACTTAGGAGCACGCATGATTAATCCCCCTTTTGAAACACCTGTGGGAGCTATCACTGCGCTAATCGGAGTTCCTTTCTTTCTCTACCTTGCTCGTCGTGAAGGGAGAGGACTGTAATGGAGTTGGCAAAAAAAACAGAAAAAAAAACCATTGCTCATCATGGCCCTACTTTTTGTTTTGATTCTACTTTCTTTTTTTATCAGTTTAAATATGGGCTATATTAGAATGGCACCCATGGAGGTCTTAAAAACATTAATCGGCTTAGGGACAGAAAAAGATCAGCTCGTTCTTTTCCAGTTCCGTTTGCCGCGTATGGTGATTGCCTTATTAATTGGAGCAGGATTAGCTATTTCGGGAGCTATTTTACAGGGGGTATCCCAGAACGGGTTAGCGGAGCCGGGAATATTAGGAATTAATGCCGGAGCAGGCTTAGCGGTTGTTTTGTTCATCTTTTTTTTCCAAGGATCTACGTCCTCACTTGGAACATGGTCGATGTTTGCTTTGCCTTTTGCCGCTCTAGTGGGTGGAGGCTTTGCGGCATTTCTTATCTATATTCTTGCTTGGAAGAAAGGAGTTACACCGGTCAGGCTGATCTTGGTTGGAATTGGTGTGAACGCAGCGTTTGCGGCGGCTTTGATTATTTTTCAGCTTAAAATGAACCCACGTGACTTTATGCAAGCAACGATTTGGTTATCCGGTAGCATCTGGAACTCTAATTGGAAGTTTGTCTTGACCATTTTACCTTGGATTATGATTCTACTCCCCTATACGATGTATAAAGCGCGTTATCTAAACATATTGCATTTAGGGGACTATGTGGCAACTGGGTTGGGGGCTGCTGTTGAAAAAGAAAGACGAATCTTATTGATGCTGGCTGTTGCTTTAGCTGGAGCTTGTGTGGCTGTAGGAGGAGGAATCTCTTTTTTAGGTCTTGTTGCTCCGCATTTAGCAAGAAGAATTGTTGGACCCAAGCATCAAGTTATGCTTCCCACGGCTGCCTTGATGGGAGCGTTATTGTTACTAGTAGCTGACACGATCGGTCGTAACATTCTTTCTCCATCAGAAATCCCAGTAGGTCTGGTCGTTTCAGCCTTAGGAGCGCCCTACTTTATTTACTTATTAATAAAAACAAACTAATTCTCATCATACCGAAAAGAAAAGGATGTGATGATAGTGCCCTCGAAACCATTAGACGAATATGATCTCTTTATTGAAAGAGAGTGTATTCGTCTTCTTCAAGAACGACCAGACAATCAATTTTATAATTTTCATGAACGTTTTGGCTCCGGGAGTATGCATCGCTGGCAATTGGAAAGGGGAATGGAACTCTGCATCACTAGATACGATTCGATCGAAGGAAAGCTCTTAAGTAAAGACTTTTACTTTAGGGATACACTAGAGGTAACTTTAATCACTAGCGGCTATTATAAAGTAATTGCCTTTCCTAGTGGAGAGATATACGAAGGAAAAGAAGGAGAGCTTATCTTTAGTCGATTACAGTTAAATCCCAATGTTCTTTTTGAAATATGGGCTCAAAATTGTGAAACTGTGAATATTAAGATTGATCTGACTTTGTTTGAATCGGAGCAGGAGTTACTCCGTTTTTTAAGAGAAAGCTTACCCGAAGCAAACCTCCTTCATTTCTATAAAAAGATGCTGGCTCCTCAAAAAATTAATTGGTTGTTTCAAAGGTTACTGGATTATTCTTCTCCTGAATTGAACAGCCATCCCAATGACTTTTTTCAAAGGAAGGGAATGGCTTTTCAGATTTTGTCTGAAAGCTTACAGTGGGTTCAGCAACAAGGGCAAGCGATCACCTTAACGACAGAAGATTGTCGACTGCTACACCAAGCAAAAGAAATCTTAGTAAAGCGAATGGCTGAACCGCCGAGTGTGATGGAATTGTCGCGTCTTTGTTGTATGAATACAACAAAATTGAAAAAGGGCTTTAAACAGTTATTTCAAACAACCATCTCTAGTTTTATAGTAGAAGAAAAAATACAGCGAGGAAAGCAGTTGTTGGAGGGGACGGAAATGACTGTCACTGAAATAGCTGAAAATTTAGGTTATCAAAACCCTAGTAAGTTTTCAAGCGCATTCAAGAAACGGTACGGACTCTCTCCAAAAGAATGGAGGAATCGGACTAAATAGCAGCTCGTGGTTTTCATTTAATAGCTGATTCTCCACCTTTTAATTGATAATAATAATTATTATCGATTAAAATAATAAAAAGTTAGCTTGAAAAATTTCTGTATAAGGTGGTTAAAAAAATGGGATACAGAATTGAAAAAGATACATTAGGAGAAGTTCATGTACCTTCAGATAAGCTTTGGGGCGCTCAAACACAGCGAAGCAGTCAAAATTTTAAAATTGGGATAGAGAAAATGCCAGAAGAAGTCATTAAAGCCTTTGTGATTTTAAAGAAAAGTGCAGCCTTGGTTAATCACCAGCTTGGAAAGCTAGATGCTGAGAAAGCGGATGTGATTGTGAAGGTAGCGGAAGAGCTACTGGAGGGAGAGTTCAGAGAGCATTTTCCGCTTGTTGTTTGGCAGACGGGAAGTGGAACCCAATCAAATATGAATGTGAATGAGGTCATTGCGAATCGAGCCAACCAATTATTGTTGGAGCAGGGTAGAGCGACAAAGGTTCATCCTAATGATGACGTCAATCAGTCTCAAAGCTCAAATGATACCTTCCCTACAGCTATGCATATTGCAGCTGTTATGGCTGTAGAGGATCAAGTCATCCCTGCTCTCCAAAAATTAAAAGCAACGCTGGCTATTAAGATAGAAGCCTTTCAATCTATAATTAAAATTGGTCGAACCCATTTACAAGATGCAACTCCTTTAACTCTAGGTCAAGAAATAAGTGGCTGGCATAGAATGCTTGAAAAAACAGAAAAAATGTTAACAGAAAGTCTCGAGTTAATGAGAGAATTAGCGATTGGAGGAACGGCTGTAGGTACAGGGATCAATGCACATCCAAATTACGGAGAGTTGATGGCAAACCAAATCAGTGTGTTAACAGGAAAAAAATTTGTCACAGCGCTCAACAAGTTTCATGCTTTAACGAGCCATGATGAAATCGTCTATTGCCATGGGGCATTGAAAGCACTAGCGGCTGATTTAATGAAAATTGCCAACGATGTCAGATGGTTAGCGAGCGGTCCGCGTTGTGGGATTGGAGAGATTACCATTCCAGCAAATGAACCAGGTAGCTCCATCATGCCTGGCAAGGTAAATCCAACTCAAAGCGAGGCTATGACCATGGTGGCTTGTCAAGTGTTTGGAAATGATGCAAGCATTGGATTTGCTGCTAGCCAAGGTAACTTTGAGTTAAATGTGTTTAAGCCAGTCATAATCTATAATTTTCTTCAATCTGCTAGATTATTAGCTGATGCGATGGTGTCTTTTCATGATCATTGTATAGTGGGCATGGAAGCCAATGAGAAAGCCATTCAACAAAATTTAGAAAGATCGTTAATGCTAGTGACGGCACTAAACCCACATATCGGCTATGAGAAAGCAGCATCTATAGCTAAATTAGCTCATGAAGAAGGGTTAACATTAAAAGAAGCCGCGCTTAAAACAAAGATCCTTACAGAGGAGCAGTTTGATACACTTGTACGTCCAGAGGAAATGATTCATCCCAAGGAGAGTTGATAATGTGGGGAATTATGCCTATTTGTGTTTTGCAGATGAGAGTCCTCTCCCAGTGCTAGTCCACTCCAGTGGTCTGCCTTTTATCGATACTGAATTTTATGAGGAACTTGTCTAGTTGAAGCAATAAATGAAGGAGATGTCCTTCAGATGGAGTTTTTACTCCACCTAAAGGTTAGATAGGGCTAAATTTAGGAGATTTCTTTTTGCAAGACTGGTTTCTTTGTCCTTGTTAAGGGAACCCAGAGGATGAAAATAAAGAGAAAGAGACTCATGAGAAACCAAAATGGTGAAGAATGATTCACTTCGTAGAGCATGGTACTTACAATAGGAGAGATAATCGCCGCTATTCCCTGTACTGCGGCGATTAACCCCGCTACTGCTCCTTGCTGCTCCGCTGATACGGCAAGTGATGCACCAGACATGAACCCTGGCATGATCAGCCCGACTCCAATCCCAAATATAAAGAAGGCAACATAATAAATCGAGAGGGAGGAGGTTACTAAAAGTAATAATAAACTAAGAATAGATATGGGAATACCTAAGAGAATTAGTTTATTTGGCTGCCAATTCAACACTTTCATTTGTAACACTTGAGTGCCCACTAATGCCAGACCCGATAAGGTTAATGCCACGGAAAGAATGCGAGCTGTCCCTTCAACTGTTAGCTTCAGTGTGTCTTGTAGGTAGAATCCAGCATTCACCTGTAGAGTAATGATAGAAGAAACCGTGATGAAGCCTATCAATAGATAAGGACGAGCCCTTTTATGCCACAAATGTAAACGTGGCACTGTTTCTCTACTCACTGATTTTTGAGGAGGAACAATGAACGCAATAATAAAGAAAGCAATAAACGGCAATAAAATACTAAGATAGAGGGGAAAGAGCAAGCCTAATACGGCTAATGCCCCTCCAATGGCAGGACCAAAAACGAGTCCCAATCCATTGGCTGCCCCGATCATCGCCATACCAGACGTTCTTTCTCCGGAACTTGTGATGTCAGCCATGTAGGTTGAGCAGTGGAAGGGACGGCAGGAATAAAGGCACCTACCAATGTTCGTGCTAGGACCAGTAAAATAAATATTGTGGTCACTTCCAACCAACGCTGGAAACCCACATATACAACCAAAGTATATAGAAGATAACTGATTGAAATCCCGATCATCCCCATCATCATAATCGGTTTACGTCCGATTTGGTCGCTCCACCTTCCCCATAACGGTCCCATGATTGCCATACTAATAGAACCAATAGAAACCATCCAGCCAGCCTGACTCTCACTTAAACCAAGCTCTCTCACAATCGGTGCTAGTATGGGTAAAATAACGGACAGACCTAGATAGGAAATAAAAACGCTAAAAAAAATGGTTTTTTTCACTTGATTCATAACTTATCACTCCTTCTATCCTCTATCCTACCTCTAATGAACAATAAGCAGAGCACCCTAACGAAACAAAAACCACCCCTTAAAGGAGAAAATAGTCTAGGTTCACTTCCAAAATTAATAAAGGGAAAGGAATATGGGGAAAATACAACAAAAGTGTGTTGTTAGGAGGAAGCGCCTTGGAACATATCATGCCCTTGTTCAAAGCACTAGGAATGTTTCTCGTAGGATTAATGGCTTTTAGAGTGATGGGCAGCCAGACCGTGGGAGATTAACCGACTTTGATTTGATCATTGTCATCGCCATTGGTGCTTTGATTGGTGCTCCCTTAGTAGATGATGAGTTAAGTCCGTTGAAAGCAATTGTAGCCATTATTGGACTGGTTATAGCTCAGATGATTGCGAGCTGGTTAGCGTTAAAGAGCAAATTCATGGAAATGCTAATCATGGGCAAGCCCATTCAACTAATCGATCAGGGAAGAATACTAATGAAGGGCTTGCGTAAGGCTAGGTTAACCAAGAATGACCTTATTCAGGAGCTAAGAATCAAGGGAGTCAAATCCATTGAAGAAGTAGAAAAAGCCTACCTTGAACCTGGAGGGAAAATCAGTATGATTGAAAAGGGGGAAGAAGATTCAGGATGATATCTTCCTAGCAAATCAAAGCATATACCAAAAAGAGCATCGAATGAACTTCCTTTCAATGCTCTTTTTGGTATTCAGATATCTAGTGCCAAACAGATTCGAAACCTTCTTGCTGAACCCCTCTCTTGGTTTGCTCATTTCACTAGAGCCAAGTAAAGTGAACAATCGTGACTGTAATCAGTAAATAGAGAATATTTAACGGGATCCCTACTTTTAAGTAATCTGAAAAACGGTAGCCTCCAGGACCATAAACGATCAAATTGGTCTGGTAGCCTATGGGGGTAGCGAAACTGGCTGAGGCAGCAATGGCGATACTGACGAAGAATGCCATAGGGTCCACCTGGAGCTGTTGAGCGATAGCCAATGAAACAGGAAACATTAATACAACGGCAGCATTATTCGTAATGACTTCAGTAAATAAGGTTGTTAGCAAATAAACCACGATAATCGCACCGATCACACCGATTCCTTCTGTTAGTAAAATAAAATAATTAGCAATATAAGCCGCCGTACCTGTTTGTTCGATGGCAATTCCTATCCCGATAGAGCAGGCAATAAGCAGAAGTACATTAAATTGGAGATGCTTTTTCACCCCATCAAAAGTAATCGTTTGGGTTAAAAACAAGCAAATAACCGCTAACATAGCAGCTTTGAACATAGAAAGGAGGTTGAAGGAAGCAAGCAGAACCATAGCAACTAAGACGATGATGGCAATCCAGGATTTATTGGTATTGACAACATGAGGACGAGAAATAGGAGAAATTAAATAAAAATCAGTCGAAGTAGACCAGCGATTTAGAAAATCATTATTCGCTATGAGGAGTAACGTATCGCCCGGTTTAAAAACAATATCAGCCACTTTGCTCTTGATGCGTTCATGATTTCGGTGGACAGCGACAACTCCTGCTCCGAATTTCGCTCTAAACTTGCTCTGTTTAATGGTTTGATGGATCAGAGAGGATTGATGAGAAACCACAGCCTCCACTAAGCTTGCATTCCCGTTTTCTAAATCCTCCAACCGTAAATGAGTACCTGTTTCAACATGTAATCCCCTAATGTTTTGGAGTTCTACAATGGTAGAAATCATGCCGCTGAAAATCAGACGGTCACTCTCACGAATTTTTTTATAAGGAGAAACAGGAGCAATTCTTTCTCCATTGCTTCTGATTATCTCAATAAGATACAGATCGTTCAATTCATTAAATCCAGCTTCTTTAATGGTTTTTCCAATCAAGGGAGAGTTGACCTCTACCACGACCTCTCCTAGATATTCCTTTGAGCTCTCATTAAAAGAATCTTCAGAGGTTTTTCTGGAAGGGAGCAGCTGGTATCCGAGAGTTGTCATAAATAATATCCCTATGATTCCAGCGGGGATACTTACAATGGCTAAGGTAAACATAGAAAATCCAGCTAAGCCATGCTCTAGCATGAGCCGTGAACGAGAAGATTCGTCGAGGTTCCAATTAAGGTAATCGTTCCTCCGAAAATGGCTGCAAAGGAGAGTGCCATGAGAAATTTAGAAGGAGCAATCTGATTTTCTTTACACCATTTTCGTACAATGGGTGTGAACATCACAACGATTGGGGTGTTGTTCAGAAAAGCCGATAGACTAGAGATAGGAATCATCATTCTAAGTAGAGATTGGCGCGGCTTCTTCCCTGAGCCTAAGGCTTTGGTCAGAAAATGATTTAATAAGCCGCTTTGTTGAACCGCTCCTGCTACAATGAATAACAAGGCTACGGTTAGCATTCCTTCATTGGAAAAACCTCTCAGGGCATCAGATGGGGCTAAGACCCCACTGATCACTAAAATAGACAACGCAAAAAAAACGATAAAGTCAGGGCGACTGATTTCTTTCGTTAAGCAATATAACATCATGAACACAACGGTTAAAACCAACCCAATTTCAAATGTCATTCTAAATCCCATCTTTTTCATAAATTTTTTTGAAAACCAGACATTCGTCTATAGTATCTTATTATGAAAAAGTGGGATTTGTGACTTTTGGGCTAACATCATTTTCAATTCTGTATCTCTATCCCTCATTTAATTTTTGCTTTGCGTTATCCCGTTTGCGTGGCTCAGCCGTTCGATATCGGAGGATCGACATAGGAGCTCGAAAGACAGAATCTAACCAATCTATAAAATGATAAGGAGCAAAAGGAGAAGTGTAATAACTGCCAAAGCTTCGTAAACCAACTAAGTGAACATTCAGCAGAATAAAGACAAGAATAATCCCGTATAATCCAAAAATCGCGGCTGCTACCATGATCATAAAACGCAAGAAGCGAAAGGTAATGCTCACACTATACGCTGGGATAGCAAAGGACGACACCGCAGTTAAGGCAACGACAATAACCATGATTGGGCTAACAAAGCCTGCTCGAACAGCAGCATCGCCAATGACTAATCCACCAACGATCCCAATGGTTTGTCCTACAGGACGAGGTAGACGTACTCCAGCTTCACGTAATAATTCAATGGTAATCTCCATTAGAATTGCTTCGACGAAAGCAGGGAAGGGAACTCCTTCCCTAGCACCCGCTGTTGAGAGTGCGAGAGGAGTAGGAATCATCCCCTGATGATAAGAAACCATCGCAATATAAATGGCTGGGAGAAACAGTGAGATGAAAGCAGCAAAATAGCGTAGAATACGAATTAGGGTACCTATATACCATCGCTCATAGTAATCCTCAGAGGACTTAAAGAGCTGATGAAATGTAATAGGAGCAATTAATACAAAAGGAGTCCCTTCAACAAGAATAATAATTTGCCCATTTAACAAGGCTCCCACAGCTTTATCTGGTCTTTCCGTATGAAGAAGCTGAGGAAAGGGAGAAAGGACATTATCCTCAATTAATTGTTCAATAACTCCTGTTTCGAGAATATCATCCGTTTCCACACAAGCCAGACGATAACGTACTTCTTCAATCAGATCTTCATTGGCAATGCCTTTGATGTAAGCAAGAGCGAAAGGGCTACGCCCCTGTTCCCCCAGCCGTCCCATTTGTATGATTAAGTCAGGGTTGGATAATCTGCGACGTATTAAAACTATATTTGTCTGTAGGTTTTCAATAAAGCCATCCCTAGGTCCACGAATGACGACCTCACTCTGAGGTTCTTGTACAGAGCGTTCATCAAAGCCCCGAGTATTTAAGATAATCAGCTTCTGAATCCCTTCAATAACAAGAAGGGAATCGCCACTCATGAGGTAGGTAATCGCATCATCAAATGAATCATGCACACTCAATTGAGAATTTGTGATCACTTCTTGAAGTAACGTTTGCAAGAATTCTTGCTCCCTGAGGTGATCCATTTTTTGTTGTGTTTCGAGAAGCGGCTTCAGGATATCCTTATTGATCAATTCCTGCTTGCTTAACCCTTTTATATAAAAGAGAGAAGCCGGACGATTTTGAGCAATCATAATCTCTCTTTGAATGACATCATCGCTCTCTCCAACGATGCTTTTGATTGTTGAAGTCGTTTCGTTCAGCCGGGAGGACAGGGCAACATCTTTGTAGTTTTTAAGCTCCTTGGTGTCTTTGCGTGAAGCTTGATTCAATTTGCGGAGTATTTTTTTTAACATAGGACGCTCCCTCACTTTGGGTGTTGTATCACTGATCCTCTAATTTTTCATTTAACATATAGTGACGTATTTGAACCTCAGCTTTCACATCAAATGTCGCTTTTGAAAATCCACCGTTCTCACCATCCCAAGTTCCTTTGGCTTTTTTCCAGTAGTTATAATCCTTTTGTTTTACATACTTATATAATTCAAAAATATCCACATGATATTCCTTTTGCATTTTTTCGAGCAATCTCGTGATTTGTTTTTCAATTTGTGCAGATATTGCTTCTTCCAACTTTTCCAGAGTTGCTTGGTCATTGATCTCGATGGCATGAATCCAATTCTCGACAAAGGCTCCTTCTGTTTTGACCTCAATTTGAAAGTGATCCTTCCCATTTTTTTTCTCATACTCAATCGTTGTCGCTGCAGATAAATTTTCATAGACAAAGATTTGATCGTTCTCATAGGGAATTTCGAGAGCCGACATGTAGACTGAATTGGTAATCCAATTGTAGGCTCTGGCTTCTTCCTCACCTAACCAACCAATCATTTCATTGGTTTTGCCACGAAAGACGGCAGCTCCTCCAATTTTTACTCCCCCTTCGCCATGATGCACAATTCGTGGGAGAATATAGCTTGTTTGACCAATGACATATTGAGAGAGCTTGCCTATATCAGCAGGTTCAACCATCCCGAGTACTCTTGGATGATTGTCGCTAATATCTGAAACGGAAATAGCCACTATGTTTTCCAAGGGATGCTCATCACTTAGAATATCTGTGGTTTTTTCTTCACTAATGAATACCTTTGTTTTTCTGCGCATCTCATGATCACGAATAAAAAAGTCGATCAAGTGTTCAATAATGCCTCTACGTGCTAGTTCTTGATGAATGATTAGTACCTTGAGATGCTCGAAATTAATCACTCTGCTGCTTCGAGCCGAGAAGTTCCTATTAATTTTGAAGTTGGTCATGCCAATCGAGGTCATATTATGAAAGGCTTGCCCGCTCCCGCCGCCTTGCTCCGTTTTAATGTTGCTTGGAACAGCAATTTGAAAGGTTGATTTATAGAATTCTCCATGATGCTTATGAGAGGGGACATGCCCTGTTTCTTTTCTATATCTTTCTTCATATGTTTTTTGTTCTTCTTCTTCCAGTGGGTCCAGTCCTACCGCTAACAGAAAGCCAATCTCTTCAATTTCATTTCGATCCCAGCAGCTAGAGAGAATAAGCAACAAGGAAAGGAGAAAAATGCTGAAAATGATCTTTTTCATTTCTTACCTCCTTGCTGCTCATGGCTCAGGCTTACTTTTCCTTGGAGAATTTCCTCTCTTTTTCGTTGGTTTTCTTCCAGCATCCAGGGGAGCTTGGTCACCTTTTTCAACCAATGATTGAGATATTGAATGAGAAGAGAGAGAAGGAAGGTCCCTACTGCAAACCAAAAAACAGATCTTTGAGGCATGAAGCCAAGTACACGATCCATTAAATCGCCGATATTCATTCCATCACAACCTAAAACATTATTTTAAGGGTGTATCTTAGTTTTTTTAGTTTCTCAACTTTCATATTGATTTATTCCAAAATTTTGTACGTTTCTTTCTTAGCCAGAGAGTTAGGTAACCGAAGAGCAATCCAGCAAAAACATTAATGCCTCCAAGCCAGCCGCTCCAATCACCAAAGGTAAAGGTTTCAGTCAAGGAATTGGGAATGAAGGCAACGATAAAGGCAAAAAAAAGAATAACAGAGGGAAGAAGTTCCTTTGTTTTAGTGGATGTCGCATAGGTTTTGGATAATAGTTCATTTTTAATGATGGAATAAATCAGATAATGACTAATGCAAATGGTATTAAAAATGGTCATAATCCAGACGGTCATCATAAGGGCTTCTAAGCGTTCTATGAATCCCCCTGGTACGTCCATTTCTTTGGCTAATTCAAGCATTGGAAAGGTAATAAAATAGGTGGCATTTAGAGAGAAAATGGAGTACGAAAAAACAGTTACTAGCACATAGATTACAGTAATGAGCCCTACTGTAAGGTTGAAAGGTAAGGCTCGAAGATCTGATTTCTTCATATAAGCCATAAGAAAAAATAATATTTCAACACCTAAGAATGCGAAAAAGGTAAGTTTTATTCCCCGCAAAACAGGAACAATCCCTTCAGCCAATACGGGTCTAAGTGGCTCCAACTTAAAGCCTGGTAAGTTGATAGTCAGGATAGAAAAGACCACAAATAAAATGATCGGCATAAATAAGAGATTAAGATGAATCACTCCTTGTAGTCCCTTGTGTACAGCATAGGTACTAAGCAAAAGCATAGAGGCAACAATTACTTCTGCGGGAGTTTGATCTAGCAAATACATGTTAATCACCACAGACATGACTCGAACCAGAATAGACATGATCGTGATAAAATACAGGATAAAAAGAATAGCCAAACCTCTAACTCCCCATTTGCCAATGGGACCCTGACCTAGGTATTGAAGAAGAGTTTGTCCAGGAAAAGAACGCTGTAAACGAACATAAAGAGTATATAGAACCATAAAGAGAAGACCGCCAAGAATAATGGAGATCCAGCCATCCGCCGTCCCTAGCTCCTGAGCTAAGGCTCTGGGAAGAGATAATATTCCTACACCGATGGTAAATGATATGACAGTAATACTTATTTCTAGGGGAAGAATACGGTACTGTCCCTGAGTGTTCATCCATGCACGTCCTTCCTTATTGTGGTTAACGTACTTTCTTCCTTTTTCTAATCCAAACAGTCAGATAACCAAATACCACCCCACTGATAATAAGAACTCCTCCAAGCCAGCCAATCCAATCAGAAAACGTAAAACTCTCTGGTAAGGAATTAGGGATAAACGCAACAATAAAGATGATAAACTGTACGACGATTGGCATTATTGCTTTTAACTTCTGGAAAACCATGTGTTTAGATCTTGTAAAATAATCTTTTAAAATAGTAGAAGCCAAGAAGTGGTTCATCGCCATAGTATTAAAAATGGTCATAATCCACACTGTCATCATAAGAGACTCTAAACGCTCGACAAATCCACCAGGTACTTCAATCTCCTTAGCAATCTCCAAGGTGGGAAAAGTAATGAATTTAGTAGCATCTAATGAAAAAAGGGAGTAAGAAAAGATCGTGACCAGTATATAGAGCAGGGTAATGATGCCTATTGTGATGTTAAGAGGAATGGCACGTAAATCAGACTTTTTCATATAGGCCATAAGGAAGTAGAGAATCTCAAAGCCTGTGAAAGCGAAAAAAGTTTCTTTTACTGCAATCAGAACAGGAGAAATTCCTTCAGACAGGACAGGACGCAAGGGGGCGAAGCTGAATGGGCCTAGATTCGCTGTAATGATGACTAGAACGACAAGAAAAATAATGGGCATGAAGATCAAATTAAGATGAACGAGCCCTTGTACTCCTCGATAGGCTGCATAGGTAGTTAGAAGCAGCATCGTAGCAACAATGACTTCAGCAGGAGTCTGATCCAAGAGGTATAATTTAACAACCACAGATAAAATACGTGCTAAAAAGGCAGCGATGGATAAAAAATAAATGAAAAAAATAAGAGCCAATAGCTTTTCCATCCATTTGCCAATGGACCCTTTTCCTATGAACTGTAAAAGAGTTTGACCGGGAAAATAGCGCTGCAAACGGACATATAAGCTAATTATAATCATGACAAGAACTCCGCTCAGAGCAATGGAAATCCATCCATCAGGAGTTTCTAATTCTTGTGCTAAGGATCTGGGAATCGTTAGAATACCTACTCCAATAATAAAAGACATAATGGAAATGCTCATTTCAATGGGGATAATTTGATAATGATTCTGGTTGTTCATAGGACATCTCCTTGTATATACTTACATCCTTTTTTGTAGCCTTCTGTACCAGACAGTGAAGTAACCAAAGCATAGACCCATGATAATGACCGTTCCACCTAACCAGCCAACCCAATCAGAGAAGGTGAAGCTTTCTGTGAGGGAGTTAGGAATGAAGGCAATAATAAACATGATAAACTGGACGATCAATGGGAGGAGAGGTTTTACTTTTTTTGCTACAGGACCTTTACCAGTGATAAATTCATCCTTCAACACAGAATAGGCAAGGTATTGATCCATTGCCATCGTATTAAAGATGGTCATCACCCACACTGCCATCATGAGTGACTCTAAACGGGCAAAAAACTCTCCGGGTGCTTCAATCTCCTTCGCTAACTCAATGGTAGGAAAGGTGATAAACTTGGTTGCATCCAAGGAAAAGAGAGAATAAGAAAAAATGGTGACCAATATATAAAGTAAAGTAATAATTCCTATTGTTATATTAAGGGGTAAAGCACGCAGATCTGATTTTTTCATATAAGCCATAAAGAAAAAAATAATTTCAAAACCGACAAAAGCAAAGATGGTTTCTTTAATGGAAATGAAAATGGGAGAAACCCCTTCTGCCAGTACAGGACGCAGATCTTCCATACTGAAATTTCCAATGTTAAGAGTTAGGATACCCATTAGTACGAGAACAATGAGGGGCATGAAAAGAAGATTGAGATGGACTAAGCCCTGCACACCTCGATAGACTGCGTAAGTTGTTATGAGTAGCATCGAACCGACAATCACTTCAGCAGGGGTTTGATCTAGGAGATACATCTTAACTACGACAGATAGGATGCGAGCAAGAAATGCTCCAATGGTCACAAAATAAATAAAAAATAAAATAGCCAATAGTTTAGCTAGCCAAGTCCCTATGCGGTCCTTACCTAAAAATTGAAGTAGGTTTAAACCAGGATAATGACGTTGTAATCGAGTGTAGAGAGTAACAATGATCATGACAATACATCCACTTAGGCTGATCGAAATCCAACCATCCGTGGTGTTTAATTCCTGAGCCAATGATCTAGGAATGGTGAGGATTCCTACTCCGACAATAAAAGCAAGGACCGACATGCTCATTTCTATAGGGCTTATTTGATACCTGCTTTGATATTTCATATATCGTTTCTCCTCTTCATATTCGTTCTTCTTATCACCCTCCAATCCCCTTTTCTTTCGCTTGGATTTATGTTTTCTTATCCACAGTGACAGGTAACCAAAAAGGATGCTGCTGACAAAAAGTAAGGCTCCAAGCCATCCGATCCAATCACTGAAGGTAAAGCTCTCTACAAGCGAATTAGGGATAAACGTAATGATAAACACCAAAAGCTGAATGATACTAGGAAGAAATGCTTTGGTTTTTTTGAACTCGTTTTTTTTCGCTGGAAGAAACTCTTTTTTGAAAATAGAATAAGCGAAGAAATGGCACATTGTCATTGTGTTAAATATGGTCATAATCCATACCGTCATCATCAAGGACTCAAAGCGTTCGAAAAAAGCTCCAGGAACCTCGATTTCTTTCGCCAGCTCGATCGTCGGAAAGGTGATAAATTTAGTTGCATCTAAGGAAAAGATGGAATAGGCAAAAGTGGTGACAAGAATATAAAGGATCGTGATAATTCCTAGGCTAATATTAAGGGGCAGGGACCTTAAATCTGATTTTTTCATATAAGCCATAAAAAAGAAGATACTCTCAATACCTAAGAAAGAAAGCAGTGTATTTTTTAATGTTAACAACACAGGAGATACGCCTTCGGAGAAAACGGGACGCAGGGCGTCATAATCAAACTCGGGAATGTTAAAGCTAAGGACCCCCATAATAACTAGCATAATGATTGGCATGAAGATGAGATTAAGGTGAATGACTCCTTGGACCCCTTTATGAACAGCATAGGTTGTTAAGAGCAAGATACAGCCGGCAACCACCTCAGAAGGTGTTTGATCAAGTAGATACATCTTAACTACAACAGTGAGAATTCTGGCTTCAAAAGAACAAAGCGTAATGAAATAAATAATAAAGAGAATGGCAAGAATCTTAGCTCCCCATTTTCCTATGGAGCCTTGTTTCAGGTACTCAAGAATATTCATTCCCACAAAGTTCCGCTGTAATCGGGTATAGAGATAGCAGAATATCATCACAATGACTCCGCTTAAGGCTAGTGAAATCCAGCCATCAGGAGATTCTAATTCCTGAGCAAGAGATCGTGGAATGGTGAGAATCCCCACTCCAATGATAAAAGAGAGCAGAGTGATGCTTAATTCAATAGGAACAATCCGATAATGATCTTGATTATTCATCGCTATGCTTTCTCCTTTCTCCTAGAGTCTTTTAATGATCATCAATACCCTTGTATCATCAGATCTTTTCCAGGCTCCCACTGAGCAACAAGAACATCGGTGTAATCTTTGAAACCATTGGCTAGAATTTGTGTTTGGAGCCAGCTTTCACTTACTCCGCTTTCCTGTAGGTTATCTTGCAGGAGCTCTCCGTCGCTAATAAGGATATAGGATAATGAAACAAGCTGTTGGGGAAGATGAAGGTCTTGTTTGGTCGGCTGAGTATATTCTGCTTTTTTCATCACGGTCAGCTTCCCATCTGTTTCAATAATGGCATATTCTACTTCACGTAAAGAGAAAACATCCTTTCCCCTTAACAAATGCATGAGTTGATTAATATCTAATTTATTTTTTTTCAATTCCTTGTAAATCAGTTTTCCTTGGTGGATCACAATAGAAGGTTTCCCTTCTAAGAGACTCCGTGTTCTCTTAAACTTAATCGTTATGATTTGAGTAATATAGATAAGTAATCCCCAGAAGCCTACGGCGAATAAAATTTTACCGACTCCTGTTTCCTTATCGTATAAGGCGTTACCGACTAATTCCCCAAGAACAATCGCAGAAATAAAGTCGAAGGCGGTAATTTGAGTAATTTGTGTTTTTCCAAGCAGCTTTGTTAAGAAGAGTAAAGCAATAAATCCACATAAAAGTTCTACAGCAATTCGTATGTAATCCATTGTGAGCACCTCAGTCAGCTTATCATTACATTAATTTGTACAATTCATTCATTTTTATGTCATTTCTAAGAGCTTTCTAATCCTAGGAAGGACTAGCTATTTTTCTGTATAGGTTCATCTTTCTTTGTCGGCGGAAGAATGGGTATGAAGCGTTCCTGTAGTATCATGTCAATTAAATCTTCTATCTTGATCTTGATATTACACTCCGATAACACAGCAATAAAAACATCCTCGCAAGGATGATAAATAAGTTGACCACTGGGGTTAATTTGATAGACAGTCATGCTCCTCCCCTTTTTTTTCGCTTGTTTTTGTACTTCCCTAAAGACGAAAAAAATCTCGCCCCATATAGGCAAATATGGTTTTTGGCGATGTGTATATAACAGAGTCAAAAGTTTTATTGCTACATCGTCTATCGCACTATGCTCCATGTCTCCACCTTGATCTGATTTTGATTTTCTTTAGTTTTCTCAAAATACCCTACATTATGATTTTTTTCCAATGAATAAAAATAGATAAATGCACAGTTCCCCCTCTTAAAATGATTCATATTGTAAGACTATAAGTATAGAATTTGAAGGGGACTAGAGCATGAAGATGTACACCTCAATTGCGAATAAATGGAGAAAGCATCTCGTACTTCAGAAAGAACAGCGTTTACAGCCATATTTACCCGAAACAGATCTCTTTAGTGAAACCCTTTTATGGAGGTATTTAGAGAAACATCCTTTTGTTATTTTGAAGCCTGTTAGAGGAACGGGTGGAAAAGGAATTATCAAGGTTAGCAAAGATAAAGGTAGGTTTGAGCTGCAACACAATACGCAAAAAAAGATATTTAGCTCAAAGAGCCACTTGTATGCTAGAATCAAGCAATTAATAAGAACAAAAGAGTATCTCATTCAACAGGGAATCCAGCTTCTGGGGCTAAAAGGAAGGCCTATTGATTTACGTGTTGTCCTTCTTCGTCCAGCAGATGAGTGGGAGTATATAGGGGCTATGGGGAAAATGGCAGCAAGAAATAAGATCATTACTAATTTTTGCAAAGGCGGCTCTCCGATTATGGTCAGAAATGTACTGAGAAAAGGGTTGCATCTTAATCACAAGGAATGCACCAAAGTGGAAAGAGAAATGAGTGAGGTAGGTTTAATGGCAGCACAGTGCTTAGCAGATCGTTATAGGGGTATTAGAGAAGTTGGACTTGACATGGCTGTCGATAAAGAAGGGGATTTGTGGATATTAGAAGTGAATACAAGACCTATGTATCGGTTATTTAGATATCATTCAGATGAAAGCCTTTCGCCTACAATAAAAAAATACGTGAGGAGGATAAGAAAACGAAAATGATGAGGAACCCCTTGCTCATCTTCTGTGTAAGATAGCAAGGGGAGGGACGTCATGGTAAGTCATTTTTATGTAGCGGAAACGGATCAGCTTGTAGTAGTAAAACAAAGGTCGCACATCTTTTTTTTCAGTGTTCGGTTATTTATAGACAACATAGAGATTCATAAGTTTGCTCTAAGAGATACGAGCTATCGTTTAAATAAAAAAGAACTACCTTCAGGTTCGCATATAGTAAGTATTGTTGCTGCCTATGGGGCAGCAGGTACAGATTATCAGGTCATAGAGAAGTATATCATTCAAATAAAGAAGGACGCCAATTCTAGCTTAAGACCTTCAGTCGAAACGTTTAAGCCAGGTGATATTTTAATCGCCAGCGATAATATAAATGGTCTTCCTCCAGGGTATATGGGTCATTCTGCCATTGTTATAGATGAAGAAAATATAATCGAATCAGTGATGGTTGACCCCAGTATTTATCAAGATACCATCGAACAATTTTTTCAGGACCATACCTTTTATGCCCATTATCGACCAGTATCTGCTGAAATGGGAGAGAAAGCAGCAGAATGGGCAAAACAGTATCTAGAAAAATATAAAGAAAACAAAAGCAAGGGGATTAATAAACCTGTTTTTTCATTTTTTAAAATCAATTCGTTGAAGGAACCGTGGGAGGTTATTTATTGCTCGAAGCTAGTGTGGCTTAGTTACTATTATGGCGCAAACTATAAGTTTCATAATGACTACTTATGGTTTGCGCCACAGGATTTAGAAGAGGTGCTATCAAAAGACCCTCATTTTAAGTTAATATATAAACACCCTAAATATAAATTTAAGCTTGATTTATAGAGTGATACAAGGCTATTTCATTTTTTTCATCATGTTTTTCATTTGATTGATTTGCTTTGAATTGACGTTATAGCCCATTTGTTTCGCCATTTTTTGGATCATAGCTGGATCGGCTTGCATTTTTGTCATTTGGTTCTTTAGATAATAAACTCCTGCTGCAAAACCAATGGCTATTCCGAGGATTAAAGTGACGATTGGAATGATATACGCTAACATAATGTGCTCTCCTTTATTGGTAATAGTAAAGTCTGAGCTACATCATATCATATTATGGTCATGATGTGAAGAATCCACCAAATTCACATTATGAGAGCTGGAACCTTGTCCGAGCTTATTTATTCCAAACAGTGTCTTCAACAAGCTTCAAAACACGTGGAACAAATCCTTCAGCGTACTCTTCAGGGTACTGCATAGTCAGCATATAATAACGATTGTTCTTGGAGAACACGGACACGGTACCTAAGATGGTCACACCATCTTTTTTTCGTTTCTCGATATGATATTCAGCTTCTGAAATGGGCAGGATTTTTTTAGCGTCTGCACTCCGTTCTTTAATGGTAAAGCCGTTAATCTCATTAATTTCCTTGGATAATTGTGTCATCTCACCTATCGAAGAAACATTCATTTCCTGTGGTGAAAAGATACTGAGCCTTGCATCTTCGTTCACTTTTCCGCCAAAGTTAGCTTTCACCACGAAAACATCCCCTTCGCCAGAGCTAGCCTGATCAATAAGAAAGTCCTCCACTACATAGGTTTTAAATCCGAGTGCTTTATCTTCGTACAAGATAAATGTAAATTCCTCGTCAGAGCCTTCAAGCTGGATCACATCTTGTTTCATTGTTGTATGTGGCTTCCCTTGCTTTCCTGTTGATGCATCTGTTGATGTGCTTTCTTCTTCTTTTATTTCATCCACGGATGATTCAGATTTCTCCTCCATAGGATCCTCTTTCTGACCTTCCTCCGGTTCCTGGGAATGTTGATTCTCAATTTCTTGTGGTGCTGATAAATCCACTTGCTGCTTAGAACATGCTGCACTCCCTAGAACAACAATGATAAGTGCAATGATGAGCCCTAGTTTTTCATAATGTATCTTCCCCCTCCTACAGTCTCTACTTTTTCTTTTAACTATAGACGATAACACCCATAGAAAGGTTGCAGAATGTTCCATATTTAAACAAATGATTTTGTAAATATTCTCCGGAACCTGCCTAACATTAGTGAAGAATTTTATTTGTTAGAAAATTTGTCATGTAAATAGCAGGAATACCATTTATTATGTAGAATATATATCGCGGACAGAAATTTTTTATACTCAAAACTTTAGACTAGAGAGGGGGATTTCCAGATGTCGCAGCCCATCCTAGAGGTGAGAAATCTGCAGACGCATTTTTTTACTGACAATGGTGAAATTCCTGCCGTAGATAACGTGAGTATTTCTATTAACGAGGGGGAGATCTTGGGGGTTGTAGGAGAATCGGGTTGTGGAAAAAGTGTAACTTCATTATCCATTATGGGTCTTATTCCTAATCCACCTGGAAAAATTGTAGGTGGGGAGATTATTTTCAAAAATGAAAATTTACTCCGCTTTTCGGAGAAAAAAATGAGGGCGATTCGAGGCAATGATGTGGCGATGATTTTTCAAGAGCCCATGACCTCCTTAAACCCTGTATACACAATAGGTGATCAAATAGGCGAAACTATCAGAATACATAAAAAAGTCAATAAAAAAAGGGCAAGGGAGCTCTCCATTAATATGTTGAAAAAAGTAGGAATCCCTAGAGCTGAGCAGATTGTGAACGAGTATCCGCACCAATTGTCAGGAGGAATGAGACAACGTGTCATGATTGCTATGGCAATGTCCTGCGAGCCCAAGCTCCTGATTGCAGATGAACCAACAACTGCACTTGATGTGACGATTCAAGCCCAGATTTTAGACTTAATGCGTCAGCTCAACAAAGAAAATGAAACCGCTATCATGCTGATTACACATGATTTAGGTGTGGTGGCAGAAATCTGTGACCGAGTCGTCGTGATGTATGGCGGGAAGGTAGTGGAGGAAGGGGATGTGAGAACGATCATGAAAAAACCACAGCACCCTTATACGAAGGGACTCATTCGCTCCTTGCCTAAACTGCATCAAAAAGAAGAAAGGTTATTTTCAATCCCCGGAAATGTTCCGAAGCCTGGAAGTATTCTATATGGTTGCCGATTTGCCCCTAGGTGTGATGAAGTGCTGGACATTTGTTCTAACAAAGATCCTGAACTCATAGAGATAACCTCAGGACACCACTGTCGTTGCTTTCACTTTGAACAGGAGGGGGGACATAGCAGATGAGCACTCCTCTACTAAAAGTTCAGAATTTAAAGAAGTATTTTGATATTACAGGTGGCATTTTGGGGCGCAAACAGGGTGAAGTAAAGGCTGTGGATGATGTTTCTTTTTCTGTACAGCGTGGGGAGGTCCTTGGTTTAGTTGGTGAGAGCGGCTGTGGGAAATCAACTACAGGCAGATCGATCCTGCGTCTGATTGAACCTACTTCAGGTAACATCTATTTTGAAGGCGAGGACATAACCAAGCTGCGAGAAGAGGAAATGCGTCAAAAAAGGCGAGATATGCAAATCGTTTTTCAAGATCCCTATGCTTCTCTCAACCCTAGGCATACGGTAGAAAAAATTATGATGGAACACTGATTGTTCACGGGATTGGCAATAAAAAAGAAAGACAGGAAAAGGTGCATCATCTTCTAGAGGTGGTCGGTCTAAGCAGCTATCATGCCAAAAGATATCCTCATCAGTTTAGTGGAGGACAACGGCAAAGGATAGGAATTGCACGTGCTCTAGCTGTGAATCCCAAGCTTATTATTGCTGATGAACCTGTATCTGCATTAGATGTTTCCATCCAATCTCAAGTACTTAATCTGATGCAGGATCTGAAGAAGGAGTATCAACTTACCTATCTCTTTATTGCCCATGATCTTAGTGTGGTCAAGCATATCAGTGACAGAGTGGGTGTGATGTACCTTGGGCGCTTGGTCGAATTGGCAGCCAAAGAAAAGATGTACGAAGATCCGAAGCATCCCTATACCCAAGCCTTACTTTCGGCAGTGCCAGTCGCGGATCCTGATTATAAAAGAGAACGAATTTTATTGACAGGGGATCTGCCAAGTCCATCAAATCCTCCAGCGGGTTGTGCCTTTCATACAAGATGCTCAGCATGTATGGAGATATGTAAAACAACAAGACCTCTTTTTAGGGAGCTTTCGGAGGGTCATTTCGTGGCTTGTCATCTTTATGAATAAGAATGATGGTCACGTTCTGATAAAGAAAATTGATTACATAAGGGGGAAATAAGTGATGAAAAAGAAGGGCTTATTATTATTTCTAGTACTGATCCTTGCCTTTTCAACTGTGTTAGTCGGTTGTGGCAAAGAAACAACGAATCCTTCCGAGTCAGGAACTCAAGATGAGGGTCAATCAGAGGATAAGAAAGAAAGCGGCAAACCCAAGGTCTTAATTTTTGCTCGTGGAGGAGATTCTGTTAGTCTAGACGATGCTAGTACGACAGATGGTGAAACCTCACGTGTGACGAAACAGATTTTTGAGTCATTATTAGAGTTTGAGTCAGATTCCTTTCAAGTAAAAGAAGGATTAGCCACAAGCTGGAGCATTGAAGATAACGGAACTCGTTATGTGTTGGAGCTAAGAAAAGACGTTAAGTTCCATGATGGAACAGACTTTAATGCGGATGCTGTCATCTTTAATTTTGAGCGTTGGTCTGACAAGGAAAACCCGTACCATTTTGCCGAAGAAGGATTCTCTTATGTCTTCTATGGTAATGAATTTGGCGGATTCAAAGGGGATGAGGGTCATGTGATCAAGGAGATTAATAAAATCGATGATCATACCATTGAATTTGTCTTAACCAGATCTCATGCACCATTTCTGCAAAATTTAGCGATGTCTGCCTTTGCTATTGCTTCACCTGCCAGCTTTGAGAAGTATGGCAGCAGAATTACGGAGAATCCTGTAGGGACAGGTCCGTTTATGTTTAAAGAATGGAAGAGAAATGAATCCATCACTTTAGTAAAAAATCCAAACTATTGGAAGGAAGGCTTACCTATTCTAGATACGGTCATCTTCCAAGTCATTCCTGATAATGCAGCCCGATTTACGGCTCTTCGTGCGGGACAAATAGATATTATGGATGGGTTAAATCCAGATGATATCCCTGTTGTAGAAGGAGATGCCTCGCTTGTTCTACACCAGCGTGCCGCGAACAACGTAGGCTATCTTGGATTTAACGTAGAAAAAGCCCCATTCGATAATCCGAAGGTGCGTATCGCGATGAATCATGCTGTGAACAAGGATGCTCTAATTGCAGGGCTGTATAGTAATCTTGCAGTGAGAGCAAAGGGAGCACTCCCACCTGGCTATCTTGGATACAATGATGCAATAGAAGAGTATACGTATGATGTAGAAAAAGCCAAAGCTCTTCTAGCGGAAGCAGGCTACCCCAATGGCTTTGAATTTGATTTATGGACAATGCCTGTAGCAAGACCATATATGCCTGATCCTCAAAAAGCAGCTGAGGCACTTCAAGCAGACTTTGCTAAAGTTGGCATTACAGCCAAAATCGTTTCCATGGAATGGGCGACCTATCTTGAAGAAACAGCGAAAGGAAAGCAGGATGTCTATATGCTAGGCTGGTCTGGAACGAATGGAGATCCTGACTACTTTGTGAATAATCTATTAAGCAAGAATGCGATTCCAGGGGGGAACCGTTCCTTCTATGCCAATGAAGAAGTATCCAATATCTTCACAAAAGCGGTTGGCTTAACAGATCAAAATGAACGGGATCAATTGTATAAACAGGCTCTCGCTCTTATTCATGAAGATGCGCCTTGGATTCCACTGGTTCACAATACACCTGTTTTAGCTGGAAGCAGCAAAGTGAAGAACTATGTTCCTCATCCATCAACCTCCGAGTCTTTAGCACAAGTAGATTTAGCAGATGAATAGAAGATGAAATGAATAAAAGATGAATGAATACAGGGTAGTAGAGAGAGGCTCTACTACCTCTTTTAAAAAAATAAGCTTCTCAGTAGAATTGAGGTGAAACCTTGCTTGCGTATACAATTCGTCGTTTGCTGTTACTAATCCCTGTTTTGATTGGGATGTCACTGATTACATTTTCTATCATTCACTTAATTCCAGGAAATCCAGCTCATACAATCTTAGGAGAGCAAGCAACCCCTGCTGCTATAGAGGAATTAGAAAGAAACCTAGGGTTAGATAAACCATACATAGTTCAGTACGGCTTATATGTTAAAGGCTTGCTCACAGGGGACCTAGGAACATCGCTTCGAACGAAATCACCTATTTCAGAAGAAATGCGCCCTTTTTTAGCTGCGACGGTAGAGCTCACCATCTTTAGTATGATTTTTGCCATTATCGTGGGAGTCAATGCTGGGATAGTTAGTGCCTGGAAGCAAAATTCCTGGTTTGACTATACAAGCATGATCATAGCGCTAGTAGGGGTGTCGATGCCGATTTTCTGGTTAGCCTTGGTTGAACAGTGGATTTTTGCTCAGGAGCTAGGCTGGTTGCCTGCTTTTGGACGAGAGAATGCAAGAGATCCAGTGGAAATTGTCACTCATCTATACTTAATTGATTCTCTTTTGTCAGGTCGAGTGGATCAATTTTGGGGAAGTATAAAGCATTTAATCCTTCCGGGAATTGCCCTTGGTACAATTCCTATGGCGATCATTGCCGGATGACTCGTTCGAGTATGCTTGAGGTGTTGCGTTCAGATTATATTCGTACTGCTAAAGCCAAAGGGACTCATCAATTTTTCGTCATTTATAAGCACGGGTTGAAAAATGCTTTAATTCCTGTTCTTACCGTAGTGGGGTTACAGACGGGGACGTTATTAGGGGGAGCCATATTAACGGAAACGATTTTTAGTTGGCCAGGAATGGGCCGTTATATTTTTGAAGCGATCGGAAATAGAGATTATCCTGTTATACAATCTGGGATCTTAGTCGTGGCAACTATTTTCGTTCTAGTCAATTTAGTAGTCGATTTATTATATGCTTATGTTGATCCGAGGATCAAATATTGATGAGAGGTGAATGATATGGAATCAGTGAAAGTCGACTCTAATCCCAATCTCTCTCCAAAACAGCCTCCAATCAAGCAAAATGATGAAGTGGTTTCCCCTTGGCGAGATGCATATAGAAATTTAAAGAAGAATAAATTAGCGATCGTTGGGGCAGGAATTATTTTGTTCTTTATCTTGATTGCGCTCCTTGCTCCTTGGATGACCTCTTACTCTTATGATGAGGTTGATCTAGTGAATCGGCTACAAGCTCCATCAGCAGATCACTGGTTCGGGACAGATGATTTTGGACGAGATATTTTTACTCGAATTATTTATGGAGCGAGAATTTCTCTGCTGGGTGGGGTTCTTTGCGGTTACAGGCTCCCTCATTGTGGGAACATTCTTAGGAGTCGTTGCGGGCTATTACGGTCGTTGGATTGATTTAACCATCTCACGGATTTTTGATATTATGCTAGCTTTTCCTAGTATTTTATTAGCGATCGCGATTGTAGCGATTCTTGGTCCATCATTAAGGAATGCCTTGATTGCCATAGCCATCGTTAATATTCCTGTGTTTGGTAGATTAGTTCGCTCCAAGGTACTGAGCTTAAAAGAAGAGGAATTTATTATGGCGGCTAGAGCTCAGGGGATGAAGCATGGGCGAATTATTCTTCATCATGTACTACCTAATAGTTTGGCTCCTATTATTGTCCAAGCTACATTAGGCTTTGGTACCGCTATCTTAGAAGCGGCAGCCTTAGGATTCTTAGGAATGGGAGCACAACCTCCTAATCCTGAATGGGGGAAAATGCTCTCGGATTCAAGGGCCTTCATCCAAAGTGCGCCATGGACAGTCTTGTTCCCTGGCTTTTCAATCATGTTGATTGTTTTAGGATTTAATTTGATCGGAGATGGTTTAAGAGATGCACTTGATCCTAAGATGAAAAATTAAATCAAAGAGTGTCAATAACATACGATGCTAAAAAAACCTGTATTTGTCGATGGCTCCTAGTTTCAAAGGAAACGACAGGTACAGGTTTTTTTCTGATGGACACCGGTGGACATCGGTGGACATAGGAACAAACTAAGCCGTTTTGTTATAGATGACTACTTTGTTTCGACCCGTTTGTTTGGCTTCATATAGCGCTTCATCTGCTTTACAGTAGAGAATGGAGGATGTATCTGATTGGTCAAAGCGAGTAAGACCGATACTGACAGTGATGTAGTGAGCATTTCGTTGATACATGAAAGGGAAGCGTTCAACTGTTTGACGAATCCTTTCCGCAATTTTATACCCATCATTCTCTGAAATCTTAGGTAGGATAATAATAAATTCTTCTCCCCCCATTCGGACAACCGTGTCTGACTCTCTGACACATTCTGAAATGATAAAGCTTAACTTCCGAAGAACCTCATCACCAAATTGATGACCAAAATTATCATTTAACTGTTTAAAATGATCGATATCTAGCGCTAAAAGGATAAGGGATTGTCCAGATTGTCGATGTTCCTCTAATACGCTGCGAATATAGCGATCAAAATATCTGCGGTTATACAAACCGGTTAACGGGTCTAGATTCGCCAAATTTTCTAATTTTTCTTCGGCTCGATGACCTTGAATGCGAAAAAAAGCGATCACATAGATTAATACGGCATAAATCAATAAGCTGAAGAACAGATCAATACCTACCCGATGATCTAATTGCCCTTGGTAGTGAAGAGCGAAAAAAAGATACTTGAATCCCGTTAAGAAGACTGTTGTTATAAAAACAATCTTCCAATAGGGATAAAGGGTAATCATACAAATAGCTGGTACCAAAAAGAGGAACCAGATCGAAGAGTTTGTATGTGTCTCCTCCCATAGAAATAAAATGAGTAGGGGGATAAGAGAACTAATTATGGTAAACAGATATAAATGATTTTTATTACTCATCAAGATCACCTGCTTCTTATCATAGAACGGATCTAGATTTGTCGAAGTTCATAGAATATATATATTATACATAGTATTCAGATTGAATGAAATACCTAAAGTGAAAAATATTCTCAATTGTTAAGAGTAACAAGATTCAGCGATCTTGAAATAATATTGAAAAAACGTCCTCTACAATAGGGACGTTTTTTCACAGTTTATCACGTTCTGAGCATCAGGTGTAGTAAAAACTCCATCTGATGGAATCCTACTTTATCAATTTTCAGCTTGATGTTGATAGTCTTCCTTCGTTAGAACTTTTTTTAGATCATCCTGTACACTCTTTTCCCACAATGGAACCTTTGAGCGATAGGCGGCTCGGCAAATCAAATGCCCCGCTACTGGCGCTGTCACAAAGACGAAAAGTATTCCTAAAAGCAGTCTTGCACTCACATATCCTTGGAAAACCCAAAAATAGAGAAAAGCACCTGAGAGGATACAAATAACGCCAAGTGTAGCTGCTTTTGTCGCTGCGTGAGATCTTGTATAAACATCAGGCAAGCGCAGAATGCCAAAGGCACTAAGTAAGCTTAACAGGGAACCGACCAAAATAAGAAAGGAAACAATCCAACTAGTTATTTCGTTTATGTTCAATCACGACACCCCTTTCAAGGAACTTAGAAAAGGAAATCGTCCCAATAAAGGCAAGAATCCCTATCAAAAGAATGACTTCCATATACGCATGGGTGTTAAACATAATAGAAAGGATTCCAACAAAGCCGATGATATGAATGCCAATGGAGTCCAGAGCTATGACTCGATCGGGCATCGAAGGTCCTTTGATGACCCGATATAAGCAGGCAAAGATGGAGATAGACAGAATGATAAGTGATATAAAAAGAACCGTTTCTAACACTATCGACTCACCTCCAATATGGCTTTTTCAAATGTATTCTTGATCTGTGCTATTACTTCTTCGGCATCTTGTATATCCATCGCATGGATATAGAGGACATCTCCTTCTAAGGAAAGATCAACCGTTACCGTACCAGGGGTTAAGGTGATTAAACAGGCGAGTGTAGAAATTTCCCAATCCCTTGTTAGTTCAGTAGGTAAAGCAATAATTCCAGGCTTCATCGTTAACTTTGGCTGTAAAATAAGCTTCATCACAGCAAAATTTGAGAGAATAAGCTCCTTTAGAAAAAGTAATATAAGGGCAAGGATCGCCCATAGTTTTTTGAGGTAGAAGGGAGTAGGAATAAACCTTCTAAGTAAGAAGATCAATCCTAATCCAATGAGGTAACCTGCAATAAAAGTATTGGCTGCCCAGCTATTATTTAAGAACATCCAGACGAACGCAATTAGGAGATTTAAAAGTATTTGAAATGGCATTTGCTATCTACTCCTTTACCGGTGATACAGCATCAATATAAATAGAAGGATTCATAAGTGTATGTGCTGCCTCCGAAATATAGTCTCCATATACCCATTCTGCTCCCAGACCAAGTGCAATGGATAGAAGGATAAGCAATGCACAAGGAAGAGCAAGTCCTTTAAACGAAGCCTTCTCCTCTTCTCTGCGTAATTTCTGTTCGCGCCAGAAGCCATTCATGAATATTTTTATCACAGAGTATAAAATCAATAGACTCGATAGGAGGCTGATTCCTGTTAGCCAGTAGAACCCAGCATCTAGACCTCCTTGAATGATCAAGAGCTTACCAATAAAGCCGCTTAAAGGAGGAACTCCTGCTAAGGCTAGAGCAGCGATGAAGAACATCCAGCCTAATCCTGGGTGATTCTTAATTAACCCACCCATCTCTTTTAGATTGCTGGTACCGGCTATAGCAATCATGGCACCCCCAAGGAGGAAGAGCAGAGCCTTGACAATCATATCGTGAATGAGATAAAAGATAGCCCCTTCTATAGCGACGGTGGTAAAAATAGCAAAGCCAAACATGATAAAACCAACAGCAGCAACAACATTATAGGCAAGAATCTTACGCACATCCCAATGAGCTACAGCTCCTAAGACACCAATAATCATGGTCATTCCAGCGAGCCAGGCGATCAATTGATGCGTAATTTCCGGCTGCTGATAGAAGATAAGGGAAAAGGTTCGGAAAATCGCATAAACCCCTACTTTGGTTAATAACCCACCAAAAATAGCTGCAATAGCGGTTGGAGGAGCACTGTAAGAGCCCGGCAACCAAAAGTACAAAAATAATCCAGCTTTCAAACTAAAGACAAACAAGAACAAGAGGGCAATGATCAGAACAAGTCCCTGCTGACCACTTGTAGCTTGTGTCATGATTTCAGAAACAATAAGTGATAAATCCGCCATGTTGAGTGTACCGGTGACTGCATATAGATAGGCAACCGAGATGACAAAAAAGATAGAGGAAACAATGTTGATCAAAACATATTTTAGTGATTCACGTAATTGTTCCTTTGTTCCACCTAATACAATCAAAACATAAGAGGAAATGAGCATCACTTCA
This sequence comes from Caldalkalibacillus mannanilyticus JCM 10596, assembly GCF_000615945.1. Lineage (GTDB taxonomy): Bacteria > Bacillota > Bacilli > Caldalkalibacillales > JCM-10596 > Bacillus_AT > Bacillus_AT mannanilyticus. The sequence goes on from NZ_BAMO01000024.1 coordinate 67,305, forward strand.
AAACATACAAAAAGGTTGAAAATATCTCCTGTTAAGAAAGATCCGCTTACTCCTGTTATGAGGAATAGCATGAAGGGATAAAAATAAAACCTCTCTCGTTCGATACCTATGGAACGAAAAGCAAATAAGATACAGCATAAGCCTACAATAGAGGCTGTAGCGACAAGTAAGGCAGCAAACATATCAGCAACCAGAATGATACCAAAAGGCGGCTCCCATCCTCCCAATCTTAGCGTTTGTATCCCTTTGAGAGAAACAGTTTGGACTAATTGGATCGAAACTCCTATGGTGAGGATCATGGCAATAGCACTCAGCCATTTCTGTACTTTAATCTGCTCACGAAATAGAATCAAGATGATTCCTGTTAGAAGCGGTATGATTAGTGGTAATATCAGTAGATTATTCATCATCATTTCCCCTTAATTGATCCATATCATCCGTTCCCAGTTCTTTATAAGCCCGATAAGCAAGTACAAAGAAAAAGGCGGTTACTCCAAAACTGATAACGATCGCTGTTAAAATCAAGGCTTGAGGAAGTGGATCTGTATAAGCTCCTACATTTCCTCCTGATAGATCGTCAGGTAATAGTGGAGGGTTTCCTGTTTTCAGACCTGCCATCGTTAATAACAGAAGGTGGGCACCATGACTTAAAATCGCTGTTCCTAGAATGATACGGAGTAAGCTTTTCGTTAAGATTAAGTAGACTCCTACAGTAAATAGAACCCCAACTACAAGGGACATTATTATTTCCATTATTCATCCTCCCCAATAGTTAGAATAATGGTCATCGTAACTCCAATGACAGTAAAATAAACCCCAAGGTCAAAAATCAGAACAGTCGCTAGCTCTGTTTTACCTAGAATCGGTAAGTATTTGTAAGCGAATGTATGAGAAAGGAAGGGTACTTTGAATAGAAAGGAACCAATCCCTGTCGCTACAGCAAGGAATAATCCTACTGCAGCAAGCTTTTTGTAATCAATAGGAATCACACTTTTCATCGTCTCTATATCATAAGCTAGGTATAACAGGACAAGTCCTGAGGCTGTCATCAGTCCTCCGATGAAACCGCCTCCCGGATTGTTATGCCCTGCAAAGAAAAGAAAGACAGAGAAAGTGAGAATAATAAAAGATACAGCTTTTGTTACTGTTTGTAGGATGACATCATTTATTTTCATGATACATCCCTCCTAGCTAATCGTAGTTTGATCAATGCAAAAACACCTAGTGCTGCAATTCCCAGCACAACAACCTCTAACATGGTATCAAAGCCTCGGAAGTCAACTAAAATCACGTTAACCATATTTTTTCCGCCCGCAAGAGGATAGCTTGCTTCCACAAACCACTCAGAAATCGGCTGATACAAGCGGGTCGAATGGGCAGATAAAGCAATCATAGTTACCGTTATTCCTACACCAATGGCAATAATGGCATTAGTCAATTTGAATTTCACCCGAGTAAGCTCTTTTTTCAGCTTCGGTAGATGGTAGAAACATAATAAGAACAAAGCGACAGAAACCGTTTCTACGATCAACTGAGTCAGCGCAAGGTCAGGTGCTCTGAAGATGACAAAGAACAATGCCACAATGTATCCTACAACTCCGACAGCAATAATAGCGGTTAACCTCGAATTGGTAAACAGGATAAAAATAGCGGCAATGATGGTCACGATCGCTAGGATGAGTTCATACATACCGATCTCAGCAGAATGGGCAAAGGCTGTAGCGAGATCAAAGTTAAAAGACACCTAGCCGATACATATAACCGCCGATAACAAGGATAAAGAAGGTGAAGATATAGACTAAATAATCACGTATATATCCAGTCATATAAAGGCTATTAAACCTTTTAGATCCTCTTTCTAATGACACAAGTCCCTGATCGTAGAAATAATTGAGCGCAAGCTTTTGCGGGAATAGATTATAGATTCCCTGCCATTTGCTAAGACCAAGATACAGCAGGACTCCGAGAGCAATAACTCCCATGGTCATGAATAATTCGGCTGTAAAGCCATGCCAGAAATAGATATCAACTTGGTAGTGACCTTCGATCAATGGCAAGATGGATACCATAGCTGGCTCAATTAAAGTATAAGACAGCAGGTTGGGAAAGAAGCCAAATATCACGACAAGTGAAACTAAGATAACTGGTGAAACCAGCATCCCAATAGGTGCCTCATGTGGCGTCGTTTCAAGCTTCTCAGGCTGATATTTTCCTAAGAACGTTTTTGTTACTAAAACGGTACTATAAATAAAAGTAAAAATACTGGCAAGCCATGCAATTACAGGGAAAAGCATCCCCCATGTACTCATATCAAAAATATCTAGTTTAGAGGCATTCAGCACCCCTGTAAAAAAGAGTTCCTTACTTAAAAAGCCGTTAAAAGGAGGAAGTCCAGCCATAGAGGCGGATCCAATGATAGCAAGGGTGAAGGTAACAGGCATCAGGCTCATTAAGCCTCCCAGTTTACGAATATCCCTTGTCCCTGTTTCATGGTCAACAATTCCGACCACCATAAATAAGGCTCCCTTAAAGGTAGCATGATTAATTAAGTGAAAGATGGCAGCTAGGGTCGCTGTGGTATACATAGCGTCGGTAGTAGAGCCATAGTACAGAGAGGCGGAACCTAGTCCGAGTAAACACATAATTAATCCTAATTGACTGATTGTAGAGAAGGCTAATATTGATTTTAAATCCGTTTGTTTGACGGCAGAGAACGAACCCCAGAATAGAGTGACTAAGCCAAAGCCAGCAACCAACCAGAACCATTCTGCTGTTCCACCAAATACAGGAGTCATTCTCGCGACTAAATAAATCCCTGCTTTAACCATCGTTGCCGAATGGAGATACGCACTGACAGGTGTTGGTGCTTCCATCGCATCAGGCAGCCAGATATGAAAAGGAAACTGAGCTGATTTTGTAAAGGCACCGAGCAGGATAAGAAGTAAAGCTGGGATAAAGAGAGTATGATCTTGGATCAGACTTACTTGCTCAATAATCTCGCGAATACTGAAGCTTCCTGTCATAAGATAGAGCAGGACAAAGCCTGCCAACATAGAAAAGCCCCCAAATACGGTAATCAGCATCGATTTTTGGGCACCATAGCGCGATTTTTCTCTTTGATACCAGTAAGCAATCAATAGAAAAGAAGCAAGACTGGTAAATTCCCAGAACACATATAAAACGATAAGGTTATCGGATAACACGACTCCTAGCATGGCACCCATGAACATCAGGAGGTACACATAGAAACTGTTAAGAGCCTCTTTTTCTTTAGACAGATAGTAGATGGAATACAGAACAACAAGAGCTCCTATTCCAGTAATGAGTAAGCTAAATAATAATCCTAGTCCGTCTAGATAAACCGTGTAATGAATGTCAAACGATGGAATCCAAGGAATCGAAGCTTTAATAGGGTCCCCTGAAGCCACCCGACTGATCTGCTGAATCAAATAAGAAAAAAGAATGACCGGTAGAATCAGGACAAACCATCCTGTATGTATTTGACGAAAATACTTATACAAAAATGGAACGATAAGGGCTAATATGAAGGGTGCTAGGACCACTAGATGTAATAACGACAAAATTTTGACCTCCTTTTTTCTAAATCTCTACTTATCGATAGGATTAGTTGTGTATACAACTCTGAACACTCTAAAATTATATAACAAAATTCTAGAGCTTGCATCTGATGAAATCTGGTTTCAAATGAAATTTCACTTTTTGTCATAGTTTTATTAAATAGGAAGAAATGATGAAAAATAAGGAAAAATTTTTTTATTATATTTTTCAAAATAAATACGGAACATGTATAATCTTCCCTAAAAATCACCATCCTAATCAAAAAAGGGGGTGGGTTCATTGAGAAAGAAAATTGGAGTTTCATTAAGTATTTTTGCTGGTATGTTTATCGGGGCATGGCTTCTTCATCTGCAAGTAGATCGTCCAATCGAGTATTTAGAATATCGTCATCCTGAGGATCCTTCTAAGGTGAGAATTCTACAAGAAGGCGATCCGCTATATGAACAACTCAATGAGCCATTCAAGCCTAGAGAATATATTCGTATCATTAAAAACTGATAGGAGCAGATCAAGAAGCATCCAATACGTTGGATGTTTTTTATCTTTACAAAAAAATATGGTATTATTCCTAATAAGAGATGAGAGGAGTGGACTGATGTTAAAAAAGCTTTTACCGGACCTGCATGTGGATTCAATTTATGATATAGATCTGGAAGCCCTAAAGAAGCGTGGAGTAAAGGGGATTATTACGGATCTAGATAATACTCTCATTGAGTGGGACAGACCCTTAGCCACACCTAAATTAGCTGAATGGTTGAAGAAAGTACAAGAAGAAGGATTTAAGCTAATGATTGTGTCTAACAATAATTCAGCTAGAGTAGCTGCTTTTTCAGAGCCTTTAGGACTTCCATTTATCCCAGGTGCCAGAAAGCCATTTCATAAAGCGTTTAAAGAAGCCCAAAAAAGAATGAACCTACAACCACATGAAGTTGTGGTTATAGGGGATCAGTTATTTACCGATGTATTAGGAGGCAATCGCTTAGATTTGTATACGATTTTGGTTGTCCCTGTCGCTCAAAGCGATGGCTTTCTGACCCGCTTCAACCGGCGCTTAGAACGAATCGCTCTTCATTTTATGAGAAAACGCGGCATGATAACTTGGGAAGATTAGAGAGGTGTAGAAAAACAACATGGAAAAAACAATGGATCATGTGAATCAAGAGGAGATGGTCTGTGCAGGCTGTGGTGTTCACTTACAAACAGCAGATAAGGATCAAATCGGATACATACCCGCCTCCGCTTTAGAAAAAGAGGTACTAACCTGTCAGCGCTGTTTCAAGATTACGCATTATAATGAGATTACACCAGTGGAAATGACAGACGATGATTTTTTGAAGATTTTACATAAGATTGGAGAATCAAAAGGACTTGTTGTCAAAATTGTAGATATGTTTGATTTCAATGGGAGTTGGTTAAAAGGCTTACCTCGATTTGTGGGAAACAATCCTATTCTCTTAGTAGGAAATAAAGTGGACCTTCTACCTAAAAATATTAATCTGAGCCGAATGAAGAATTGGATGCAGCAATCAGCAAAAGAATTAGGGCTAAAGCCTATAGATGTGATGCTTTGCAGTGCGGCGAAGGGAATTCAAATACCTGAATTAATGGAAGCGATCGATCATTATCGAAGAGGAGAAAATGTTTTTGTAGTAGGGGCTACGAATGTAGGAAAATCCACATTTATTAACCGTATCCTAAAAAATATTGGCTTAAGTGAGGATCAATTCGTGACCACCTCTCGCTTTCCGGGGACCACTCTAGATTTAATCGATATCCCACTTGAAGATGGAAAAGCCTTATTTGATACTCCAGGAATCATCAATCGGGATCAAATGGCGCACTATGTATCGGAAAAGGAACTAAAGATCATCTCACCTCAGAAACCAATTAAATCGAAGGTGTTTCAATTAAATGCGGAACAAACCTTATTTTTTGGTGGATTATCACGCTTAGATTTTGTCAAAGGTGAGCATCAATCCTTTGTCTGCTACATGTCTAATTTGTTGACCATTCATCGGACAAAGCTGGAAAAAGCCGATGATCTTTATCAACAGCATCTAGGAGAACTGCTATCCCCGCCTTCAGGAGCTAGCTTAGAGCACTGGCCTCAAATGGTTAAGCATTCATTTAAGATACCGAATCAGGCTACTGATATCGTTTTTTCTGGACTGGGCTGGGTCACACTGAAAGGATCAGGTGCGATCGTTGATGCCTATGCTCCTAAAGGAGTATCCGTAAGTATCCGCAGGCACTTATTTAAATGATAGAGAGATGAGTAGATAGAGAGAGGAGAGAGAGCATAGTGAAGGAGAGTAAGTTATTCGGTATTTATGCACATCCGGTTCATCATAGCATGTCGCCCTTGATGCATAATACGGCATTTTCTTATTTAGAGCTTCCTTATTACTACCAAGCATTTGATATCCCACCTGAAGCCATTGAGCAAGCCATAGAAGCAATGAGGCTTCTTCATATTGGAGGAGTGAATGTATCCATCCCATTAAAGGAAAAAGTTCTTCCATTGCTCGATGAGGTAGATGCTGAAGCTCGATTAATTGGAGCGGTCAATACCATTGTCAGAGAGGAAAATGGTCTGTTAAAAGGATATAATACAGATGGAGCAGGGTATGTACAATCACTTATCGCTGAAACTGGAATTGTATTATCTTCGACAACCGCCCTTATACTTGGAGCTGGAGGAGCAGCAAAAGGGATTGCTGTTTATTTATTGAAGCAAGGCTGTTCAAGGATCTTTGTCAGTAATCGTAATCAAGAAAAAGCCATAGAGCTAGTCAGGCAGCTTGAAGCTTACATAGCGGAAAACACCTTATTAGGAAAAGTAGAAGCACTCCCTTGGGAGTCTGTAGAGGAAAAGCTTCCTGCTTTTTCATTACTTATTAATACGACACCGGTTGGTATGTGGCCTAAGGTTGAAGAAACTCCGATTCAGTTAGAGTTATTGGCACCAAATACAATCGTCAGTGATATCGTCTATAATCCGCTAAAGACTGCTTTTCTAGCTGAAGCTGAGCGAAGAGGTGCTAAGATCCACACGGGTCTAGGTATGTTTATCTATCAAGGGGCATTGGCCTTTGAGCTGTTTACGGGACAGAAGGCTCCCATTAAACAAATGAAAGAAGCGGTATTAAACCATTTACAACAAGGAGGTTAACCCAAGTGTTAACAGGAAAACAAAAAAGGCATTTACGTTCATTAGCTCATCATCTTGATCCTATTTTTCAAGTCGGTAAAGGTGGAGTGAATGAGAATTTAATTAAGCATATAGAAGATGTTCTAGAAGTCAGAGAATTAATTAAGGTTTCTGTATTGCAAAATTGTGATCAAGATAAGGATGAGGTCGCTCAGGAATTAGCTGAGGGGGCGCAGGCCGAATTGGTCCAAGTAATCGGGAAAACCATTGTCTTATATAAGGAATCAAGAGAAAATAAGCAAATTGAATTGCCTTAATTTAAGAGGAGTATGGGGAAATGAATCGAGAAGAAATGTTGGGGATCGTGCGAGAGCAGATCACTGCACACCGCTATCAGCATACATTAGGTGTCATGGAATGTGCGATTCAGTTAGCTAAGATCTATGGAGCGGATGTACAGAAAGCGGAAGTGGCGGCTATTTTTCATGACTATGCTAAATTTAGAGATATTCAAGAGATGGAGGAGATCATTCGTAACGTACCTTCCATTCCTCTTGATTTGCTTGAATATGATAAAGAATTGTATCATGCACCCGTAGGAGCTTATCTAGTCGAACATGAAGTGGGGATTAAGGACCCAGAGATTTTAGATGCTATTGCATACCATACAACAGGTCGCCCACAGATGAGTGTCTTAGAAAAAGTGGTTTGTTTGGCAGATTATATTGAACCGGGCAGACATTTTCCGGGCGTAGATGAGGTCAGGGAATTAGCTATGCTGGATTTGGACCAAGCACTAGCAAAATCGTTGGAAAATACGATGCGTTTCCTGGAAAAAAAGGGGCAGGTTATCTATCCCCTGACTAGAGGGGCTTACCTCTCTTTAACAGGTGAAAAGAAGGAAAAAAGGACAAACTAAAAGGGACATAATGTTGCACAAGGGGGAACAAGAATGGAAGTAAAGCAAATGCTAAAAACAGTAGTAGATGCTATAGATGATAAAAAAGGACAAAATCCAGTGGTCCTAGATATTCAAGGCTTATCTGTAGTAGCAGATTATTTTGTGATCTGTCATGGAAATTCTGAAACACAGGTTCAAGCCATTGCCAGAGAAGTGCGTGAGAAATCATGGAAAATGGGATTAGACCCCAAACCCATGGAAGGCTTCGATGAAGCAAGATGGGTATTGATTGATATAGGAGATATTGTCATCCATGTCTTTCACCGTGAGGAAAGAGAGTACTATAACTTAGAGAAGCTATGGGCGGATGGATTAAGAATCGAGGTTGGTGAAGCGTAATGTCCAAATTGATGGCGGGGACCTATGTAGAACTTGAGGTTGCACGAAAAGTCGAGTTTGGCTATTTTTTGACCGATGGATACGAAGATATCTTACTTCACATAGCAGAGATGAAGACAGATGAATTAACGATCGGTGAGAAATTAGAAGTGTACCTTTATCACGATCATCAAAATCGTCTTTCGGCAACAATGCATCGTGCTGCCTTAGTCTATGGAGAAGCTTCTTGGTTAAGAGTGATCGATATCAACCCAAGACTAGGCGTATTTCTGGATCAAGAGCTTCGTCGTGATCTCTTATTGCCTTATAGCGAGCTTCCCGAGGAGCGCAGTGAATGGCCACGTCTTGGAGATCATCTGTTTGTGGAGCTGACACATGACAAACAAGGAAGAATGCTGGCTAAAATGGCGAGAACCGAATTTTTGACAGCGGACTTTACTCCTGGCACGGAGGAGCTTAAAAACCAAAGCTTAGTAGGGACCGTCTACAAACAATTTCCAGATGGAGCCTTCCTGATTACAGGGGAAGGGTACTTGCTCTTCTTACCTCACAGCGAAATGGCTTCACCTGTAAGATTAGGGCAAGAACTTAAGGTTCGTGTGACCTATATTCGTGAGGATGGGCGGATGAATGCTTCGACAAAGCCGCTCAAACATGATGCTATGGATATGGATAGTGAAAAAATAGTAGAATACATGCAAGGGCGTGGTGGCTCTATGCCTTATTCGGACAAAACCTCTCCCGATATTATCATGGAGAAATTTCAATTAAGCAAAGCAGCCTTTAAGAGGGCTTTAGGCAAGCTAATGAAGGAGAAAAGGGCCTACCAAGAAGAGGGCTGGACCTATTTAAAAGAGAAAGAATGAGCTACCAAAAATTTGCTTATCTATACGATACATTAATGCAGGATGCACCTTATGATCAATGGCTTGATTTTTTTGAACAAGTGCTGGAGAAGTTTCATCATCATCCACGAAGTATTTTAGATGTAGGATGTGGAACAGGTGCCATCTCCATTCCCTTGGCTCAAAAAGGGCTTCAAGTGATCGGAGTGGATCTATCGGAGGACATGCTAGCCGTAGCACAGCATAAAAGTCAGGAAGCGGGAGTGAGTGTTCATTGGGTCCATCAGGATATGACCCAGCTTTCTCTCCCCAGTACCGTGGATACGATTCTATGTTTTTGTGATTCAATCAATTATATTTTAGAAGAAAAGCTCATTCTAGCTACTTTTCAAAATATCTATAACCACTTAGAAGAGGGAGGGCTTTTTCTCTTTGATTGCCACTCCTTATTTAAGATGGAACATATTTATGCTCAGAATACTTACGGGGTGCTGGACGCTCCCTTAACCTACCTGTGGCAATGCTACTATGATCAAGAAGAGCAAGTGGTTGATCATGAGCTTAGTTTTTTTGTTCAACAATCGGATGGAAAATATGAACGATTTGACGAATTCCACCAACAAAAAGCATATCATGAGGAAAAACTAAAAGAGATGTTACTACAGGTTGGTTTTGAGATATTGCAGGTATCTGCTGATTTCACACATGATATACCCGTAGAGAGTAGTGAACGATTATTTTTTGTAGCAAAAAAATAGCAAATTTGAAAAAGACAGACGTAGGAGGAATCAGGCATGACAAAAACCTTTACAGGGTATAATGCACAGGCAATTGAAAAGAAATGGCAACAATACTGGGAAGAAAATAAGACTTTCCAAGTAGAAGACGGCACGGGGAAGCCAAAGTTTTATGTTCTTGATATGTTTCCTTATCCCTCAGGCGCGGGACTCCATGTAGGACATGTGGAGGGATACACAGGAAGTGATATTGTTGCCCGTTATAAACGATTACAGGGCTATAACGTCCTACATCCAATGGGCTGGGATGCTTTTGGCTTACCTGCTGAACAACATGCGTTAGATACAGGAGAGCACCCGCGAGATATCACGTTTAAAAATATCGATAATTATCGCAGACAATTAAAATCACTGGGCTTTTCTTACGATTGGGATCGAGAAATTAGTACGACAGACCCTAACTACTACAAATGGACACAGTGGATCTTTCTTCAATTGTTTAATAGAGGACTTGCTTATGTAGCTGAAGTACCTGTCAATTGGTGTCCGGCATTAGGGACAGTTCTTGCTAATGAGGAAGTAATCGATGGCAAGAGTGAACGCGGAAGTCACCCTGTTATTCGTAAGCCAATGAGGCAATGGATGCTGAAGATTACAGCCTATGCAGATCGACTCTTAGAAGACTTAGAAGAGCTTGATTGGGATGAAAGCATTAAAGATATGCAACGGAATTGGATTGGGCGTTCTGAAGGGGCAGAAGTACGTTTTGAGATTGAGGGTCACTCTGAACAACTAGAAGTGTTTACGACCCGTCCAGACACCTTATTTGGTGCTACTTATTGCGTTCTTGCTCCAGAGCATCCATTTGTAGAACAAATCACAACTCCTGAGCAAAAGGAAAAGGTGCAGGCGTATCAAGAGGCAACTGCGCGAAAGAATGATTTGGAAAGAACCGATTTGGCGAAGGAAAAAACAGGAGTCTTTACAGGAGCGTATGCTATCAATCCCGTTAACGGACAAAAGATGCAGATTTGGATCGCTGACTATGTCCTGGTGAATTATGGTACAGGAGCGATTATGGCAGTTCCAGGACATGATGAGAGAGATCATGAATTTGCCACTGTTTTTCAATTGCCAATTATCGAAGTAGTTCAAGGTTCAACAGATATCCCTATCCAAACCCAAGCCTATACAGGGGATGGTCCACATGTGAACTCAGATTTTTTAAATGGTCTGCATAACAAAGAAGCGATCACCAAAATGATAGAGTGGCTTGAGCAAGAAGGGAAAGGAACCAAAAAGGTAACTTATCGTCTAAGAGATTGGCTTTTCAGCCGTCAAAGATATTGGGGCGAGCCTATTCCGATTCTTCATCTGGAGGATGGCACAATGAAGCCAGTTCCTGAGAGTGAATTGCCTTTAACGCTCCCTGATGTGGATCAAATTAAACCTTCAGGCACTGGTGAATCTCCACTAGCCAATATTACAGAATGGGTGAATACAATCGATCCAGAAACAGGATTGAAAGCGCGAAGAGAAACCAACACCATGCCTCAATGGGCAGGAAGCTGTTGGTATTATATTCGTTTTATAGATCCCCATAATAATGAAGCCTTATGCGCGCCAGATAAACAAAAAGAATGGCTGCCGGTTGACCTCTATATTGGTGGGGCTGAGCATGCTGTTCTGCATCTGTTATACGCTCGCTTTTGGCATAAAGTGCTCTATGATTTAGGTGTCGTATCAACGAAGGAGCCGTTCCATAAATTAGTTAACCAAGGGATGATTCTTGGTGAAAATAATGAAAAAATGAGTAAATCAAAGGGGAATGTAGTTAATCCAGATGATGTTATCTCTTCTCATGGAACAGATACATTACGAGTGTATGAGATGTTCATGGGACCATTAGAAGCAACCAAGCCTTGGAATACATCTGGTGTAGATGGAGCCCATCGCTTCTTAAATCGAGTATGGCGCTTGATCGTTGATGAAGAAGGACAGCTTTCTAAGACGATTCAAGAAGCTGAAGGAAGTGAAGAATTTACTCGTGTCTGGCATCAAACGATTAAAAAAGTGACCGAGGATATGGAAAACCTCCGTTTCAACACAGCGATTAGCCAATTGATGGTTTTTGTCAATGAAGCCAACAAGCAGGAAACCATTCCTAAAGGATCGATCATTGATTTTGTCAAGATGCTTTCTCCTATTGCTCCTCATATTGCTGAGGAATTATGGCAAGTGTTAGGGAAAACAGGAACGGTTACTTTTGAGGCATGGCCTGTCCACGACGAGTCTAAACTAGTGGAGAATGAAGTGGAGATTGCGGTCCAATTTAGTGGAAAAATTAAATTGCGTATGCAGGTTGCTGCTGATTTATCCAAAGAAGAGTTAGAAGAGTTTGTTTTAAAGCAGGGTCAGGTTCAAGCAGAAATAGCAGGGCGAACCATTAGAAAAATCATCGTGGTTCCTGGTAAATTAGTGAACATTGTCGTTTAGAAGATAAATTTAAAAACATATTAGCAGAAATATCCATAAAGGATAGAGGAATTTTATTTTTTCTGTAGAATTCTGTAGAGTATAGAATACCTGATCGTGGGAATTGATCTGCTAGATTACAAAAACAGCTTAGGAAGACTAGATATCTACCGAATTGTCTGTTTTTATTTGCCATTATTTGAATTGTCAGTTAG
>NZ_BAMO01000023.1 GCF_000615945.1 Caldalkalibacillus mannanilyticus JCM 10596
AAATTTTTCGAATCAAGACAACACTTATTTTTTGGAAAAAGTAAATGTTTCTTTAGAAAAATGGTCGCTCATTTGGCGACAAGGAATAATATATCATAGAAAAATAATAAATGCAAGCATAAAAATAATAAAAGAGGGAACTGCACCTTTTTTATAAAGCTAATTCGATTTGTTCTATATATATATTCTTATCTTGGGCTAAATTAATGATCTCACCATTTGCACTTACGATAGGTCTTGTAGGTGTGTTTCGATCAATAAAAATAACTTCCCCTAATGCACCATTATTCAGCATCACTTTTGTTCCTACATATAATTGACTTGTCACGAGCTCAACAAAGAAATACACATATTTAGGGTCTAGCTTCCCATAGCTATCACTCTTTAATTGATCCAATACCAAAAATGGTGAAAGTGCCTTCTTATATATTCTTTCAGAGCACATCGCATAATAAGTGTCACAAATAGCAATCATCTTCGCATACGAGTGAATTTGACCGGCTATCATCCCCAACGGATAGCCGCTCCCATCTTCTCTCTCATGATGTTGAAGCGCTCCTAATTTAACTCCTTCTGAAATTCCGGGTATTTTTTTAAGTATTTCATATCCGTATTTAGGGTGCTGCTGGACTTCCTTAAACTCTTCTTGAGTTAGTGGAATATTTTTATTGAGTATCACCGGATCAATTTTTAGCTGACCTATATTATGGAGATAACCAGCTAAGGCAATCTGAGGGAGCTCTTTTTGATCCACTCCTGCCTTTGTCGCCAGAAACGAGGTTAGAACAGAAACAGCTACAGCGTGATGAGCAAAATAGGACTGTGGATTCGTAGACAAACTAAGAATTTGAAGTACAAAGGAAGGAGTATTTAAAGACTTCTTCACAAAAGGAATCAAATACTCGCGGATCTCTAGAAGAGGAATCTGCCCCCAGCCTTGAAGATCCTTAAACAGCTTCTCTGTTTCTTTAACTACCTGTTCATATTCCGTAAAAATTTCTGGTTGTTTATTTACTTCTTGATTAGCTACTGATTGATCTTCTGCACCCTCACTCTCACCTTCCAGCGGTGGGAATGGTTGACCAGACACACTTACATGGATCTTTTTAATAAGGAATGCCTTTAGGACCTCGATATCCTTATACGTTAATTCATGCCCTGCCAGATATAAGGTTCCACCTAGAGAAGTGATAACGGGTTCTGCTAGTATTTGTCCTGCTTTTGCCTTTAAGACATAAATTTCCTTCATATATCTTCACCCTTTTGTTTGCTTCCTTCCATTCATGTATTATCTATTTTACCTAATAACATGCATGGATAACAATTCTAAATGAAAAAGAACTTGCCTGTTTATCTCAAGTTCTTTTTCATTATACTATTATTCTTCGGTATCTTGTGGTTCAATATTTACTGCTTCATTTTCTTCAAGATTCTCTTGGTCCTCAGATGATTGCTCATCCTCACTTACTTCAATTCTTGCGACGGTAGCCACTTCTTCTTCATCCTGAATTCGAATTAGACGAACTCCTTGAGTGTAGCGCCCCATCGTAGAAATATCATTGACATTAAGTCGAATAATCACTCCGCTGACAGTTACGATCATTAGATCGTTCTCACTGCTCACTGTTTTTAGAGCAACAATATTTCCATTGCGCTCCGTTACATTTAATGTCTTGATCCCAACTCCACCACGTGTTTGGATCCGATAGTCAGACATAGGTGTACGTTTTCCATACCCTTTGCTTGTTACAATCATGACATCGAAGTCATCATTAACTATATCCATATCAATGACTTTATCTCCACCACGCAAGGTAATTCCCTTAACCCCTGTAGCCGTTCTTCCCATCATTCGGACATCGGTTTCTTTGAAGCGAATCGACATCCCTTGCGAAGTTCCCATAATAATTTCTTGGTTCCCATCCGTTAAGCGTACGCCAATTAATTCATCCTCGTCTCGCAGGTTAATGGCAAACAATCCGCCTCGTCGGATGTTTTCAAATGAGGCTAAGGAGGTTCGTTTGACAATCCCTTCTTTTGTAGCAAAGAACAAATAGGAATCAGGAATGTATTCTTTGACTGGGATAATAGCAGAGATATATTCCTCTTTCTCAATCTGAATCAAATTGATGACAGGAGTACCAAGTGCTGTTCTTCCTAGCGCAGGAACCTCATAAGCCTTTAGGCGATAGACTCTCCCTCTATTTGTAAATAACATAATAAAGTTATGAGAATTGGTAACAAAAAGATGCTCGACAAAATCATTTTCTTTTGTCCCCATCCCCGTTACACCACGTCCGCCTCGTTTTTGACTACGATACGTGCTAACAGGAAGTCTCTTGATGTAACCTGAATGAGTCAAGGTGATAACTACTTCTTCTTGAGGGATAAGATCCTCATCCTCGATCAAGTCTTCACCAATTGTGATTTCAGTTCTTCTTTTATCGTTGAATTTCTCTTTAACTTCATTCAACTCTTCACTGATTACGGCCAAAATTTTGTTTTCATCTGCTAAAATGGCCTTTAATTCAGCAATTTTTTGTAAAAGCTCTGCATATTCATTTTCTATTTTTTCTCTTTCTAAACCGGTCAAGCGCTGTAATCTCATATCTAAGATGGCTTGGGCTTGCTCATAGCTTAATTGAAAGTTATTCATAAGACCATTTCTTGCTTCCTCTGTCGTACGAGAAGCTCTGATTAAGCTAATTACTTGGTCTAAGTGGTCTAAAGCAATACGCAGTCCTTCTAGAATATGAGCTCTTGCTTCTGCTTTACGAAGGTCAAATTCCGTTCTACGACGGATCACTACCTTCTGATGCTCTAAATAATGGTAAAGGACTTGCTTTAAGTTTAATACTTTAGGTTGTCCATCCACTAAAGCCAACAAGTTTATGCCAAAAGTAGTTTGGAGTGCAGTCTGTTTATATAGATTATTTAACAGGACATTGGCATTCACATCTCTACGTACCTCAATGACGATCCGCATTCCATTGCGATCCGACTCATCTCGTAGATCTGTAATTCCATCGATTTTCTTATCTCTAACTAACTCAGCAATCTTTTCAACTAATCTCGCTTTGTTCACTTGATATGGAATCTCTTCCACAATAATTCGACTTTTCCCCGCGCTATTTTCTTCAATTCTAGCTACTGCACGTAAGGTAATCGTTCCACGTCCAGTTTCATAAGCCCTGCGAATCCCTGACATTCCTAATATTTGAGCTCCTGTAGGAAAATCAGGTCCAGGAATATGAGTCATCAAATCGGATACACTAGCATCAGGATCTGTGATAAGGTGTTGAACAGCATCAATCACTTCCCCCAGTTGGTGAGGAGGGATATTGGTCGCCATACCAACAGCAATTCCAGACGTTCCGTTCACCAGTAAATTCGGAAAACGTGCAGGCAGAACGACAGGCTCTTTCTCTTGACCATCATAGTTGTCCTGATAATCAATCGTATCCTTGTTTATATCTCGAAGAAGCTCAGTAGAAATCTTCGACATCTTCGCTTCTGTATAACGCATCGCTGCTGCAGCATCTCCATCAATGGAACCGAAGTTTCCATGACCGTCTATAAGCATATAGCGGTATGAAAAATCTTGAGCCATACGAACCATCGTATCATAAACAGCCGAGTCTCCATGAGGATGATACTTACCTATTACTTCTCCGACGATACGAGCCGATTTTTTATATGCTTTATCTGGAGTCATCCCTAATTCGTTCATCGCAAATAAAATACGACGATGAACGGGTTTTAAACCATCTCGAACATCAGGTAAGGCACGACTAACAATTACACTCATGGCATAATCCATGAAAGAATTACGCATTTCTTGTCCTATATTAATTTCTTTAATTCTAGATTGTTCCATTTCGGACATTTTTTACCCTCCGTTTACACTGGATCTACTCCTATAAATATACATCAAATAAGGCACTTGCACAAACCAATCATGAAGAAAAAAAGACCTTCAAAAAATTGAAGGTTTTCTATCTCTGTTTATAAAGTAAATAAATAAAGTATGGTACGCCTATTACTGCTGTAAAAACACCTGCTGGAACCTCAATAGGAGAGAATGCCGTTCTGGCAATAAGATCTGCCCCCACCACAATTCCCCCACCAATCAAGGCAGAAGTAGGAAGTAATCCTCCGAAGGAAGAGCCTACCAATTTCCTGGCAATGTGGGGTGCCATTAAACCAACAAATCCAATCCCTCCAGCAAAAGCGACAGAGCCACCTGCTATCGCAGTACATAGCAATAATAAAATCAGGCGTTCTTTCTGAATCATGCTTCCTAAACCAACCGCTATCTCTGTTCCAAGCTCCTGAACGTTGATTCTTCTAATATAAACAAATAAGAGCAGGAAGAGAAAGAGATACCAAGGAACTAAGGTTGTTACCTCTTTCCAGTTGGTTCCGTTCACGCTTCCGGTAATCCAGATATGTGCTCGTGATGCTAAATAAATAGGTCCATTAAGAATCATAAGATTCGTGAGTGCCTTCATCGCTTCAGATAACCCAATCCCAATTAAGACTAACCGAACTGGAGAAACTCCCTTATTCCAAGCCAAAACATAGACCAGGAATCCTACACTTAATGCCCCAATAAAAGCAGCTAAAGGGAGCCATTGGATACTCACAGCTAAAGAATTACTTCGATCACTAAAGACAGCAAAAAAAGTAACAACAGCAAGTGAAGCTCCTCCTGTAATCCCAATAATATCTGGAGAAGCTAAAGGATTACGGATAATCCCTTGGAGAATCGCTCCTGCTATTGCTAAGCCTGCTCCTGCTAGAAAAGCTAACAGGATTCTGGGTAAGCGAAAGGACTGGACAACGAGATTATGTAGGTCATTTCCGTAACCAAACAATGCTTGAAGCACTTCGAGTGGGGAAAGCTTGACTTCTCCTACTCCAATACTAAAAATCATAAGCAATAGGTTCAAAAGCAAGAAGCTAAACCAAATGAAAATGACTTTTCGATCTAACATAAAGGACAAGAATTTTGTTCTATAAATCACATATTTCTTCATCGACTGATCCCCTTTCTTGCAATATAAATAAAGAAAGGAGTCCCGATTAATACGGTCATGATCCCAACAGGAACTTCGTTTGGCATGATAATATAACGCGCTCCAATGTCTGCAACCAAAAGGAGAATCGCTCCTAAGATAGCACAGTAAGGAATAAGCCAACGATAATCAATCCCGACTATTTTTCGTGCTAAGTGAGGAACAACAATCCCGACAAAAGCAATAGGACCGGCTATAGCAACTGATCCTCCAGCTAATAGGATCACAATCAGAATAGCCATCAATTTGACCCTTGTCGTTCGTTGACCCAAGCCCTTCGCCACATCTTCTCCCATCGTTAACACATTCATCTTCGATCCAATCAGGAGAGCTAAGATCCACCCTATACATAAATAAGGAAGAACATGAAGGAGAATTTCTAACTTTCTTCCTGCAATAGAGCCTGCCAACCAATATAGAACTTCATCAAGAGCCTTCTCATGAATAGACAAAATTCCTTGAGTAAGGGAGGAAAAAAAAGCAGCCATTGCTGCTCCTGCTAAGGTAAGCTTAATAGGAGATACGCCCCCTTTTCCTATAGAGCCAAGCGTATAGACAATGGTGGCTGAAAGGGCGGCTCCTAAAAAGGCGACCCAGGTAAAAACAGTCAGAGAGGAAGCACCTAATAATAAAACAGATAAGACGATAAAAAAGCCTGCTCCTGCGTTAATTCCAAATAGACTAGGAGAGGCTAATGGATTTTGGGTCACTCCTTGTAACAACGCTCCCGAGATCGCTAAGCTGGCTCCCACAGCAGCAGCGATGAATGCTCTCGGAATTCGAGTATCTTGAATAATGATGTGTTCATTAGAACCATCAAAATGAAAATAGGAATCGAACACCATTTGAAGCGAAATTTCTGTTAGACCAAAAATAATACTACTTACTATACTAAGGCCTACCAAAAAGATTCCTATAATGATTCCTAATCCCTTCATTTTAGTAGATGTTATCAGTTCTCCCATATACCAGTAATCCCTTCTTTTATGTATCCTTCGTTGATGAATCCTTCTATGACAAAGTGAAGAAGGTTTCCTTACACCACTCAACTTTTTTTATTCAAGTCTAGTGTAGATCTTTCATCATGTCAATGACTCTGATAATCATTATCATCTTTTGATTGACAAGGGGGAAGAGGAGGAGTATGATCAAATTTGTGAATGATACTCATTCTCAAATATCACGAGGGGGATACATACATGAAGTCTAAAAAATCTTATTTGACACTCCTATTCGTCATGGCTTTAATGCTTATTGCCTTAGTAGGTTGCGGAGCAAAGACAGAACCAACAGAAGCTCCTGCCAGTAAGGAAGAAGCCGCTTCTCCTGATACTGCTTCAGATGCAGAAGTGACCTCATACACAGTAGAGCATGCAATGGGAACAACTGAAATCGCAAAAACACCTGAAAAGGTTGTTATTTTAACTAACGAAGGCACAGAAGCCCTTCTAGCCATGGGAGTAAAACCTATCGGAGCTGTTAAGTCTTGGTTAGGAGATCCTTGGTATGAGCACATCCAAGATCAAATGGAAGGTGTTCAAGTTGTCGGAGTAGAAAGTGAAATTAACCTTGAAGCCATTGCCGCTCTTCAACCTGACCTTATTATTGGGAATAAAATGCGTCAAGAGGAACACTACGACTCATTAAGCGCCATCGCTCCAACTGTGTTTAGTGATGCATTACGCGGTGATTGGAAATTAAATTTTGAACTTTATTCCAAGGCACTTAACCTCGAAGAAAAAGGAAAAGAAGTGATTTCCGCATTTGATCAACGTATTGAGGGAATGAAAACAGAACTTGGGGATCAAGTAAATACAGAAATCTCTGTTGTTCGTTTTATGGCTTCAGATATTCGTATTTATTATAACGATACTTTCTCTGGAGTTATCTTTAAACAAATTGGTTTTAAACGTCCTCCAGCACAGGATAAAGAAGAGTTCGCTGCCAAAGGAGTGACTAAGGAACGTATTCCTGAAATGGAAGGAGATATCCTCTTCTACTTTACTTATGAAACAGGAGATGGAGATGCTTCAAAAATCGAAGATGAGTGGGTTAAAGACCCTCTTTGGAACAACCTTGAGGTTGTTAAAGCAGGAAAAGCTCATAAAGTAAGTGATGCTATTTGGAATACTGCTGGTGGTGTCATTGCAGCTAACCTCTTACTAGATGATTTAGAAAAGTTCTTTTTAAATAAATAATAAACAAATCTTATTGAAGAAAAAGTCCAACCTCCCTATATTTTCCGTCTACTGACGGGTTCAAAGACTTTTTCTATCTCGTCCATTCTTGACCTTAGCCTTGGAGCATCTGAGCTAAGGTTTTTTTCTTTTACACCTCTTTCTAACATCTCCAGCTAAAAATGCTGAATATTCTAGGCACTTCCATGATAGAATGTAGAAAAAAAGGAGGGCATGACATTGAGAATGTACTTAGACCTTTTTGAAAATGATCAACCTCTCACTCATTCCTAAGAGGAGGAGTGATGATGTAGAAGCATAATCATACCTCGTCTTAGGGGAATTCATTACATTCCTAAAAAAGACGGAGGTTGTATTCTTATGAAAAATCGTTTACTTGGAGCCATATGCTTATCTTTAGCCGCTAGTATCTGGGGTGGAATGTATGTCGTTAGTAAGTATGTCTTGGACTTTATTCCTCCCATCACACTTGTCTGGTTACGCTATATCATTGCCTTTGTTCTCCTTTTTGCCATATTAAAAATTGTTCAATTCAAAACGAAATCAGGTGGCGCTAAAAAGGGATCTCGTGACTGGTTATTGTTAGCCTGGATTGGTTTTATTGGTTACTTTGTTTCAATTACCTGCCAATTTATTGGAACCAAGCTATCTGATGCTCACACTGGGGCATTAATTACCTCGGCAACACCCGCTTTTATGATCGTCTTTGCTCGCTTTATTTTAAAGGAAGAATTTACTCTAAAAAAGACTATTTCAATCCTTTTAGCCACGATTGGCGTGATTATTGTTATTGGCTGGGATATAGACCTTGGTTCCTATTTTGTCGGGAGTATGATCTTAGTCGGAGCTGCGGTTACTTGGGCTTTACTTTCCGTCTATGTGAAAGTAGCTCCAAGCGTTTTTCATCTCTTGAAACGACAACGTATGCTATTTTCTTTGCGTTGATTTTCACGACTCCTCTGATGATCTGGGAGCTTCAAGCTAATCAGGTGACCTATAATCAGGAGCCTCTTATCCTTCTAGGAGTCCTTTATTTAGGGGTTGTTTCAACAGCCGGAGCTTTTTTTCTATGGAACAAGGGCTTAGAATTGATGGATGCAGGCATTGGTTCTTTATTTTTCTTTTTTCAGCCTATTGTCGGTGCTTTTCTAGGCTGGTTATTGCTTCATGAACATTTAGATCGAACCTTCTTTATTGGTGGGTTGTTTATCATTACTGGAGTAACCATTGCTACCTTTCAAAAGAACAGGAACACATACAAATCTTCATAAAGATAATATAAAGATAATATTGAAAGTATCCTTATCTCATTTGAAATAAGGATACTTTTTATTAGTTTCTTGACAAAAGAAAGTATGTTTTGTAGTCTTAATTATAGGAAGTTACTTTATTAAAGTTAGTTTATATTATGCCTAATTTACTCTGCTTTCGTTCATAATAAGAATAGCTAGGGAGGTGCACTTTGAGTACACAAAACTTATCATCACAAAGAAAAATACAGCGGGTTTGGCATGTTTCACCAAGTCCTGGAATGGGACCTCATCTTCAAGTAGCGCAAGTCCTAGAACCGGGACAGTGGGAAGAGTTTGATCCTTTTCTATTTATGGCTGAGGACTGGTTTCAACAAGGAACCTTCGATTTTCATCCTCATCGTGGCATCGAAACCGTCACCTACATTTTAGAAGGAAAACTAAAGCATGAGGATAATCATGGCGGAATGGGGATATTAGAACCCGGAGATGTCCAGTGGATGACAGCTGGACGAGGAATTATTCACTCTGAAGACCCTTTACCCGGAGAAACAGTACATAGCCTACAGCTATGGGTCAACTTACCTCGAAAGGCTAAAATGAGTGAGCCTAGGTATCAGGATCTAAGCAAAAAAGAGATTCCCATACGACAGGAAGAGGGGGTGCAGATTCGTATTTTTTCAGGGACCTCTGGAGAAATGAAAGCAAGTACGTTCAATCACAACCCTGTCACTTTCCTTGAAATTACTCTGGAGAAAGGGGCTTCATTCATTCAAGAGCTCCCAGGAAGCTTCAATGGATTTATGTACCTTTTAGAAGGGGAAGGGCTCTTTGGAGCAGATAAAACACAGGGAACCAAGAATCAAGTGCTTTGGCTTGCACCTAGTACTACTGAAGAGAGCCAAGTAATGATTCAGGCAACAACCCCATTACGTGTTTTGCTTATTGCTGGTGAGCCGATCCGTGAACCGGTTGTAGCCCGCGGTCCGTTTGTCATGAATACGGTGGAGGAAATCAAACAAGCGTATGAGGATTATCGTTTAGGTAAATTTTAACGAGTCATAAGTTACACAGATGAAAAGCTGTCACCAGATGATCAAATCTGGGGATGGCTCTTTGTTTTTTTAGTGATGTTCATCACAGATTCACCCTCTGCTATAACTTATATTTAAGCTATCAAGACATATCATGAAGTGAGGGATGGAAAATGCCATTCAAAAATGTATTGTTAGCTTTCGATGGTTCAAAGCAAGCAAAAAAAGCGTTAATGAAAACGATTCAGCTCATGAAACAAACAGAAGGAAAAGTAAACGTTCTTTATGTCTACCAAAATCACATCAGAGTTCCAGCTTCCTATGCTGCTCACCTAAATGAAGCCGATTATGCCAGCTTTAATAAAATGGAAGTAGAGAGAGGGCAACATATTCTAGATGAAGCGAAAGATCAGCTCATGATGGAAGATATTGATCATGCCTTAATTCTTGTAGAGGGCAGTCCTGCTCACCGAATTCACAAAGAAGCCCAGACACAAGAATGTGATTTAATTGTCATGGGAAGCCATGGCTACGGTCCCTTAAAAGAGTTTATGTTAGGCAGTGTCAGTCATAAGGTGACACAGATTTCTACTATCCCCATTCTAATTGTGAAGTAGTACGTATTCGGGACATGATTCGTTTACTTAAGACTTGATGAACATATATATCTTAAAAAATGAAAAAGTTGATCAAAGCAACCCTTAGTTTAGGTTGGTGATCAACTTTTTTACTTTCTTAATCCTTTTTTTCTCTTCTCTATTCGAGGCTATGACGTAGCAGATTCCGAATAGAGCATACAATATAATAGAAACTGCTGTTACTTTCATGCTAGGAATTCTTCGAAAAAACTCAAAGATATAGAAGATAATAACACCTATTAAAAACGCTATACCTGCTATCAGCTTTAACTTCTTTTTACTATCTAAAATAAAAACACCCTCCATTTTTTTCTATATTTTCTCTACTAATTCGTATTCTTTTGTTTTAAAGACAGTTAAGTTATGCTCATGAGAAAATCGTAGCAAATCTTGAAAGATCGTTTCAGGCGTAAAACAAACGACTCTAATATTAATACTCTTTTTCACATGTAAAATTACTCCCTGAGTAGCCCATCCAATTTTTTTAAACTCGATTTTTATTATTTGAGCAGAGTATATCTTTCTTTGATATAGAGGGAGCGAAAACAACAACACCTTATAGATTATATAATCATTTTCAATCTTCAGTTCATATTGAATAAATATCGCCAGTAGTAGAAATAAGCAAAAGATCACTCCTACCAGTTGAGGCATGTATGAATTAATAAAAACTAAGGAAGCAATGCTTATTATTAATAAAAATAGTAGAAGAGTCCTTTGTGTTTTTGCATGATAAGTCAAACAGCTTCCTCCTAACTATGATTTCTCTCATTTGCAATTCATTCCAATTTATTTTATCCAACTTTAGCCTACAAAACAATCTATATGCTAAAATGGGATATTATATATTTAGAGAGGAATAGAGTATGACCAAAATATATGTATTCGTTATTCTCATCATCCTCCTTTTCTCTGGTTGTACACAGAATGAGGGATTAAAAGAACAGCAAACCATAGGTGAGAGAGATGAGCAACAAAATGAGCTTACCTTAGTAGGAAAAGAATCGATTGATTGGGATGGATCAGGCATTAAAGAAGAGGTAGAGGTAAGCTACTACAATGCAGAAACACTTCATCTCATCATCAAAACCAAAGAACAGGAGCAAATTTTTATTATGCCTCAAGTGGCTTTTCCTGAACAAGTGACAACACTATCCCTTGATGCCTCTCAGTCAGGAATTGCTATCCAAATCAATTATTATGAACCTGAAGCAACCATTCAGAACAAAGTGGATGAAAGATGGGCTTACCTCATACTAGGAAGACAAAAGGGAGAAATTATTCCTCTTCTAAACTCATTGGAGCATCTAGATCATCAAAATCAGAACTATGAAATTGTCTATTATCGAGATGGGAAATGTGCAGTCATTGACCATAGTTCAATGGTAGAAATAGAATTTATGATTCCTTTTGATGATGAGTATAAATCTTTATTCCATCATTTAATGAATGAATCAGAAAGTATCACTAAATACGAATCTGCTGACTGGTATATGGACATTAAAATCGAAGAAAAAGAGAATAAACCCATCATCAAATTTAGCAAAATGATCCCTGGAATTCAACGCAATGATCCTTTGGGCTATTTTCAATATGATTACACTTGGAAGAATGATCACTTTGTTTTATCCAAAGAAGCCTTTTTTACGGCAAAGGGAGTTTTTTTCCTAGATCCTGTTGAAATAAAACAGGTTTCTTTTGATTGATTAAGTAGGTAAGAAGAGCCCAAAGCCAGAAGCTAAATAGAAAAACTCCCTCAAGTTGAAATAGGATGTACATTGACGCTTTCCATAAAAACTTGTTTAAATTCTGTTTTACCTTGTGCAAGAATAGAAATATTATTTCCTTTATCTTGATCATACGCTGTAAAGCTCAATACCTTTTCTCCAGAGTTAATAAATAATTCAATGGAATGCAGATCGATGAAGATTTCAAGTAATAGGCTTTCTTTAGATCCATGACTCAAATCAGTGATGGTGATTGATTCTTGACTACCATAGTCAGATACGAATAAAATCCTATTGTTCTCCATATCGACTTCAATTCGGGTCACTTTCGTTTCACTCTTATTAAGTTCTACCGTAAAGGATGTTGTGTGTAAAGAAGCGGCATGTAAGCGTAAGTATCCTAGTTCTTCAGCTGGAAGATCCATCACTTCTCCTTCATTTAATTGGATGTCTTCAAGATTGATAGCAGGCTTGAAATACTTTGTTCTATCAATCGAAGGCTGTTGTACTAATGTGCCATCCTTCATTGTCAAAATTCTTGGCAATGACATCATTCCAATAAATCCATAATCCTTTTGCGATGTTGTTTGATGCCAGCGATGCATCCAACCAATTAATAATCGTTCTCCATTTTTCCCTTCTGTTGATTGTGGGGCATAAAAAGCGTAACCATAATCAAGCACTCCCTTATTTTCAGGTTTGAAGCTTCCATCTTCATAATCCATCTCTCCTATGACATAGATGGTGTTTTGGATTACTTCTTCCTTATACTCAGGTTCACAAGGCATCACCGAAAAAACTAATACATCTTTATTGTCAATACGAAACAAGTCTGGGCACTCTAACAGGATGTTTTCTTCAGGGTTGGTTTGATAAATAGAAGAGTGAAACACCCAATCTATTAAATTATTTGATTGAAACATAATAATTTCGCCACGCCTCTGTTTGTTTCGAGCTGCTAATACACAGTAATAGACACCATTTACTTCTAAAACTTTCGGATCTCTAAAATCACAAATTTGATACTCTTCAGGCAACGCTTGCTCTCCAATAACAGGGTTATTTTGATATTTTTCAAAATGGACCCCATCTTCAGAAAAAGCTATGCATTGATGTTGTATAATTTGTGACTCATCTCGATCAAATCCCATATTAGGGTCAATGTGACCTGTGTACATTAAATATAATTTTCCATCCTTTTCAATTGCGCTCCCCGAAAAACATCCATTAGCATCATAAATTTTATCATTAGCCAATGCGACAGGAAGATAGTTCCAACTTACAAAATCATGTGTGGTCGCATGCCCCCAATGCATATCGTTCCAAACAACATCATAAGGGTAATACTGATAAAATAAATGGTACTCTCCCTTGTAAAATGCAAACCCGTTTGGATCATTCATCCACCCAATTTCAGGAGTAAAATGAAAAGATGGTCGATTGGTAGCCTTCTCTTTATTTTTTTGAATATATGCGTTTGCTTTTTCTAATTTATTCATAGTTCTCCTCCCTATTTGATGCCGCTACGCACCGAACCTTCTACAATGTATTTTTGGAAGATAATAAACAATACAACAATCGGAATAGTTACTATTGTTAAAGCAGCCATAATATGACTTGTGAAAATATTATAGGTGTCACTGAATATAGCATTTAATGCGACCTGAATCGGCATTAATTGTGCATTCGAAAGCGCCATTACAGGCCATAAGAAATCATTCCATGAAGCTAAGAATGTTAAAATTCCTACAGTGATATACATATTTACACTCGAGGGAACAACAATTCGAAAGAAACATCCTACCTCACTTAATCCATCTATTTTTCCAGATTCAATTAATTCACCTGGAAATGAGAGAAAATATTGTCTAAATAAAAAGATATTCATAACATTTATAAAAAAAGGCATTAAGTATCCTGGTATCGTGTTAATTAGTCCCATTTCATTCACAACTAAAAATAGAGGAAGGATAGTCGCCTCAATCGGGACAATCATAAGTGCGATGATAAAGATTAGAATACCGTCTTTAAGTGGAAACTCAAATCTTGCTAACGCATACCCTGCTAACGAGTTGATCGTTAAACCGAAAACGACAGTGAGAGATGCATAAATCAAACTGTTCAATAAATTTTGCAAGATATTATAATAGCCAAACAATTCAACGTATGATTTAAATGATAAATCTGTAAAGTTCGGAACGATTGCAAAGATAGTACCGATATCCTTGTATATGACCTCATCAATTTTAAAAGAAGATAGGACCATCCAAACAAGAGGAACAAGGAATTGTAGCGCTAGCACAATCGCCAACATATAAAATAATGTTTTCTTCACTATTTTCACGCTGCTCGCTCCTCTCTAAATAGCTTTTTAATGACTATAGATAAAACAACTAAGAAAATGGTAAACACTAAAGTAATGGCACTTGCATATCCAATATTTCTATGACGGAATCCATATTCATAAATGTATTGAAGGATCGTCATCGTCGAATAATCCGGTCCACCACCTGTCATAACCATTGGCTGTACAATCAATTTAAATGCTTGAATAATTGTGGTTATCACAAGGAACATCGTAATAGGTTTTAATGATGGGAGCGTAATGTACCAAAACATATGAAACATATTTGCTCCATCAATGTCTGCTGCTTCATATAAACTATGGTCAATGTTCTTTAATCCCGCCAAGAAAATCATCATTTGATATCCACATCCGGACCATGCCGATATGGCGACAATGGTATACATTGCTTGTTCAGAGCTTGTTAGAAATGGCTGTTTCGGTAAACCAATATTCGCCAGCATCTGATTAATTAATCCCGAAGTAGGATTTAGCATAACTGTCCAAAGGATGGAAATCACGACCAAGGACAAAACGGCTGGAGCAAAATAAGCCGTTCTAAAGAAAGTGTTTCCTTTCATTTTTTTATTTACAATCAGGGCTAAACCTAAAGCCATTGAAAGTTGAAGAGGTACAACAAACAGTACAAATTTAAACGTATTGTAAAAGCTCTTTATTAACGCTTCATCTGCCAGCATACGTCTAAAATTGTCTAACCCATTGAATTGTTTGTTGTCTGGTCTTAATAAATAGTAATCCGTAAACCCATACATAAATGCTAAAATAATTGGCAGTACAATAAATAAGATTGCCAACACCATCGCGGGAGTTAAAAACCCAATTGCCGATAAAGTGTCGTTTCGTTTTTTATGTTGGTCATTAAGATTTCTAATCTTTACAAATCGTTTTAAATTTAAATTTATCACCGTCTCACATCCTTTACGCTTTGGCATAAGAGGTGAGACCAGCTAGGCCTCACCTCCCCATTTCCATCAACTATTTTCGGTACTTTTCGAATTCTTTGTCAATTTTATCGACAGCATCATTCAAGTATTTTTTGATAGTTTCTGAATCTGTTACTTTATTTTGAGCGATCCTTAAGATGATATCTTTTGCAAATGTTTCCGATAAATACGGGTATCCTGGTGATACTGGACGTGACTTATTTGTATTTTGTACTTGGTACTTTAATACCGTCCAAGCTTCATTGTGGTAGGAGTTATCGGTATTCGTATTAATAACGTCAACAGAATTAATTCTTCCTGGAATAGCACCATTCGCATGAAAATATTCTTTATGTGCTTCGTCATTGTTCAGCCACTCCATGACTTCAACAATTTGTTTGATTCGATCCTCATCTTTAATTTGACCACTTCTAACGAATGCCCAACTTCCTGATGGCGTATATAATCCGTCGAAATTTCCACTCATTTTTGGATAGCGAACAGTTCTAAATTTAAGGCTTGGATAATTGTTTACAAGATCACTTACATACCAGAAACCACTTATAGATAAGGCTGATTTTCCAGTATGAAAGGTTTTTTCTGATTCTGCTGCATTGGCTAATGGTCTTTCTTCAAACAATTGGGCAAATTTAGTTAAAGCCCCCACACTTTTTTCACTATTTAACACACCGTCTACGGTCAGACCATCTTCAGCAATAATATTGGTATCATTTCCCCAAAGCAATGGTGTAAAATAATAGGTTCCCAATTCATACGCACCTGCAGGGATGTCTGTTAACAATAAGCTTGCGGCAACTTCATAATCTGTAAAAGAAGGATCATTTGTTGTTTGAGCAAAATCATCTATTTTTCTAGCGAGTGCCAAAAATTGATCCCATGTCCAATCTTCATCAACAGCAGGTACTAGAGCTTTTATGTCATCTGGTAAAGCATTGATCATGTCCTCATTGTACATAACAGCTACACCAGAATCTTGGTAGCCCATCGCATAAAATTCTCCATTGATTGTTCCTTGGTCGATCATAGCCTCAGTAAAGCCTTCTTTAAAGCCTTCTGACATATATCCATCTAAAACACCTAGGATTCCCGCATCAACATATGCAGCCACATCTGGCCCGTCAAGTGTAAAAATATCAGGTATGTTTCTAGCCGTAATCGCTGCATTTAACTTGTCAATGTAACCTGTACCAGCTCCCGCTCTTGTGATGTTTTCAATTTCTACTTGAAGCTTATCAGGATTAGCCTCATTATATCGTTTCACTCGTTCTGCAAACATTTTGCCTTCTGGATGATCAGCTGAAGCTTGTGTCCAAATGACAATTTTGTTATTCTCTTGGTTGGTATTACAGCCGACTAATGAAATAGATAATACTAACATCACAATAAAAAAGAATATTTTTTTCATACTTTCATCGATCCCCCTTATGTAGAATATTTGGAGAAAACGTATTCACGATTT
This sequence comes from Caldalkalibacillus mannanilyticus JCM 10596, assembly GCF_000615945.1. Taxonomy (GTDB): domain Bacteria; phylum Bacillota; class Bacilli; order Caldalkalibacillales; family JCM-10596; genus Bacillus_AT; species Bacillus_AT mannanilyticus. Next base: position 16,694 of record NZ_BAMO01000023.1, read on the forward strand.
CTGATTTCATATTACAATGTTGCAAAATACTCTGTCAACCACTTTTTAAAACGCTTTCATTTATTCTTTTAATATACTATAATATAAACATTACCACGTTAGCGACAATTAGTTACAATAAGAATACGTATTCATATTATTGCTGTATTATGTTTTGTTTTTTTTGGGAAAGGAGTCTACTATGAGTAAATTAACGATGAAGGACATTGCGAAACTCGCAAATGTTTCACAATCTACGGTTTCCCGTGTGATTAACGGGCATAAAGGCGTGAATGAAGAGGCTGCCAAGCGGGTATTAAGCGTTATTGAAGAAGTTGGCTTTATCCCCAATAATGCGGCTCAAACATTAAAAAGAAGCCAATCAAACATTATCGGTGTCTGTGTGACTGAGACATATAACCCTTATTTCGTCGAATTAATAGATACACTTGAGCTTGAAGCACGGAAAAATGGATATAATATTCTTCTGCATAACTCAAAACATAATCCGCTTACTGAATGGGAAAGCATCCAAAATTTCATTTCTCGACAAGTTGATGGAATCATCTTAATTCCAACGGGTGAATATAACATTCAACGAATCTGCAAACTAGCTACTCCATCGGTAGTAATAACTCAAAATCGAGAATATCTTGACAGCGTGGGTCTTGATCACATGAAGGGTGGGAGAATCGCAGGGGAAAACTTTATTTATACAGGACATAAAAAATTTGGTTTTATTGGGACAGTACCTGATGACAAATTTTTAGGTTATAAGAGTGTTTTATACGAAAACGGCTTCCATTTTGACTCAAACAATTTTGTCCGTCTTGAAGAAACCTCTACCAACAACTTTTTAATGAGAAGAGATATTGAAGCATATTTAAATCAGGTCGAACGGCTGGATTTTACATGTGCTTTTGCTGCTAATGATATAATGGCACTTGAATTCATGAGAGCAGCCCAAGAAAGAAACATTCGTATCCCTGAGGACATAAGTTTAATTGGATTTGATGACACGTACCTTGCTAAAATCATGGGGATCTCTAGTATTCATCAACCTATTGAAGAAATGGTTAAAACCACCTTTGATATCTTATTAGATCGTATTGAAAACGAGGTCTCTTCAGAAAAAATTCATATTAAACTAGAACCTACGCTTATAGAACGAAACAGCTCTGTATTTAAGAAAAATAACATTCCAACCTAGGCTTAGACGTCTAAGAATGATCATTTTGTTCTATCCAAAGAAGCCTTTTTTACGGCAAAGGGAGTGTCTCCTAGATCCTGTTGAAATAAAAGACATTTACTACTAAAATTATACACAAGTATCGACAATAGCATAACGACTTCTTAGAAGGGAGGTTGTTAATGAGTAAAGGCAAAAAAATACTTCTTGTATTACCGATATTAACAGTATTTCTTATTATTATTAATTTAATAACAGAACATGGAATCCTTTCAACACTTTTAATTACTGCTTCGATCTTTCTAAGTGTTAAAATTGTAGATTTAATTGACAAAAGAAACAAAAGTAGAAACGATGAGCATACGGATGAGTGAAAAACAAAAAAATCCCTGTACTTCGAGGGATTTTTTTGTTCCATTTTTTGATTCAATTATATAGTAAAGGTTCATAAGATAGCTCGACTTATTAACAAAGCCGAGCTTTAATTTAAATATCCAAATTACGCACATACTGCGCGTGCTCTTGAATAAAATCACGTCTTGGCTCAACCTTATCGCCCATAAGAGTTTCGAAGATGGTATCTGCTTCAATGGCATCCTGTAGACTGACTTGTAGGAAGGTACGACTCTCAGGGTCCATCGTGGTTTCCCAAAGCTGAGTCGGATTCATTTCACCTAATCCTTTGTAGCGCTGAATTCCTGGTTTCGGATTATCTCCTAATTCTGCAAGGGTTTTGTCTAGCTCTTTTTCGTTATAAGCATATAATACCTTTTTACCCTGCGAAACTTTATAGAGTGGTGGCTGAGCAATATAAACAAATCCTTTTTCAATCAAAGGCTTCATATAACGATAGAAGAAGGTGAGTAACAGGGTTCGAATATGAGCCCCATCGACATCGGCATCGGTCATGATGACAATCTTATGGTAACGAGCCTTTTCAATGTTAAAATCCTCTCCAATACCTGTTCCAAGAGCCGTAATAATCGCTCTAATTTCATTGTTAGATAAGATTTTATCTAATCTTGCCTTTTCTACGTTAATGATTTTTCCACGCAGGGGAAGAATTGCTTGGAAGTGACGATCACGTCCTTGCTTCGCCGATCCGCCCGCGGAATCACCCTCAACGATATAAATTTCACTAATGGAAGCATCCTTACTAGAACAATCCGCTAGCTTACCAGGTAAGGAGCTTACTTCTAGTGCACTCTTGCGTCGAGTTAGCTCTCTTGCTTTTTTCGCCGCTTCTCGGGCACGTGCTGCCATAAGTGACTTCTCAACCACTCTTTTGGCAATGCTAGGATTTTCATTAAGGAAGGTGGAGAAATGCTCAGCAAAAAGTGATTCTGTAATTCCTCTCGCTTCACTATTTCCTAGCTTGGTTTTGGTTTGACCTTCGAATTGCGGTTCTGGTATTTTGACCGAGATAATAGCAGCAAGCCCCTCACGTACGTCATCCCCTGTGAGATTCGTATCCGCATCCTTCAGTAAATTATACTTCCTCGCATAATCGTTAATGACACGAGTCAAGGCACTCTTAAATCCAGATTCATGAGTTCCTCCCTCGTGAGTATTAATATTATTGGCAAAGGAATAGATATTGCTCGTATAGCTATCGTTATATTGAATCGCAATCTCGACGTTAATCCCGTCTTTCTCTGCTTCGATATAGATTGGTTCATGCAATACTTCACGAGCCCGGTTTAAGTACTCAACAAAAGAAGCAATTCCTCCTTCATAGTGGAAGGCTTCTTCTTTCTTTTCTTCAGGTCGATCATCTGTCAGGATAATCTTTAACCCTTTGTTAAGGAAAGCCATCTCACGAATACGATTTCGTAAGGTATCGTAGTCATACTCAATGGTTTCTTGGAAAATCTCAGGATCAGGCTGAAAGGTGGTTTCCGTTCCTGTGATCTCTGTTTCACCAATGATTTCTAGATCAGCCTGAGGGACTCCTTGATGGTAACGCTGATAATAAATATTCCCATCACGATGGACACGCACCTCTAACCATGTAGATAAGGCATTCACAACCGATGCCCCTACTCCATGAAGTCCTCCAGATACTTTATATCCTTCTCCACCAAATTTTCCTCCAGCATGAAGGACGGTCATGATGACTTCTACAGCAGGACGACCCATTTTTTCATGGATACCAACTGGAATTCCTCTCCCGTTATCTTTTACTGTAATGCTGTTATTCTTATTTACGGTCACTTGAATGGTGTCACAATATCCTGCTAGGGCCTCATCAACACTGTTATCTACGACTTCCCATACTAAGTGATGTAGTCCACGCACAGTGGTAGATCCAATGTACATCCCTGGTCTTTTGCGAACGGCTTCAAGACCTTCAAGTACCTGTATCTGATTTTCATCATATGAGTGTTCTGTTATTGTCATTCTCTTTCACCTCTATTACGTTTCCTTTATGCTCTTCTATTTAGCGTTACTGAAGATATAGGGGAGCCATAGATATTCTGATTGGTAATAATAATGGATTTCGTTGTTTCCTCATCTAACCAGATCAAAGAACCTTTACTCCTTGCTTCCTCTAATAAGGGTTCTATTTTCTTTCTCGTTTCTGGTTTGGAGTAATCTAGAATTGCAATGATATCTCTAGCTAAAACAACGATATCGCCACCTACATGTATAAACATATTAAACCTCTTTCATCGCCTTGATCTGACCCTGACTAATTTCGTAAATCGAAGATTGATCTAAGAGCTCTTGATCAATTCCTTCAACAGAAGTATTGGTTACGAAAGTCTGTACTTTATTTTGAATTGCCTTGATCAAATGAGACCTACGATGATTATCTAGTTCGGAAAGAACATCATCCAACAAGAGAAGGGGGTACTCCCCGATTTCTGCATGAATTAATTCAATCTCAGCTAGTTTAAGCGATAAAGCAGTTGTTCGTTGTTGGCCTTGTGAACCAAATTGTTGAACATTTTTTCCATTGACAATCAATTGTATGTCGTCTCGGTGTGGACCTACTAAGGTAGAACCTCGTGCTTCTTCTTGCTCTCTTATTTTATCAAATTTTTGGGTCAAAGCTTCAATAATTTCTTGTTCAGTGAAGCCTTTTTCAATCGGTGTCGAGTAGATATAGTGAATGTGTAATTCTTCTCTTCCATTGGAGATTCGTTCATGGATTGGAGCAGCCCATGTTTCTAACTGTTGAATAAAATTGGCTCTCTTGACCAATAATTTAGCGGCTACTTCAATTAGTTGTTGAGTAAAAATATCGACCATAGGTCTGTTTTCATTTCGTTTGGCCCAATCCTTCAATAAAGTGTTGCGCTGGATTAATAATTTATGATAATGAGATAAATAATAGAGGTAAGTTGAGCTAACCTGTCCGATCTCCATATCAATAAAACGGCGTCGCACCTGAGGACTACCCTTGACAAGTTCAAGGTCCTCAGGTGCAAACATGACTACATTCAATAACCCTACATAATCACTTAATTTACGTTGTTCCATCCGATTCGCTTTGGCTTTCTTCCCCCGATTCGTAATTTGCAGCTCAAGAGGAAGGGAGCCATATTTTTTCTCAATGACTCCTTGAATGGTGGCAAAATCTTGGTTCCAAGCAATGAGTTCCTTATCCTTGGAGGTACGATGTGATTTGGCTAAAGCCAGAACATAGAGCGACTCTAAGATATTTGTTTTTCCTTGAGCGTTGTCCCCAATGAAGAGATGAATACCTGGATGGAAGGACAGATTCATGTGCTCATAGTTTCGATATTGTCTAAGGGTTAGTTCTTTTACATACACCGGAATCCTCCTAGCTATCTCCACTAATTTGAAACTGTCCCATGCCTTCAATCATAATCAGGTCGCCGGGATATAGTTTTTTACCGCGACGATTCTCATTTTCACCATTTACTTTGATTTCATGTTCAGCTAGGAACCATTTGACATGTCCCCCTGTGTCTACGGCTCCAACCAATTTAATTAGTTGTCCTAATGTAATGTAAGGGGTGTTGATTGTTACATTTGACAATGAACATTCTCCTTTTTCTCTCTTGTCTTAGTAAGTTCGGACAGGAAGGACAAGATGCAAGATCCGATCATGGTCTGTCGGTTTGATGACAAAAGGACTCATCGCTCCTGTAAAACCAATCGTAATTTCTTGGCTGTCAATTGCTCTTAAGGCATCTAACACAAATTTAGCGTTAAAAGAGATTTTCAATTCTTCACCAGAAATTTCTTTTACTTCAACCTGTTCACTTACTTTCCCTACCTCGGGGGAATTAGAGTAGATTTGAATTTGACCTTTTTCCGTTGTAAACAAGCTCACCACATGTTTTCCATCTTTCGCTAGTAGAGAAGCACGTTCGATGGCTTGCAGGAGCTGCTTCGTTTCTAGAGTCATGCTTGTTTTACTTTGCTGAGGAATAATCCTTGAAGTATCAGGATATGTACCATCTAATAGTCTAGAAAAGAATAAAATATGGTTTGCTTTAACTAAGATCTGATTATTTGTCACGACAATATCAATCATTTCATCCTGATCATCAAGGATACGACTTAGTTCATTTAAGCTTTTACCGGGGATAACAATATTTTTGAACTGAAGGTTCTCCCCAGCCTCCACAGTAATCTGTCTTTGAGCCAGTCGATGACTATCTGTAGCTACAAACGTCAATTGACCATCCTCTAGCTGCCAGAGCACTCCTGTTAATATAGGTCTTGACTCTTGGCTAGATACAGCAAAGGAGGTTTGGCGTATCGTGCTTTTAAATAGATCACTTGAAATAGATAAAACCTTGTCTTCATCAATTTGAGGAAGTCTTGGGTATTCCTCAGGATCTAATCCTTTTAAGTTAAATTCAGATTGACCTGAACGAATGTTGGTGACAAATTGATCTGTAACCTCAATTTCAATGAGAGAGTCGGGTAATTTTTTGACAATCTCTGTGAGGTATTTTGATGGTAGGACGATACTACCTAGTTTAACCACTTTTACAATTTCTTTTCCATCTTTTTCAATTGGAATAGATGCTTGAATGGATATATCTGAATCACTACCTGTTAGTATACATTCTGTATGAGTTACAGTTAATTTAATCCCTGTTAGGATGGGAATCGTTGTTCTAGATGATACAGCTTTAGAAACCTGTCCAACTGCTTGAGCTAAGTGTTCACGATTAATGACTATATGCATTTTTTTACCTCCAAAAAATGTATCAAACCAGTACTTCTATTTTAGCATAATCCTATATATTTATCATAAAATAATATAATCGTAGTAGTAGGGGCTGTGGATATGTGGGAAAGCCCTTGAAGAAAGGAAAAGAAAGCTTATACACATGTGGATATCTTGTGTACAGGCTTTCTTTGTTATACACATGTTCATTTATGAATTTTTGATGATCTCAATCAGAGATTGAATTGTTTTTTGAATATGTGTATCCGTTTGAATGCTTTTTTTGATTTTATCTTGGGCATGGATGACGGTTGTGTGGTCGCGCCCTCCAAATTCTTCTCCAATTTTGGGGAGAGAAGCATCTGTTAGCTCCCTAGATAGATACATGGCAATTTGTCTGGGGAAGGCTACGGCTTTGGTTCTCTTCTTGGCTTTAAATTCTTCTACTTTCAGTCCAAAATGATCGGAAACAACTTGCTGTATACGATAGATGGTAATCATTTTAGGTTTACTATTTGGAATAATGTCCTTCAGCGCTTCGGTCGCTAGCTCCGCATTCATATCCTGATTTACTAGAGAACTATACGCTACGACACGAATCAGGGCGCCTTCTAATTCACGGATATTGGTATCAATTTGGTTCGCGATATAAACCATCACATCATTCGGGATATCCAAGTTTTCTGCTTTTGCTTTCTTTCGTAAGATCGCAATCCTCGTTTCTAAATCAGGAGGAGTAATATCTGTGATTAAACCCCATTCAAATCGAGAGCGCAAACGATCCTCTAATGTAGGGATTTCCTTCGGCGGACGATCGCTTGAGATAATAATTTGTTTACTTTCCTCATGAAGAGAGTTAAAGGTATGGAAAAATTCTTCTTGTGTCTGTTCTTTGCCCGCCAGAAATTGAATATCATCAATTAATAAGATATCGATGTTCCGATAACGATTACGAAACTCGACCGTTTTGTTATCACGAATCGAGTTAATAAATTCATTCGTAAATTTTTCTGAGGAGAGATAGACTACTTTGGCTTTTGGATTGTGTTCGACAATATATTGTCCTATAGCGTGCATCAGATGCGTTTTTCCTAGCCCAACGCCACCATAGATAAAAAGTGGATTATAGGCTTTAGCTGGTGCTTCGGCGACAGCGAGTGAGGCAGCATGAGCAAAGCGATTTCCAGCTCCAATAACAAAAGAATCAAAGGTGTATTTTGGGTTTAGCATGCTCTGATGATTTTCTTCCGCTTGAGCTTGCTGTTCCATTTGCTTATTTTTTTGGAAAGCGAGTTCAAGATCAAGATCCTCAACCTGCTGGTTTTGAGGGATGATGAACTTAATGGTCAGCTCAGAACCAGTTAAATCAAAAATCGTTTCAGATATAAGATTGAGGTATCTAGACTCTAACCAGTCTCTTGCAAATTCATTGGGAGCAGTGATGACTAACTGATCTCCTTTAAGAGAAGAAGCTTTGGTCGATTTTAGCCACGTATCAAAACTAGGTTTGCTTAGCTTTTTTTTGATTTCACCTAGAGTTTGACTCCATAAATCGTTTAAATTTTCCATTCTTTTGTTTCCTTTCTTAAAAAAAACACATAATGTAGGACGTCATGCATATACATTAAGTAATCATTGTGTGTACAAAAAAATAAAGTCACTACGGGTAACAACGCGACTTTTGTAGGTTATTGTGGAAAATGTGGGTAAGTGTTATTCACATTGTGCAAAAGATGTCCACATAGTTGTCCACACGTGTGGATAAATCAGAGTTAAATCTTCTTATCCACATCATGAAAGTATCATAATCATAACAGAAAGAACCATTGAATTCAATGGTTTTATTTGAGTTATCCACAAGGTGTACATGTTGTGGTCAAATTTTATTCACAGTACTATATTTTGTTTATAGGTTGTGAATAGAATGTTGATTCCTGTCGACAGCTGTTGAAAACTTATGCACAATCATAAAAAGGAAAAAGGAGATTGACTTTTTTCAAAAAGCTTCTTATAATAGATGAGAATGTCTAAAGAAGTGAAGTTTTTTCTCCAAGGGGAGGTGTCATAGATGAAACCAACATTTCAACCAAATAATCGTAAGCGCAAAAAAGTGCATGGTTTCCGTGCGAGAATGAGTACTAAGAATGGTCGAAAAGTACTTGCTCGTCGTCGTAAAAAGGGAAGAAAAGTTTTATCTGCATAGGCCACTGAATCTCAGTGGTCTTTTTTCTCATTTTTAGGTAAAATAAAAAAGTGGTGTTTACGGGGTTCGCTTTACAGTTAGACTAGAAACGTAAGGAATTGAATCTCGGGAGGATCATTATGGAAAAAAGCCATCGTCTACAAAAGAATGAGCATTTTCAGCATGTATTTAAAAGAGGGAGCTCCATTGCGAACCGACAATTAGTTCTTTATTATATGCCAAACCCTGATACTCCTGAGTTTCGTCTGGGTATTTCAGTCAGTAAGAAGATTGGACATGCTGTCATCCGTAATAAAATAAAACGATTACTAAAGGAAGCTGTCCGAGCGGAAAAGGATCGTATCCCAAAAGGCTATGATTTCATACTGATTGTCAGAAAGCCAGCTGCAGACCTTGGATTGGAAGAGTTACAATCGAGTGTGATTCATTTATTGAAGAAAGCTAGATTATATAAGAAGGTTAGGCATATACATGGTAGTGCTACATAGCGAAGGAGTGAAGAAATCTTGAAGAAATTATTCTTAGCAATGATTACTTTCTATCGCCGATTTCTCTCTCCTCTAAAACCACCATCTTGTCGATTTATGCCCACATGTTCTCAATATGCCTATGAAGCTATTTCTAAATATGGGGCAGTAAAAGGCGGTTTTTTAGCACTAAAAAGAATCATAAAGTGTCATCCATTCCACCGCGGAGGGATTGACCGTGTTCCATAATGAGGAGCCGAACAGTGTTAGGAGGAATCGTATTGTCACGTAAGATTTTACTTGTGCTCATGTTAATTGCTTTTTCAATGATCGCTACAGGTTGTAGCTTTGAAGAAACCATTGAAATGGAAACATGGCAGGATCGTGGAATATGGGATAAATACTTCGTCTATCCTTTATCCTATGCTCTTGATTATTTTGCCATACTCTTTAATCCTACAGAGGATCGAGGCTTCGATCGTTATGGCTGGTCTATTGTTGTTGTTACGATTTTATTGAGATTGCTTACATTGCCACTGATGATTAAGCAAATCAAAAGCTCGAAAATGATGCAAATGCTTCAGCCTGAAATGATGAAGATTCGTGAAAAATTTAAAAATGATCAACAAAAAATGCAAATGGAAACGATGAAATTATTCCAAAAGCATAATGTCAATCCATTTGCAGGATGTATGCCTATTTTAGTTCAAATGCCTATTCTCATTGCTTTCTATCATGCCATTATGAGAAATGGTTCGATTGCTAGCCATTCGTTTTTATGGCTACCTGATTTAGGAAGTCCAGATCCATATTACATCTTGCCAATTTTAGCGGGGATTACGACGTATTTCCAAACCAAAATGATGGGGAGTATGAATAATAATCCGCAGATGCAAATTCTGCTTTATGTCATGCCTATTATGATTTTAATTTTTGCGATTAGCTTCGCATCGGCACTATCTTTATATTGGGTTGTCGGAAATTTATTTACCATTGCACAAACCTATTTTATGAAAGATATGTATAAATTAAATCAGGAGGGTGCTGCTAAGTGAGCAAAGTGACTGTGACGGCGAAAACGATAGAACAAGCTGTGAAGTCGGCTCTAAGTCAGTTACAAACTAGCGAGGATTTAGTCAACATTCGTGTGATCGAAGAGCCTAGTAAGGGGTTTTTTGGATTTGGTTCAAAACAAGCTGTTGTTGAAGTAGAAGTAAAGGAAGTCGTTCAAGAATCTCAGAGCCAAGCTGCTGCTGCTGTTGAACAAGAGGAATCATTGTTAGATAAGGATTGGCTTGAAGAAGCAAAGCACTTCTTAGAAACGATTCTTTCTCAAATGGGGTTGAGTGTACGTGTTACAGTCGAGCCAAGGGAAGAGCATACGATTTTTAACGTTCAGGGCGAGGGGATCGGTCTAATGATCGGTCGCCGTGGGCAAACCCTTGATTCTATACAATATCTTACTAACTTAGTTGCCAATCGTTATTCCAAGGATTATGTAAGAATTGTGATTGACCCTGAGAATTATCGGGCGAGACGTCAAGAAACCCTTGAACAACTCGCAGATCGAGTGGCAAAAAAAGTTGTTCGCTCAGGAGAAAAGATGGTACTTGAACCAATGAATCCAGCGGAGAGAAAAATTATCCACACCCACTTACAGGAGTACGCTGGGATCAGCACGAAAAGCCAAGGTGAAGGAAACAATCGGCGTATTGTTGTATTCCCTAGACAATCCAAGCATCTTGAATAATAATAATCATCTGTTTTGAGTGAGAGCTTTCCTACTAGGAAGGCTCTTTTTTCTTTTGCATCAGAGGAAATATGTGTTATTCTATTTGTTTAGGGGAACCCTTAATAATGATGATGTGTTGTGGAAAACTTGAGGTGATTCGAAATGAATTTAGATACAATAGCGGCAATTTCAACTCCTATGGGAGAAGGCGGGATCGCGATCATTCGGGTGAGTGGTGTTGAAGCCATCGGAGTTGTGGATAAGTTATTTAAAGGGAAAGACAAATTATCCACTGTGGATAGTCATACGATCCATTATGGATATTTAATTGATCCACAGAGTGGACAAAAAATTGAAGAGGTGATGGTTTCTGTTTTAAGAGCACCCAGAACCTTTACTCGTGAAGATATTGCAGAGGTTAATTGTCACGGAGGAATTGTTTCTGTCAAGAGAGTGCTTCAATATATATTAGATGCGGGAGCGAGATTAGCAGAGCCAGGAGAATTTACGAAACGGGCGTTTTTAAATGGAAGGTTGGACCTTTCTCAAGCAGAGGCTGTTATTGATCTGATTCGTGCTAAGTCTGATAAAGCAATGAATATTGCCTTGCAGCAGGTAGAGGGAAGACTATCTAAGCTAATCACTAAATTACGACAAGATCTGATTGAAACCTTGGCTCACATTGAGGTGACCATTGATTATCCTGAGCATGATGTAGAGGAATTTACGCATCAATTTCTGCTGGAGAAATGTACGACTGTTCGCCTTGAAATTGAGCGATTATTACAAACTGCTGACCAAGGAAAAATATTACGTGAAGGGCTTTCTACCGCGATTATCGGCAGACCTAATGTGGGGAAATCATCCTTGTTGAATACCTTAGTTCATGAGTCCAAGGCAATCGTCACAGATATACCAGGTACGACTCGAGATGTGATTGAGGAGTATGTTACTGTTCGAGGCGTTCCATTGAAGCTGCTTGATACAGCTGGAATTCGAGAAACGGAGGATGTTGTCGAAAAAATTGGTGTCGAAAAATCTCGAAAAGTGATTCATGAGGCAGACTTGGTGCTTTTGGTTCTCAATTATAATGAAGAATTGACAGAGGAAGATCGTCAGTTGATGTCATTGGTTCAAGAGAGAAAATCGATTATAATTGTGAATAAGACCGATTTAACGCAGAAAATAGACTTAGGAGAGGTAAAAGCCTTGGTCCCTGAAAAAACGATTATTACGACTTCTTTAAAAGAGGAAGAAGGCATCGAAGCATTAGAACAAGCCATTGCTGATTTGTATTTTTCTGGTGGAATGGAATTAGGAGATATGACTTACGTCAGTAATGCCAGACACATTTACCTATTAAAACAGGCACAGCGTTCCATTGAAGAAGCGATTGAAGGAATCTCGATGGGAGTTCCGATTGATGTTGCTCAAATTGATATACAGAAAACCTGGGAGCTGCTTGGCGAAATTATTGGAGATGCGGTAAGTGAAAGTTTGATTGATCAATTGTTCTCACAGTTTTGTTTAGGAAAATAGAAAGTAGACATGATGTGCATAAGGAGGAATGGGAATGAGATATCGTGGGGAAGAATTTGATTGCATCGTCATTGGAGCGGGGCATGCAGGGTGCGAAGCAGCGTTAGCAGCAGCAAGAATGGGCAGCTCGACATTGCTATTGACCATTAATTTAGACGCTGTGGCTTATATGCCTTGTAATCCCTCAGTGGGTGGACCGGCTAAAGGGCATGTTGTACGTGAAATTGATGCTCTAGGTGGAGAAATGGGCAGGAATATTGATAAAACCTATATTCAAATCCGCCTATTAAATACCGGCAAGGGACCCGCTGTACAGGCTCTTCGTGCTCAAGCAGACAAGTTTCTGTACCAGCAAATGATGAAGGAAACCATTGAGAAGGAGCCTAACCTAACCTTGCGTCAGGCAATGGTGGAAGAGCTTATTGTAGAAGATGGGGTCTGTAAAGGGGTTGTGACAAAAACTGGAGCAGAATATGTTGCTAAGACAGTGGTTTTAACGACAGGAACCTATCTAAGAGGAAAAATCATATTAGGTGAGCTTGCTTATGAAAGCGGACCGAATAACCAGCAGCCTTCGATTCGTTTATCTCAGCATCTAGAGGAGCTTGGTTTTGACTTAGTTCGTTTTAAAACAGGTACTCCTCCTAGAGTTCATGCTGACAGTATTGATTATAGTCAAACAGAGATTCAGCCAGGGGATGATAAACCCTTAGCTTTCTCCTATGAAACGACTGATTTTCGGACGAATGACCAGCTACCATGCTGGTTAACATACACAGGCGATGAAACACACCAAGTGATTAATCATAACCTTTCTCGTTCTCCTATGTATGGGGATTCTAAAACAATTGAAGGAACGGGACCGCGATATTGTCCTTCTATTGAAGATAAGATCGTTCGCTTTCATGATAAGCCAAGGCATCAGATCTTCTTAGAACCAGAGGGAAGGAGCACCTCAGAGGTTTATGTGCAAGGCTTGTCTACAAGCTTACCTGAGGATGTTCAATTGAAGATCCTACGCTCGATTAGTGGCTTAGAAAATTGCAGAATGATGCGTCCAGGCTATGCCATTGAATATGATGCAATTGTCCCCACTCAATTGTGGCCATCGCTGGAAACGAAACGAATTAAAAACCTATTTACTGCTGGTCAAATTAATGGAACAAGTGGCTATGAAGAAGCAGCAGGTCAAGGCTTAATGGCAGGAATTAATGCCGCCCTCAAGGTTCAGGGGAAGGACCCATTGATTCTAGATCGCTCTCAAGCCTATATAGGAGTATTAATTGATGACCTAGTGACGAAGGGAACGAGAGAGCCTTATCGTTTATTAACCTCTAGAGCTGAATATCGTTTATTACTACGGAACGATAATGCAGATCTACGCTTAACAGAGGTAGGGTATGAAATTGGTCTCATCAAAGAGGCGAGATATCAGAAGTTTGTAGAGAAGAAGAAATTCATTGAAGAAGAAATTGAACGCTTATCTCAGGTTAAAGCACGACCTGATGAAAAGACGCAAGAGATTCTTCGTTCTGTTGGTTCAAAGGAATTAAACAATGCCTACGATTTACTGACCTTGTTGCGCAGACCAGAGGTTACGTATAAAGAAATTGAAATGATCTCTCGTTCTGAAAAGGATTTACCAAAGGAAGTCAAGGAACAGGTAGAAATACAGGTCAAATATGCAGGATATATTGATAAGCAGTTATTACAGGTAGAGAAACTAAAAAACATGGAAAACAAGAAGCTAGCTGAAGATCTTGATTATCACTCCATTTCTGGCTTAGCGAAGGAAGCACGTGAAAAATTGTCGATGGTGAAGCCGTTAAATATCGCTCAAGCCTCTCGTGTTTCTGGAGTTACACCTGCTGATATTTCCATCCTGCTTATTTACCTTGAGCAGATGAACAGAGTGAAAGTATAAGGAGTCGTCGAGATGAATATTGAAGCTTTTCGTACCGGATTGAGTGAAAAAGGGATTATCCTTTCAGCAAAGCAATTAGATCAGTTTCAGCTTTACTTTTCTTTACTTGTAGAATGGAACGAAAAAATGAATTTAACTGCGATCACGAGTCAAGAAGAAGTATATTTAAAACACTTTTTTGACTCGATCTCAGCAGCCTTTTATTTTGACTTTACACCTGACTATTCTATTGTAGATGTGGGGGCAGGAGCGGGATTCCCTAGTTTGCCCCTTAAAATTTGTTTTCCTCATTTAAAGGTTACCATTGTCGATTCCTTAAATAAACGAATCCAATTCCTGCATCATCTTGCTGAACAATTAGGGCTTAAAAATACCCAGTTCTTTCACAGCAGAGCAGAGGAATTTGCTCAGCAAAAAGAGCATCGAGAGCAATATGATGTAGCGATGGCAAGAGCTGTCGCTCGCTTAAATATTTTAAGTGAGCTTTGTCTACCTCTTGTGAAGAAGGAAGGGCATTTTATTGGAATGAAAGGTATGAAGGGGGAGGATGAGCTTTCTGAAGCCAAGAAGGCGATTCAAATCCTTGGTGGGAGCATTCAGAAAGTATCTACCTTTCAATTACCTGAAGAGGAAGCTGACAGAACAATTATCGTCATTGATAAAATAAAGGAAAGCCCTAAAAAATATCCGAGAAAGCCTGGAATTCCAAATAAACAACCTATTGTATAGACTCTAGTAGAATAAGTTCTTTTATTATAAAAAATAAAATGTTTCACGTGGAACATTTTATTTTTTTTGCAGGAAAATGTGTTAAAATGGAGAATGTTAATATGGAGTAATAGCATAGGTGGTGTAAGCCATATGAGAGAACAATTTTCTCGTTTTTTTGGTCTAGCTGTAGAAAAACACGAAGTTGAAGAGGTCAAGCATATTCCGGTTCAGAAGATCGTTGCCAACCGCTATCAGCCACGTACTATTTTTGATGATGAAAAAATAGATGAATTAGCCCAAACAATAAGAACACATGGAATTATTCAACCGATTGTTGTACGTGAAAGCGATAATGATCAATATGAAATTATTGCTGGGGAACGCCGTTGGAGGGCTTGTCGCAAGCTTGGTCTAGAGGAAATTCCCGCAATTATCCGGAATTTGAATGATACCCAATCTGCTTCTGTTGCCTTAATAGAAAACTTACAACGGGAAGGGCTAACATCAATAGAAGAGGCTTATGCTTATCAGAAATTGATTGAATTACATGACTTAACTCAAGAAAGCTTAGCTCAGAGATTAGGGAAGGGGCAATCGACGGTTGCTAACAAGCTAAGGCTTCTTCATTTGCCAGAAGAGTGTCATGATGCTTTAAGAAAGAGATTGATTACAGAGCGTCATGCTCGTGCTTTGTTGATATTGAAAGAACCAGAGCTACAGAAAAGCTTCTTATTAGAAATTATTGAAAAAAATCTAAATGTAAAGCAAACAGAGGATAGAATAGAACAATTTTTTAATAAGAAAGAAGATACCAAGAAGAAACAAGTAAGAAAAGCTTTTTCAAGAGATATGAGGATTGCGATGAATACCATTCGTCAATCCATTGATATGGTAGTCAAAAGCGGCTTGCATATTGAAACAGATGAAAAAGACCATGAAGATTATTATGAATTTACGATTAAAGTACCTAAAAAGTAAGACGATGGCGGCTTAGGCCGCCATTGTTTGCGCTAATCTACATCAAGAAGAACCTGAATATAATGAGGTGAAATAATAATGGGAAAGATTATTGCTATAGCTAATCAAAAGGGTGGTGTTGGAAAGACAACCTCTTCCATTAACTTAGGAGCTAGCTTAGCAACATTAGGAAAGAAAGTATTGTTAGTCGATATTGATCCCCAAGGAAATACCACAAGTGGAATAGGTGTAAATAAAGCAGATGCTCCCTATTGTATCTATGATGTTTTAATTAATGAAGTAAGTCCCAAAGATGCAACGATTCAAACAAGTATTGAAGGACTCTCTATTATTCCAGCTACAATTCAACTTGCGGGTGCAGAAATTGAGTTAGTCCCCACCATTTCACGAGAGATACGCTTGAAAAAAGCCTTACAAACAGTCAGCGATGGATATGATTTTGTCTTAATAGATTGTCCTCCTTCATTAGGAATCTTAACCATTAACTCCTTAACAGCTGCTGATTCAGTATTAATTCCCATACAATGCGAATATTATGCCTTAGAAGGACTTAGTCAGTTATTAAATACGATCCGTCTTGTCCAAAAGCATCTCAATACAAATTTGCTGATCGAAGGTGTTTTATTGACGATGCTGGATGCCAGAACGAACTTAGGGATTCAAGTCATTGAAGAGGTGAAGAAATACTTTCAGGATAAAGTATACCAAACCATTATTCCACGAAATGTGAGATTAAGTGAAGCTCCCAGTCATGGACAATCGATCATTTCTTATGATCCTAGATCAAAAGGAGCTGAGGTATACCTAGAATTGGCTAAGGAAGTGATTAGTCATGTCTAAACGTTTAGGAAGAGGATTAGATGCCCTATTTCCTTCGTTAGAAATTACGGAAGACGAGAAAATCATTCAAATTAACCTGACAGAAATCAGACCCAACCCCTATCAACCACGGAAAGAATTTGCTGCTGATGCCATTGAAGAATTAAAGCAATCAATTTTAGAGCATGGCGTGATTCAACCTATTATAGTTAAGAAAAGTATCAAAGGGTATGAAATTATTGCAGGGGAGAGGCGCTTTAGAGCCTCCAAGGAAGCCAATTTAAAAACGATTCCAGCGGTTGTCAAAGACCTAACAGAAAATCAAGTGATGGAGATTGCTTTAATTGAGAATATTCAACGCGAAGACTTGAATGCCATTGAAGTAGCGGTTGCCTATCATAAATTAATGGATCGTTTTAAATTAACTCAGGATGAATTGGCTCAGAAGGTAGGAAAAAGTCGTCCTCATGTCGCCAATATCTTGAGATTACTACAGCTACCTGAGAATGTTCAGGAATATGTTTCACGTGGAACATTGTCAATGGGACATGCTAGGGCACTGTTAGGAATTAAAGATCGAAAAAAATTATTACTGCTAGCTAAGAAGTGCATTGATGAAGGACTTAGTGTTCGTCAGCTTGAGCTCACAATACAAAAATTAGAAAATGTTTCACGTGAAACAAAAAAATTAAAATCTAAAAATCCAGCAGATGTATTTATTACCCGTTATGAGGATAGATTAAAAAGCTCGTTAGGAACCTCTGTGAAAATCAAAAAGGGAGAAAAGAAGGGGAAAATCGAAATAGACTTCTTTTCTGATGAAGATTTAGAACGGATTATTGAACTGTTAAATAGAGAATCATAAAGGATATCAGCTTAAGGATCTAAGGATAAGCGAAAAAATAGAAAAACACTGCCTACTCTTTTATCATGATTAATGATAGAAGTGGTAGGGAGTGTTTTTTCAGAAAATAGGTGATGAATAGGTATGATCTATTTTGATAATGCTGCTTCTACATGGCCAAAGCCTGAAGGGGTAGGAGAGGCAATGCTGGAAGCTGTAAAGGAGTATGGAGCTAATCCAGGTAGAGGAGGGCATCAGCTTTCCTTAAAAGCAAGTCGTGTTGTTTTTCAAACAAGAGCGGCACTAGCCAAACTATTTGGAATTAAGGACCCGACCAATATCGTGTTCTTTTCCAATGCCACTGTAGCTTTAAATCAGGTGATTAAGGGCTTTAGGTGGCAAGAGGGAGATCATGTTATTTCTACAACGTATGAGCATAATTCTGTCCGACGTCCGCTGGAGTTTATTCATAGGGAGTATGGTGTGCAAGTAAGCTATATAGAACCAGATCATAATGGTCATATTCCGTTAGATGAAGTAGAAAAGCTCATTCATAGCAAGACCAAATTAATAGTCTGTACTCATGTGTCTAATTTAACTGGGAGCATCCTGCCTGTAACAGAGATAGGACATTTAGCTAAGCAACATCAAGTCCCATTTCTAGTGGATGCCTCACAGTCAGCAGGGAGCATCCCCATTCATATCTCAGAAATGAATATTGATTTATTAGCCTTTCCAGGGCATAAAGGATTGTATGGGCCTCAAGGAACAGGAGGACTTTATATCTCCCCAGACATTGATCTCCTTCCTCTGGTTCATGGTGGGACAGGAAGTCAATCCGAATCTATTGACCAACCTACTGTTCGACCAGATCGCTACGAATCAGGTACGGTCAATACGCCCGGAATTGCAGGATGGAAGGCAGGCTTAGATTTTGTCATGCAAGAAGGAATCGATACGATATGGGAGCATGAACGAAGCTTAACGCAGTATGCCCTTCAGGAGCTTAAAAAAATAGAACAAGTGATTATCTATGGTCCTGATGAGGAAGTGGAGAGAGCGCCAGTCATTCCTATTAATATTAAAGGAATGGATGCACAAGAGTGCTCCTTTATCCTTGATCAGCATTTTGGTATTGCGACGAGGGCAGGGATGCATTGTACTCCGCTTGGGCATCAAGCCATTCAGACCATTGAATCAGGTGCGGTTCGAATCAGTTTTGGCTACTTTAATACCTTAGAAGAAATTGATCAGTTGATTGTTGCCGTAAAAGAGATTAGTAAAAGCGTAGCAACGACATAAAATCATAGAGAGTAAAGAGGAGAAATCATAGCATGGTGCTAGCAGGGGTTATTGTCAATACAATCGCTATTATTGTTGGAGGTTTATTAGGACAAGTTTTCACCAATATTAAGCAAGAAACGAAAGATACGATTATGAAAGCCATTGCTGTAGCGATCCTTGTCTTGGGATTGAATATGGCGCTGAAGGGTGTACAGAGTGAATACTTTTTAATTGTTCTATTTAGCCTTGTCCTAGGTGGGGTATGGGGAGAATGGGCTGAATTAGAGAAGAAGTTAGAGAAATTAGGACAGTGGATTGAAAGCAAGGTAGGGAAGAAGAAAAAAGGAAATATAGCCAAAGCCTTTGTCACCACCACATTGATTTATTGTATAGGAGCGATGGCAGTGATTGGTGCACTCGATAGTGGTTTGAGAATGGATCATAATGTGTTGTATACCAAATCATTTCTAGATGGCTTTACCGCGATCATCTTTTCTTCCACGCTTGGCATCGGTGTTGTCTTTTCCGCCATTCCCGTTTTCTTGTATCAGGGAATCATGGCTCTTGGTGCAACCTACATAAATCAGTTTGTTGAACCTCAATTAATCGAAAGAATCATAGAGGATATTACGGCAACAGGTGGGATTCTGATTGTAGGAATTGCCTTAAATATGCTAGAAGTGACGAAGCTAAAAGTAGGAAATCTGCTTCCTTCCTTATTGGTTGCTGTTCTATTAACTGCTGCTGTGTACTATATTCAGCTTATGTTATAAAAAACAAGTAATAAAGGATAAATGATTAGACCATTAGATCAAATGATAAAAATAAAGCAAAAAAGACCTGGATTTCACAAAAGATGAGGGGAGGAGAGTGCTCCTGTTCATCAAGTGAAACCAGGTCTTTTTTTAGAGAAGGGAAAGGAGCTACCTTTTGACCGCCATTTCCTCTTTCAATACTTCAGTAAGGATGTGGATTCCTTCCTTGATCTTTTCTGGAGTAGAATGGCTAAAGTTAAGGCGTAAGGTATGCTGTTCAGGATCATTCACATAGAAGGGGGCTCCTGGAACAAAAGCGACTCCTTTTTGTACAGCAATGGCAAGTAAATCTGTTGTGTTGATAGATGGGTGAAGCTCCAACCAGAAGAACATGCCTCCTTGAGGAGTAGCGAAGCGCAGGTCCTCAATATCCGCTTCTAACAGGAGTTGATTCATGATTTGCATCCTCTGCTGATACTCATCTCTTATCACTTGAATATGTTGATCTAATTCAAAGTCACGCAATAAGAAATACAGAGCGTGCTGAGAGAGCGAATTGGAATGGAGAACGGCTGCTTGTTTAAATTGTGCCATCATTTTAATGATCTCCAAGGGTCCTGTGATCCATCCTGTACGTACAGCGGGAGCTACTGTCTTAGAGAACGTACTGGTATAGAGGACTGTGGAACCTTCAGTATCATAGGCAGCTATAGGGTAAATTTGCTCATCAGTAAATTGTATTTCACCATAAGGATCATCCTCAAGGATAACAATATGATGTCTTTGGGCTACTTCTAACACAGCTTTACGTCTAGCTTCCGACCAGACTTTCCCGACTGGGTTAGAGAAGGTAGGTACAACATAAATACACTTTGGTTGGTATTGCTTAATTTTCTGTTCAAGATCTTCAGGAAACATTCCATTTTCGTCTGAGAGGACAGGAATAATCCTTGCCTCGTAAGAACCAAATACTTGATTAGCTGCTAAATAGGTAGGGTTTTCAGTTAAGACAACATCCCCAGCATCAAGCATGGTACGAGCAAAAAGGTCAATGGCTTGTTGAGATCCTGTTGTAATGAGCAGGTTATCAACATGTGTATAAATCTTTTTCTTCCTTTCTAAGCGAGCTACAATCTGTTCTCGTAAGGGGATATAGCCCTCCGTCAGACCGTATTGCAGAGATTTTGCTCCGGATAGAAAAGCTTTATCAAAGGACTCCTTAATCACCTCTACAGGAAAAAAATCCTCAGAAGGTAACCCTCCTGCAAAAGAAATGATGTTACCCTTGTCAATAATTTTAAGTATGTCACGAACAGCAGAAGATGTAATATTTCGAGATCTTTTAGCAAATGAATACGGCACGGTTTCCCTACTCCTTTATTTGATTATTCTGAATATTTTATCTGACAAATGACGAAAAATTAGTAATGTAATGAATATAACAAAAAAGCAAGGTTTGTCTTGCTTTTTTTGAGATTTTTTATGAGTATTTTCACTAATCATTACGAAGGGAGTTCTTTGGGTTTAATTGTTCCGGTTTTTCGATTCAAATGAACTGTTGCATAGTAGATGGAGGTGGCTATTTTGTCAGCCATTTTCATAACGATGGATAGACGAGTATTTTGCAAGACAAAGTATTCCATAAATCCACCAACATTCACAATACCCGTGATATGAATATCTCCAATCTCCGGCAGTTTTTTCTGCACGCCAGCTCCAGGCTTAAGAGGTCCCTCAGCCAGAGTAATCATGCCGACACTTTTTAATTCTCCCAAGCAGGCATCAATGGCAATAATGTATGGAAAGCGGTGCTTTTGTTTAATCATTAGGATCGTTTCTTCAAGATTCATCGCATGAACAGGTTCATCTAGCGTACCGTACACTGTCACATTCTCAG
Organism: Caldalkalibacillus mannanilyticus JCM 10596; assembly: GCF_000615945.1. Classification (GTDB taxonomy): domain Bacteria; phylum Bacillota; class Bacilli; order Caldalkalibacillales; family JCM-10596; genus Bacillus_AT; species Bacillus_AT mannanilyticus. The sequence continues at coordinate 38,170 of NZ_BAMO01000023.1, forward strand.
GGTAGAGCTTCTGTAGTTTTGAACCAACAATAGGTCCCAATGCATCACCTGTGGATCGGTCTGTTCCTATGCAGACAAAAATGATGTCATAAAAATCTATCTTAGATAATAGAGTGGAGTATAAGTGATAGGAGAGTCCTTCTACCATCCGGTTGTTTTGATAGGAATCACGAAAAAGGGGAGCAGGAGGAGTCTGTTCTATATTATTAATCATAAAAAGCCTCCTTATCAAGATCTAAATCTTTAACAGTATACGGATAAATATTGGAAAATATACGCCTTAGTCTATAATATTCATGCGTCAATGAAAGGGGGAATGAATTGGGTGCTGAAAGGGTCACCATTTTTTAATGGGCTGAAGGTCGCTTTTTTGATTATTGGGACAACCATCGGAGCCGGTTTTGCTTCGGGAAGAGAGATATGGGAGTTTTTTTCTTCTTATGGGGAAGGAAGCAGTTTTTTTATTGTACTGTCCATGCTGCTCTTTTCTGTAAGCTGTTATATTATTTTATCGATTAGTCATCAGCTTCAAGCGCCTCATTATGTGGCTGTGCTACAGGAGTTGATTGGAAAGAAGGCAAGCATCGTGTATGATCTCCTTATTTTCCTCTATCTATTATCGACGACGGTGGTCATGTTTGCCGGGAGTGGAGCGACCTTGGAATATTGGTCACTTTCTTATTGGATGGGTGTGAGTATAATGGGGATCTTCGTTATTCTCGTTTTTTTAAGAGACGTTGAAGGAATCATGTCACTGAATGGCATTCTTATCCCTATTTTGCTTGTGACCTTGGTGGCTGTGTGTGCTCTTTTTTTATGGGGAGGCTATGGACAAGGGGGAGAGGGGGACTCGATTCAAAAATATTGCCATCTTCCATCGCTTTTACTGCCCTTAATATCCTACCCTTGATAGCTGTATTGTCTGCTGTCGGAGCAAGGATGAAGCCGAATGAAATTAAGCTTGCCAGTGTCTTTAGTGCGATTGGATTGTGTTCTATCGCTTTTCTATACAATCAATCTCTTCTATTAATTACGCATGAAATTGCTTTATTTGAAGTTCCTTTATTCGCGATTTTAAGATATTTACCTGAAGGATTGCTGCTTGGTGTGACCTTTGTTTTATGGTTAGCCATTTATACGACAGCTGTAAGTGGGATCTTTGGACTGGTTTCTCGTTTTAAAGAAAATAGTAATCTCCCTCAGTGGTTGTTGGCAGGCTTGATTATTCTTCTTATCATTCCCTTAACCAAATTTGGTTTCTCTAATCTTGTTCGAGTTCTCTATCCTTTGTACGGGGTCTTAAATTTATTTATTCTAGCGATGATCTTACTCTATCCGATGGCTAAGATGAAAAAAATAAGGTAGAATAGAGGGTATTGTTGGAGAATAATTGTTGGAGGAACCCTGATGAGCAGAGATCCAAGTCAGTATTTAATTGCTTTTGACTCAACACAGCAAGCCCTTAGAGCCGAAATGCTGTTAGATTATCTTGATCTAGAGATAGATACGCAACCCACTCCGAAGGAAATTACGGCGGGCTGTGCCATATCGATTGCTTTTCAAAAGGACGATTATCCTCTCGTCAGCAAAACCATTGTCGAAGAGCAAGTAGAAATAAGAGGTTTCTTCAAATACGAAAAAGGGAACTATCTATTACTATCAGCAGAGAAGGAGTGAAGGAACCCTTGGTACAAGATGGCTATCACTGGATGCAGCATTTGCTTACTACCGCTTATCAGTTTATTACCGATACAAACCTGTGGGTAACAATCGGAGTGGTCAGTGTCAAGATTATTGCGATTTATATTGTTGCTAGAGTCATTGTTTCAGTGACCAGAAAAGCAGTAGAAAAAGTATTTCAAGAACGAATGACGGGACCTGTATCACTAACAGAAAAAAGAAGCAAGACACTCACCTCCCTAGTGAATAATATTATTAAAAATGTGGTGTATTTTATCGCTATTCTGCTTATTTTAGGAGAGCTTAATTTTCAGCTTGCTCCTCTTTTAGCGGGTGCAGGCGTTCTGGGGCTCGCGATTGGCTTTGGAGCACAGAACTTAGTGCGGGATGTGATTACAGGCTTTTTTATCATATATGAAGACCAATTTGCTGTAGGGGATTTTATCGGGACCGGAAAATATCAAGGAACCGTGCAAGAGATTGGATTGCGAATCACCAAGATCAAAGAATGGACAGGGCAGGTTCACATGCTTCCTAATGGATCTATTACAGAAGTGACCAATTTCTCTAAGGAAAACTCCATGATGGTTCTGGATATAGGGATTGCTTATGAGCAGAAAATTAGTCATGCAGAACAGGTCTTAGAAGAAATTCTAGCGGAAATCTATGAGCAGGAAGAGAACATGGTAGCTCCTCCGACGATCATTGGCGTTCAGGACTTAGCTGCCTCAGAGGTTATTCTGCGAGTAGCGGCAGAATGTAAGCCTATGACGCATTGGGCCATTGCTCGAAATCTTAGAAAGAAGATTAAAGATCGGTTTGACGAAAAAGGGATTGAAATTCCATATCCACGTTTGGTAACGTATAGAAGAGAAGAGTAAGATTGAGGAGGAACTCAATTGGAGCGTAAGCCATTCCAATTACATGATATTGTTGAGATGAAGAAAGCACACCCCTGTGGTACGAACCGCTGGAAGGTGATTCGTCTAGGTATGGACATTCGGATCAAGTGTATGGGGTGTGAGCATAGTGTGCTTATTCCTAGATCTAAATTTGAAAAAAAACTGAAAAAAGTATTGGAATCCGCAGATAGTTCGGAATCATAGAGTGTTGTTGGGAAAGGGAGAAAAACTCCCTTTTTTTTTTGCCTCTTTCAATTGTAAAAATATTCATATTAATTTGAAGTATATGTCATGTTGTGTATCCGCCCTGAATATATAGGTACAGAAGAAAGCGCTTTCTTTTAATAAAAATAAAGGGTGGTTGGTTTATTTGTGTAAGAAAGGGATAAGGTTGTTTGTGCTTGTTGTTTTTTTAGTCGTGAGTATCATGCCTATCGTACCGAGTACGCAGGCGGGAAGTATTTTCCCCATCGTATTTGGTTTGTATGGAGATCCGGGAGCTGTCTATTTAGGTGAAACTCCAGCTGGATGGAACGATGATTTGTCAAAGCCTGTTGTTGTTTTTGTGCAAGGTCTAAATAATTCAGCGAGCATTTGGTACATCTTCGATAACATGTATCATTTGGCTAAAAACGCTGGGTATCAGACAGCCTTCGTCGAGCTGCACGATTCTGGGGGATACCCTAAAATAATTGGAATAATGGTGCCATGCTGGCTGGACAGTTACAGAGAATCCATGATCACTTTAATGGTCAGAGAAGATTAGTGGTGGTGGGCTATAGCAAGGGTGGAATTGATACCCAAACGGCGCTGGTTCACTATGGAAAGCAGGATTTAGTAAGCAAAGTCATTACCATAGGCTCTCCGCACTATGGCAGCCCATTAGCTGATTTAGCCTACAATGATTGGTTATGGTTCTTATCTACATTACTAGGAACTAGGAATGAGGCAGTATATAGCTTACAGACAGGGTATATGCAAAACTTCAGAGCACAAACAGATTCTCATTGGGCACGCTCTAAAACGCGATATTATACAATTGCAGGTAATAGCTGGGGACCCATCTATTACCCAACCTGGTATGGAGGCCTCTATATGGGGGTTGACAGTGATGGGGTGGTTCCCGTGTCAAGTACACGCTTAGGGTATGCACCAGAGCTAGGTCTTGGAAGCTGGCATCATTTAAATGTCTTTAATGGGAGAAATACATTTAATGTCTTTCTTTCAAGATTAATGCCTTATCAGACATCAAGTGAGGAAAATGAGATGAACGAATTAGAAGAATTACTGCGACACCAAGAAAGCTACATTGAACCAGTCGCATCCGATTGGGTGTCGACGAATGTGCTTGTCCGAGGTGGGGAAATGAGAGGGGAAGCAGAGGAGAGGTTCCATGTCGAAAACGATGTAGAGAAAATCTCGATCAACTTCTTGAGTGCTCATCCACTAAAGGAGCTTGAAGTATATGGACCTGATCAGAAAAAAGTTCCTGTTACTTTTTCTATTCAACAGCAGGAAGATAGTATTTTTGCCGGAGCTTATCATCATGTAGTAGAAATGGAGCAACCCCAACAAGGAGAATGGAGGGTACGCGGATTATCTCATGAAGATTCAGCCTACGGGTTACTTGTGACCTACCATTCAGACTTTTCAGATCAGATTCAATTAAAGGATATAGGGGATAAAAAGAACTGGCAGCTTTCGATTGAGCTTGAGCAGGTGAGCATGCAGGGAGGAAATCATGAGCCTAGCTGGTTAGGTGAAGAGATTGAAATCTCTTATTATGTACGCTTTGTTCCCGATAGAGAAGGAGCTTACGAGCAGCAAGGGATTGTGATGCAAGAAGAGGTAAGAACGGAAAGCAAACCAACAACGCTGTTTACCCTTCCGGCATCGACTGAGGCAGGAATTTATAATATGACACTTGATCTTAAGGGAATGACACCAGAAGGAGCTATATTTGAGAGGACGATTATTAAATCCATCTATGTAAATGAGCAGGGGCAAGCATTTTAAATTGAATATATTCGTGAATCCCAGGTCTTTTTCTAGATCTGGGTTCTTTATTTGACTTTTTTTCTAGACCTATTGATTTTTAATTTTTGGAGGAGTATAAATCTTTTTCATTACCAACATTGTATAATTAAGAAGAATATAGAGATGGGGTGAGAAAATGAGTTTACATTATATAGAACATGGCAACAAAAATGCTCCATTGTTGGTGTTTATTCATGGGGGAGGGGTTAGTAGTTGGATGTGGGATAAACAAGTTGAATATTTCTCTAGCTACCACTGTTTAGTTCCAGACTTACCTGATCACGGGAAAAGTAGAAGCCACTTTTTTTCTATAGATCAGAGTGCACAAAGCATTATAGAATTGATAGAGGAAAAAGCGAACGGAAAGCAGATTCATGTAGTTGGTTTTTCGCTAGGAGCACAAATTCTAATTGCCATCCTAAGTAAGAAACCAACTTTAATAGATAGCGCTATTATTAATAGTGCCTTAGTTAGACCCATCCCCTTTGCCAACATTCTTATTAAATCATTAATGATAACCTATCCGCTGATCCAAAATAGAACATTTTCAAAACTCCAGGCAAGATCAATGTACATAGACCAAAAGTACTTTGAAACATATTATCAAGAAAGTTGTAGACTAACTAAAGATGATTTCGAGAGAATAATGAAGGAAAATATGTCATTCACCATTCCCGAAACCTTCAAGAAGGCAAAGAGCAAAATATTAGTCACAGTAGGGGAAAAAGAAAAAAGAATAATGAAAAAATCTCTTGTCGATATAACAAACAGTAACTCAAATTGCAAGGGAGTCGTTATCCCTAAAGTAGGTCATGGATTTTCTCTAGCAAACCCCAAATTGTTTAATAAGTTTATTGAGGGTTGGTTCAAACAGGGAACACTGCTAGATGATTTAAGGAAAGGTAATTAGAAAAGTTATTGTTTTATCTTGATTAGAGGAGTATAATCAATTTCATTACTACATACTTTATTCATCTAACCGCTTAATCCCTAAAGGGAACGGGGGAACCAATTTATTGGGGTGAGCCTCATTATTTGAGGGGGAGACTCTTTTCTTCCTAATCCGTCAGCTAACTCCGTCAGCGTAAAAGGAGAGGTGATTCTTGTTTTTAAAGCACAGAATCTCTTCTGTGTTTTTGTTATGCAAAAAATAAGAAAAAGTTATTTAAGGGTATTATAAAAAAAGAATATTTCCAGAGTGATTCTTTGTTTGGAAACACAGAATCCTCTACTGTGTTTTTATTGTGCAAAAGAGAAAGGCAGAGGAGAGAGAACATAATGAAAAAACAATTTGCCGTCATTGGGCTAGGACGCTTTGGAGGAAGCATCTGTAAAACATTAAGTGAAATGGGACATGAGGTCTTAGCGATTGATAGTGATGAAAATAGGGTCAGTCAGTATGCCAATCTCGTGACACAAGCCGTTCAACTAGACTCCACCGATGAAATTGCCTTGCGTGAAATAGGTTTAAGAAACTTTGATCATGTCATTGTGGCGATTGGAGATAATATTCAAGCCAGTATCTTAACAACGTTAATATTAAAGGATCTAGACGTACCCTATATCACTGTAAAAGCCCAAAACGATTACCATGAGAAGGTATTAACCAAGATTGGGGCAACAAGAGTGATTCATCCAGAAAGAGATATGGGTATGAGGATTGCTCATCACCTTATTTCTGAGAATGTGTTAGACTTTATCGAGCTGTCACCCGATTATAGCTTAGTTGAAATAAAAGCAAGTCAGAATATGATCGGCAAGACCCTCTTAACACTTAATATAAGGGCTAAATTTGGGTGTAATATTATGGCGATTAAGTCAGAGGGAGAAGATATTAATATTTCGCCTATGGCACAGGATGAAATTAAAGAAGGAGATATCTTGGTTGTCATAGGAAGTAATAAAGACATTAATGATTTTGAGGAAAGTCTGTGAGAATAGGGCTATAGACATTGGAAGCATACTGGTAGCTTCTCAGTTTTTTATTTAATGGACCATGCTGCAACTAAGCTACATGTAGATCAATTCAATTGATTTACATGTAGCTTTTTATTGCACAACAATAGGGAAAACAACGGTTTGAAGGATATTTGGAGCCCCGAAGCATTTCAATGGAGATATCAGCTTAAACATTATATAATATGTTGAAATAAGTAAAATGATGGAAGGGAGTTGTTTTTTGAAACAGGGAAGAAACGAGAAGCCCCAGCTTTATGGGATAGTCCTAATTCCATGTCCACCCTATAATGAGGTTCAAGGATAAACAATATAATAGAGAATCTTTGGAGAGGTGATAAAGAGTGAAAACGAAGGGAACAGAAGATTCGCCAAAAGAGGCAGGTCAGGTAAATAAATATCAAGAGTATATTGATTCCTCAGAAAAGCAACAGCAGTTATATCGACGAACATTAATCATTGTTGTGATTTCTCAAATTTTTGGCGGTGCGGGACTTGCGGCTGGTATCACAGTGGGAGCTCTTCTGGCACAAGATATGTTAGGTACGGATAGCTTTGCTGGAATTCCGGCAGCTTTGTTTACGCTGGGTTCTGCTGGAGCTGCCTTTCTTGTAGGGCGACTTTCTCAACGTTTTGGACGTCGATTCGGTCTTGCTTTGGGATTCTTAGCTGGGGGAATTGGAGCGATTGGTGTTGTCATAGCAGCGCTCATTAATAGTATCTTTTTTCTTCTTTTTTCTCTTTTCATCTATGGAGCAGGAACAGCGACCAATTTACAAGCACGTTATGCAGGGACAGACTTAGCAAAATCAACCAGCGTGCTACAGCCATTAGTATCGCTATGGTTTCGACCACCTTTGGAGCGGTAGCAGGGCCTAACTTAGTTGATGTGATGGGGAGATTTGCACTATCAATTGGTGTTCCAGCTCTTGCTGGTCCATTTATTTTAGCAGCTACGGCTTTCATCCTTGCTGGAGTTGTGCTTCTCGTCTTTCTACGCCCAGATCCTTTCATCGTGGCAAAAGCCATTTCGGATGTGCAGAAAAGGGAGGAAATAGCCCCTCCTACAAGAAGCTTTAAAGAGTTAATTCTAAAAGAACGAGGCATCATCGTTGGAGCGACAATGATGGTTCTGACCCAAATTGTCATGATTGCTATTATGACCATGACCCCTGTACATATGGGACATCATGGACATGGATTGAGGGAGATAGGAATTGTCATTGGGATTCATGTCGGTGCTATGTATCTGCCTTCTCTTGTGACGGGTATTCTCGTGGATAAGGTAGGACGTACTGTGATGGCGATAGCCTCAGGTATTACTTTATTGCTATCGGGTATTCTCGCTGCTGTTTCTCCTCCTGGATCTATGCTAGGAATGATCACAGCCCTTGCTCTCTTGGGGCTTGGTTGGAATTTTGGGTTAATAAGTGGTACAGCACTTATTGTGGATGCCACAGATCCTGCCAATCGGGCAAAAACACAAGGAACTGTAGATGTCCTCATTGCGCTAGCAGGGGCATCAGGTGGAGCGTTATCTGGAATGGTGGTTGCTCACTCTAGTTTTGCAACCCTCTCGCTTGCTGGAGGTATTCTTTCTCTATTATTAATTCCTGTTGTTATTTGGTCACTTAGAAGTGACTCAAGTCATCAGATTGTAGAGGAGAAGGTTGTGGCGAAATAGGTCTCACTCCTTTTCATCATTTCATCTCCACTTTCAATACTACTAGAAAGGTAAATCTATCGTTTGATCGCTAAAAAATTCACCGTTCATTGTGAACGGTGAATTTTTTTAGATTTATTTAATTTTCTTTGCAAACTTCTCCACTATATTCCCTAGTAGCAACACCTTTCCAAGGGGTATGCATTTTGAAATTTCCAGTATAATATAATGTTCCTTGATATCCTTCTTCATCACTGTATTGAACACTTCTCTTAAAAAAAGCAGTAGGTGTAGCTCTCCATTGAGTTACAATCTTGCAGGAAGTAGATTCAGTGAAAGTTTCTGACTGAGATAGAATCTCATCTTCTGTCTCATTTTCGTTAGCAAATACGGGTACGGAAGCGAATGATACTAGTAAAGCAAGCACTAAAAATAATTTCGACACTTTTTTTACCATTACTTAACACATCCTTCCTTTAATTTCAAACTACACTATTATTATACAATAGGGAAGGATTAAGTCAATCTATTAATTTGGTAATATTCTGCTTTTTATGAATTTATAGCTTAGATAACTTTTTTGTTTTTTAGCACCGTAACTTTATAATTCTTCTATGAAGGATTAAAAGAGCGAAATACCATAGTAAGTTCATCAACCATAAAGTAAGGATAAATGTATAATTAGAATAGCTAAGAAACAACCCACATAGAAATGGTTTGGGATTAGTATGCATTTTGAAATAGATAGGATGTGATGTATTTATGAAAAAAGCACCGGTTTTGTTTCTTTTAATACTATGTATTTTAGTTCTTTTAGGTTGTGTAGGAGATATTAATAGTTCACAAGATAGATTTTTTTATAATGGGTATATTATAAAAAAGTATAAAGTAGATGATCCTACTTATACAGACGATTCTTTTTATATAGTAATGTGGGATATAACAAAGAAGGAATCTTTAGAAACACAATTTGAGGAATTAATGGAGAATTCGATAGACAACTTTGTTATGGTTAAAATCAAAGATAGTAATAAGGACGTTGGTTCATTTCGTGTAGGTGATAAGGTCAATGTATGGTCCAATAACGAAATGGAAGAAAGCGTACCGTATATAGTACCAACTCGAATGGAGATTGATAAGGAATTGATACAAAACAATTCCCACTAAACTAGTTTGATGTATCATTGAAGGTGTCAAAAATGACAGTAATGTCTGATATGTCTGCAAAGATGTAATTAGTATCTTTTCCATACTATACTAAGTATAAGCTCATATTTTGGGAAGTGAATTGTTTAAAAATCTTTATATATAAGAATTGACTAGGCAAAAAACAAGGACACTGTGTAGAAAGCAAAAAGCTTTTTACATAGTGTCTTTTAAGTTATTGCAAATTTTCTAATTTCAAGGGGGAAGTGTTATGAATATAAAACATGACAAAGAAGTAAAAATGGTAGAAAAAAACAATTTAATGCTCGTTGATATGGATTTGGAGAAATTTTTTTGATACTGTAAATCAATCGAAGATGATTGAAATCCTTTCAAGAACAATCAAGGACGGCAGATTTATCTCCCTTATTCACAAATATCTCAGAGCGGGGGGAATGAATCGAGGGAAATTCGAGGAGACAAAAGAAGGGCTAGTACAAGGAAACATTAGTCCGCTATGCAGTAACATCATGCTCAATGACTCGACCACGAACTAACACGAAGAGGCATCAGGTTTGTCAGATATGCGGATGATATGCTTTTCTTTGCAAAGACCAAAAGGTCGGTGGATTCTACCCCACAAAAGAGGGAATTAAACTAAGAGTTCATACCAAGAGCGTGAACAAGATGAAGGCAAAGGTCAAAGAACTCACGGCAAGAAGTAACGGTCTAGGGTATGAACAATTGAAGTTAAAACTAAAACAATTCATAACAGGCTGGATAAACTACTTCAAACTGGTGGACATGAAAAAGTTACTGAAAGGTACGGACGAACGGCTAAGGCGGAAACTACGAATGTATATCTGGAAACAATGGAAACGAGTAAGAACCAGGTATAGGATGCTAAGGAAACTCGACTTTGACCATAGCACAGCTTTTAAATTTGCATGCACAAGAAAAGGCTATTGGCGGATAGCCAATAGCCTTTTCTTAAGTATCTCTGTAACAAATGCTCGCTTAAAACAAGCAGGCAACATGTTCTTTATGGATTATTTCAAGACTGCACTGGCGTAAACTTAGGAACCGCCATGTACCGGACGGTACGCATGGTGGTGTGGGAGGTCGGCTAATTAAATAATAATTAGCCTCCTACCCGATTAACTTAATTTTCTTTACAAACTTCTCCGCTATACTCCCTAGATCTTAAACCTTTAATAGGCTCATCCACTCTTATAGAATTTCCAGTATAATACAATGTCCCTTGATATCCTTCTTCATCTCTGTATTGTATAGTCTTTTTGAAAATGAAAACACCTGTAGTTCTCCATTGAGTTACAATCTTGCAGGAAGTAGATTCGATGAAAGTTTCTGACTGAGATAGAATCTCATCTTCTGTTTCATCTTCGTTAGCAAATACGGGTACGGAAGCGAATGATACTAGTAAAGCAAGTACTAAAAATAATTTTGATACCTTTGTTACCATTACTTAACACATCCTCCCTTTAATTTCAAACTACACTATTATTATACAATAAGGAAGGGTTAAGTCAATCTATTATTTTGGTAATAATCTACTTTTTTATCCATTCTAACCGTGGCTAAGTCCTCCTCTGTAGGTGGAAGATGAATTTTTTTTTCTGTGACAAAACCGGCAAACTATGGTAAACTTAAGGGGAACGTACGTTCTTGAAAGGGGTTCGATTTTTCTTTAGGTAAAATTTTTAACAGTGTAAAGTAAAAGAGGTGGAGTATGACAGGAAAAACACATCTAGGATTTGGTGTGATGACAGGTCTGGGTGTTTATTTAACCCAAAACCCAACAGCGCCTATTGAACATATTGCAGTTGCTATAGGAATCTCAGCTATTGCTTCTTTAGCTCCTGATCTGGACGAAGCAAAATCGTTACTAAGTACGAGGATGGCTCCTTTTGCAGATAAGATTCGTATGCTTATTTTATGTATAGGTTTTTTATTGATCGGCTATCATTTTATGATGGGGCACTTAGCTTACCTGTATATCGGTATAGCTGTTGTTTTTGCAGGTTCCTACTTGAAAAGAACGAAGATTCGTCGAATCATCCTTTTGGTAATAGGAATTGGTTTTCTATTAATAGGTTTCTCTAGGGAGATGTGGTGGCTAAGTATAGTAGGAGGATATGTGGCGATCGCTCCATGGCTTCCTCATCGTGGATTTACCCATACACTATGGTCATTAGGGATATGGGCAGGGATTGGCTGGGGAATCGAGCAACAGCTAGGAATTGAAGGTTTAATGTGGGTAACCGTAGCAGGCTATCTTTCTCACTTACTGACAGACAGCTTAACAGAGGGCGGAATCCGTTGGTTATGGCCATTATATAAGAAACCTTTACGAATACCGCTTATGAGAGTGGGAAGCCGCTGGAGTAAGCATCTAGAAAAGTATCTATTAGGGGGCTATTCTGTAGCGGTTGTCCTATGGATCTGGGTTAAATAATGAGGAATAACAGGAGTTCTGCCAATAATAGAAATGCCGTACTGGCAAGATGTCTGTATTCTTAGTCATGAGGTCTTGGAGTTTGGTGATATAGTAGGTAAGTCTATCATTACTCTTTTGTAAGCCTGTTGGTTTCTGTATGTAGCTAATTTATTCTTGAATATTACATCATTACAGCAGAGATATAAAGGTAAAGAAAATAAATAACGGGTATGAAAGTAATGATTAATCCTAGTACTCTAGTTTTTAATTTGAATTGTAACACTAATCCTACTACCCAAACTAACAACCAAATAAGTACTCTAAAGTCATTAGTGGATCCTTCTCCGATTCCACTAAAACCGTAACCAAGAATACTAGAGATAACAACAAATAGACCAGTAATCATGTTAATCACACTTAACATTATTTTGTTCATTCTTTTATCCCTTCTTTAAACAGAATGGTATTATTATGAAGCTAATTATATAATATTACTAACTCAATTTTCGAAGAATAATTTTTGCCTTAGTTCCATTGAGTCGTAAGGCTCAAGTTTAATTGTAAATATCTTTTGACAAAATAGCAATATAATACAAAAAGACCTCATTTTATCAAAAAAATAAACCATACAAAAGCTCGGCTCATCGAGGCTCGCTTCTGTATGGTTTTTCTATATGATGTTAATTCTTAACTAAAGCAGCTCGATCCGGAGCGGTAGGGGGTTGCTCCAGCCATGAATGATTAATCATAATATTAGCACCATCCTCTGCATACTGAGTAACCTCAGTCATAAGACGAGCGTACATCATGCCCAAATCACGTCTTTGGCTGGTGCCCATACTAATTCCATAATACCCTATTCCAGTGGAGTTTAATGAAAGTGCATGGAACATCATCAGTTTATCGGAAAATGGGGAAATGGTCGAGCTAGAAACTTCTGTATCCCAAGTTTGAGCGGCTGGAAGATCATCTTCTTTTAGGATGGAGGAGAATATCTCCATGTGTTTGATTGCTATTTCCTTCCCTCTCTGAAAATAACTTTGGATTTCATCTGATTTTGCCACCTGTGCAAATCCCATGAATAAAGAATTTCCTATGGCATTTCTCTGTAGATTAAAGAAAAGATTCATAATTTCAACCGTATTTAACGGGCGTCTATCTCCAAACCAGCCAGTGAGAAAGCTTTGCTTATGGACAAACTCTACTTGGGTGGGTACAGGAATGTAAGGGGGTCTAATATATATTCCTTTACGCTGCAATAAAGAAACAATCTTATTTAGAAGTTCAGCCGATGAATAGCTACATTTAGTATAAAACTTACGAATATCAGACCTAGATGAGTTTGACTGAGCCATTGAGTTAGAGCTCACACCAATCTGAGCCAAATTTTTCATATATGATAGATAAAACTCGTCTGAAAACAAACGAGGAGCCGATACATTCACATCTTGTTCTGAAAACCCGAGTGGAATTGGGAAGTGATCTCCTTCCATTATTTCTTTTAAGGTTTTGACATGTTGTTGAGAAAGATGTAGGGCATATTCCAAAATCTCACGAGTTTCTTTATCTTCTACTGTAGCTAAAAAATGATGAAAGACACAAATCGCCGCAGTATCATTCTGATAAGAGGTCCAAAGATTAGCCATCTCTGCTGATGTTAGCTTAGGACGATGCTCTGCACTCATCATCTACGCTCCCTCCGTAAAAAATTTCTTTTTTTGTAGTACTTGGTAAGTGTAGTTTTTACAGAAAGTTAAAAACTATCCTTATGCTCGCTGTATTTCTTTGCTTCATTAGATGAAGGTAGCCCTCAAGAAGTAACAAGCTTTTCATCTCGGTACATGTACATAGACTTTGTTGACAAAGAGAATACCCATACTTTACTCCAATATGATCTAACTTTAAATAAGGAAACGATCCTCATGAAGAAAGCTCTAGACAATTATCCATCTACTGCTTACTCAAAAAATAAACAAGTAGTTTACTTTACAGCTAGAACTGAAAATGATGGTGTACAATTATTTAAAAAAGATCTTCGGGCGAATGCTATCACTCAACTAACAAAAGAGCTTAGTTATGTAGACTTCTTACAATATGATGAAACAAAAAACAATATTTATATGAGGGTACTAGTTCAAGAAAGTGATCAAAACTTTCATATGGCAACATATGATTTGGAGCATGAGACCCTAAGTGTATGGAATGAACAAGATAAAGACACATCCGTAGTTGAGTTTGATTTTAATGAGAGAACGGGTCAGCTACTAGTTGTAACTAGATCAATAAAGGAAGAACTTGATAATACACCCTCCAAAATCGCGGAAGTAGATATTAGAACTCAAAATCTGGATATTATCTTAGAAGAATCCAAAGAATATCCGAGGATCAGGAAGCCTGTATACTCTCTGGATCGTGGTGGTTTTTATTTCATAGCTAATGGGAGTGGATTTGGACATTCACCTGTAGGAGTCGTAAAATACTATGATCTAACATCTCATGAGGTTTTTGATATATGGACTCAGAAAAGTGGAAATGCGGCAAATATATATATTGGAAACGAAAATGAAGTTCTATTTTAAATCTTGTGCTTTCATCTTAATTAACTCTTCTTCTCTTTGTTTGCGAAGGGATTTTTGCCCTCTTGACCATTCACCTAGCAAAAGTAGTAATCCAACTATAAGCAGTACAATATATTTGATTACATGCTCAATTCCACCTGTTATATATAGCCATGTCATTACTGCTACGAAAATGATTGGAACTATGCCTCCCCATAATCTATTATTTCTTCTAGACATAAAGTGCTGCATGGCACACATTGCTACAACACTTAAAAACATCGTATATTCAGACACTATATTTCCTTCCTTTCCAATTTGTATTTTTCAATGAGAAGCCGTGCATCTTCTAAGCTGATACGTTCCTCAATAGCTAGTTGTTAATAAAACTAATTAAATTTTCTTTTTCCTGTTCTTCATTTATTTCTATCTTTTGAATTAATCTATCTAGCCTTGTACGCACAGTAGGATAAGAAACGTCATAGCATGTAGCCAGCTTTTTTAAAGATCCAGAATTCAATACGAACTTCCTTATAAACTCAATATCTTCAGAATCCAGGGATAATATCCACGAAGGAATGCCTCCTTTATCCAAATGTTTCACCTCCTCAGGCATATTTACAATATCATACAATTAAATAAAATTAAAGTTTTTTTATTTTTATTAAAAATTTTATTGATTAATTTTAAATAAATATCTAAAAAAAGAAGGTGTGCAACTTTGAAAAAAATAATAGTTATACTTTTTGCTATACAGATAAAGACAAAGTATCCATAACAGATAGAATAATTATTTTGAAGTTTTATATCCATATAATAATTTTACTTTAGTAAATTGCTTAATCCAGCCAGAAAATATATACTATGGGGTGATATACATAGCATAGAAGCATAAGGAGTCGATATATATGGGCATGTCATGTGGCATTGTTGGTTTACCCAATGTAGGGAAATCAACTCTTTTTAATGCAATAACTCAAGCGGGAGCGGAATCAGCCAATTACCCGTTTTGCACGATTGATCCGAACGTAGGAGTCGTAGAAGTACCTGATGAGAGATTAGTGAAATTAACAGAAATCGTTGTACCGAATAAGGTTGTTCCGACTGCTTTTGAATTCGTGGATATTGCGGGACTTGTGAAGGGAGCAAGCCGTGGGGAGGGACTAGGAAATAAATTCTTAGCGAACATTCGTGAAGTAGATGCAATTGCCCATGTGGTGCGCTGTTTTGTGGATGAAAATATTACCCACGTGTCTGGAAGGTAGATCCGATTGGAGATATCGAAAC
The DNA here is from genome assembly GCF_000615945.1 of Caldalkalibacillus mannanilyticus JCM 10596. GTDB lineage: Bacteria > Bacillota > Bacilli > Caldalkalibacillales > JCM-10596 > Bacillus_AT > Bacillus_AT mannanilyticus. Next base: position 53,857 of record NZ_BAMO01000023.1, read on the forward strand.
AATTAACCTAGAGCTGATCCTATCCGATTTAGAATCTGTTGAAAAAAGAATGGATCGAGTGAAGAAGACCTTAAAGTCTGGGGAGAAAAAAGCGCAACAGGAATATGATCTCTTGGGGCGTTTAAAAGAAGCCTTCGAAAATGAACAGCCTGCACGTGCGGTGGAGCTAACCGATGATGAAAGGCTGATCGTCAGAGATTTTCATCTTCTAACCATTAAGCCTGTATTGTATGTGGCGAATGTAAGTGAGGATGAGATCCAAGATCAAGCAGGGAATGAGTATGTCCAGAAGGTGAGAGAATTTGCGGCGAAAGAAGGCTCTGAGGTTGTGGTTATCAGCGCCAAAGTAGAGTCTGAGATTGCCGAGCTTGATGGAGAGGACAAGGCGATGTTTCTTGAAGAGCTGGGAATCGAGGAGTCTGGCCTTGATCAATTAATTAAAGCTGCGTACAAGCTGCTTGGATTATATACTTATTTCACGGCTGGCGTGCAAGAGGTTAGAGCTTGGACTATTAAAAAAGGAACAAAAGCACCTCAAGCAGCTGGTGTGATTCATACGGATTTTGAAAGAGGATTTATCCGCGCTGAGGTTGTACATTATGATGATCTGGTTGCATTAGGTTCCATGAATGCAGCGAAGGAAAAAGGACTTCTTCGCCTTGAAGGAAAAGAGTATGTGGTGCGTGACGGAGATGTAATGCACTTCAGATTTAATGTGTAGAATCATGTCCTGTATTTAATCAATGTATAGATTTAATAGATGAAGTGATTGTTTTTTAAAACGAGATTTGTTATAATACTACAATGCGAGTAAAAAAGTAGTCATATTTACTATGAAAGTGCCTTTACTTGCTCCTTGTCCCTTAGAGGGACCGTTAGTCCAAAAGGAGGTGAACATATATGCGCAAGTACGAAGTAATGTATATCGTGCGTCCTACCCTTGAAGAAGCAGCTACTAAAGCTTTAGTTGAGCGTTTCCAAAACGTAACAACTGATGGCGGTGGCGAAATTGTTACCCTTAAAGAGATAGGCAAGCGTCGTTTGGCTTATGAAATCAATGATTTCCGTGAAGGGTATTATGTGTTAATGAATGTTAACGCTGAGCCTGCGGTGGTTTCTGAGTTAGATCGTCTTTTCAGAATTAGCGAAGATGTGATCCGTCATATCGTTGTTAGAGAAGAAGAGTAGGAACGGAAGGGGAGTTTAAGATGAATCGAATTATTTTGATCGGCCGTCTTACAAGAGATCCTGAATTGCGTTATACTCCAAATGGAGTGGCTGTTACTACATTTACATTGGCTGTGGATCGTCCCTATTCAAACCAACAGGGCGAGAGAGAAGCTGATTTTATTAATATAGTAACATGGCGTGGTTTAGCTGAAACATGTGCTAACTATTTGAAAAAAGGCCGTTTAACAGCCGCAGAAGGTCGCTTACAGATCCGAAATTATGAAAATAATGAAGGTAAAAAGGTGTACGTTTCTGAAGTAGTAGCAGATAATGTGAGATTCTTAGAATCAGGTGGACAAGGACAATCGTCTCAAGGTTCTGGTGGTCAACAACAGCAGCAAGCCTATGGATCAGGATCAAGTCAAAGGACAGGCTACAATGATCAGAATCGATTTAATGATGACCCCTTTGCGAACGATGGCAAACCAATTGACATTTCGGATGACGATTTACCATTCTAGGATGGTAAAAATTTAATCAAAGGGAGGATTTACGATGGCAGGTGGAAAAAGACCAGGCGGTCGTGGTGGAAAGCGCCGTAAAGTATGTTACTTTACTGTGAACAAAATCAAAACGATCGATTACAAAAATACCGATCTTTTAAAGAAGTTCATTAGTGAGCGCGGTAAAATATTGCCTCGTCGAGTTACTGGAACTTCAGCAAAGTATCAGCGTAAATTAACAACAGCTATTAAGCGTTCTCGCCAAATGGCTTTGTTACCATATACAACTGAAGCGTAAAGCTAAATGCAGGCAGGGAATACATGATTTTAAGTGTTTCCTGTCTTTTTAGTCCCTTTTTTACTTTATGAGTGAAGGAGACATCCCTTATGAATCGAGGAGAGCACGAACCCTTCCAACAGATTTTCGAGAACTTGGAAAGCCTTGCTGATAAAATCAGTGAGGTTCTTACCTGTCCTGTCACGATTGAGGATGCCAATCATCGGCTTTTGGCATACAGCTCTCATGAACCGGGAATTGATCCAGCACGAATGGCTACCATAGTTGGGCGCAGGGTTCCAGAAAAAGTGATTAACAGCCTATGGCAAGAGGGTGTGATTCCTCGTTTGTTAGAGAGTGATGATCCGATTCGAATTAGCCCGATTAATGATGTAGGCTGGGGAATCGAATCGCTATTTCCATCCGTAATAATGAAGAGATTCTCGGATATATCTGGCTTCTTGAGATCGATAAACACTTAGATCAAGAGGCATTTGAACAATTAAAGAGAGCAGCAAAAGCGGCGAAAACCAAGCTGCTCCAGTTTCAGGTACATAAGCAAAAAGAAGAGCAAGGACATCAGGAATTTTTCTGGCAGCTTCTCACAGGCTACATGAAGTCAAATACAAGCATTAAGGATAAAGCGGAAAAACTACATATTAAGCTGCCTGAGTGTTATCAGGTGTTGGTTTTTCGATTTGATCAAAAAATCGATGATAACCTCTACAAACAGATTCAATACATCCTAACAACACTACAAAGAATTCGCATCATTAGCCATGTTACGGATCGCAGCCGTCTTGTCTTACTTATCTCATCCTCCGATGATCCAACATTTAAAGAGTCATTAACCGAGTTTATGATGGTGTTTACCACACAAATGGAGGAACGATTCCAAAGTTTTCCCATTGAATCCGCTTGTGGTTCCCTGATGAAGGGAGACTATTCGAAGGTTGAAAAAAGCTATCAAGAGGCGCTAACGGTTCTTAGGCTTAAGAGAAAGTTTCCTATAGAATTACAACATACCTATCACTATCATGATATGGGGTTTTACCTTTATCTCCCATGGCTATATGAAAAAAAGAAGGGAGAAAATATGGGTAACCCTCATCTGCAAGCCTTACGAAGATATGATCAGGAAAATGGGACTCATTTATATCATACCCTTGAGATTTTTCTCTCCCTTGATTGTAATGTGAAGGAAACAGCGGAAAAGCTGCACGTTCACATCAACACGCTCAATTATCGTCTCAAGAGAATTGAAGAGATCAGCCGTGTTCATCTTAAAAGCATGGATCAAAAAGTGAGTCTATACTTAGATATGAAGGCAGAGAAATATGAGGAGTAGGTACATTTGTGTAAAACACACAAATGCTACTACTCTTTTTCTTTTTTCTCGACAATAGAAGCAAGCATCTTTCCACTTTATACTAATAATAAGACTATATTGAGGGGGATTACAAAATGATCATAGGTGTACCTAAAGAGATAAAAAATAATGAAAATCGTGTTGCCATTACACCAGCAGGAGTCGCATCTTTTGTTCGTGCTGGACACAAGGTCATCGTAGAAAAAGGAGCTGGATTTGGAAGCGGTTTCAACGATCAGGACTATGTGTCTTCTGGTGCAGAGATGATTGAACTAGCAGCCGATGTATGGGCTCAGGCAGATATGATTATGAAGGTTAAAGAACCGATCCCAAGCGAATATGGATACTTTAGAGAAGGCTTGATTCTCTTTACTTATTTACATTTAGCGGCAGATAAGCTCTAACTCAGGCTTTAGTTGACAGTGGCGTATTGGCTATTGCTTATGAAACAGTGCAGGTGAATCGTACTCTTCCTCTATTAACACCAATGAGTGAAGTAGCAGGTAGAATGGCTGTTCAAATCGGAGCACAATTCCTAGAGAAGCCTAAGGGTGGAAAAGGAATTTTATTAGGAGGAGTTCCTGGAGTTCAAAAAGGAAAGGTAGCGATTATTGGCGGTGGTGTGGTAGGTACGAATGCAGCGAAGATCGCCATGGGACTTGGCAGATGTGACGATTCTTGATGTTAGTGCAGAAAGACTAAGACAAATTGACGATATTTTTGGAGCACAAATCCAAACGCTCATGTCTAACCCTTTCAATATTGCTCAGGCTGTGGCAGAATCGGATCTCGTGATCGGAGCTGTATTAATTGCTGGAGCCAAAGCGCCTAAGCTTGTGACCGAAGAAATGGTTCAAGTTATGAAGCCAGGATCTGTGATTGTGGATGTGGCTATTGATCAAGGTGGAATTTTTGAAACGGTAGACCGTATTACCACACATGATGCACCAACCTATGAAAAACACGAGGTTTTACATTATGCCGTTGCCAACATGCCGGGTGCAGTACCAAGAACCTCAACGATTGCTTTAACGAACGTGACCGTACCATACGCTCTTGAGATTGCCAATAAAGGAGTCTATAGAGCGATTCAAGAAAGCCCTGCCTTGAAGCTAGGTGTCAACGTAGCAGCAGGAAGTGTTACGTATGAAAGTGTGGCAAGAGATCTAGGGTATGAGTATGCCTCTGTGGAGAGTGCACTAGGAAAAGAGCTTTCAACGATCTAAATGACCATTAGGAATTAGAGAAATTACCGAGAAAAAACGGGAAAATGGGATGTAATCGAAGCATCACATAAAGGAAAAATCATAGATCAGTTGTATCTGTCGACAAAAGGATGCACCGATCTATGGTTTTTTCTGTTTTTTGCAATATGACCCGTGTTCCTATATAATTATTTAGATATCTTTAACATGGAGCGTAGATCAAATATGGATCAAAATCAATCAAATTCAAATCCTTTTTTAGCAGGATTCATCACACTTGCTTTCTTCTTTACGTTACTACTTATTATCTTACTTATCCCTATTGTTAATATTGTAGCCTTTTTGTTTTTGCCGTTTCCGTTTATTCTGCATATCTATAAGCATGGGCTAAAATCTACAGCGCTTGTTGGGATATTAGCCTTGTTTATTACCATGATCTATAACCCCATTTTAGGACTATTCACCTTAGTTGCGGGAAGTGTGGGAATGGTCATGGGCTATTTTTATCAGCAAAAGAAGGGAGCCCTTGCTCCGATTATGGCAGGGATGCTGACCTACTTATTTAATTATTTGCTGATCTTCATCATTAGTGTTTATGTTTTCAACTTTAATGTAACGGATATGATGCAAGCAAATTTAGACAATATGATGGAAATGCACCAGGCAGCAGGTGGTTTCTTACAACTTCCACTTGATGAAAACCAAGTAACGGTATATAAAGAGTATATAGAAATTTTAACATCGGCTTTCCCAGCGCTCATGATTACATCTGCCATTGTCATGACAGGACTTCACCACATGATTCAATGGAGAGTGCTACGGAAAATGGGCTATGAAGTGGATACACTTCCTCCATTTCGTGAGTGGCGTTTTCCTAAATCTATCTTGTGGTACTATTTAGTTTCCTTATTATTATTAATGTTCGGCTTTATGGAGCCAGGAACGGCACTGTTCCCAACTTTATTTAACTTACAGTACATTCTTGAGATTATCATCTTTCTGCAAGGGTTAGCGGTGATCGCTTATTTTTCATATCATAAACGAATGGGAAAAATGCTTCCGATCCTTACTGTGATTCTGACCTTGTTCATTCCACAGATTATGGTGATGGTCGTTCGGCTGATCGGGATTTTCGAATTTGGTTTTGGTCTTCGAAGCCGAATCAAGACGACAAAAGAAAAATGATTGGAATAAGGGGCTGAGAGTGTGCCAGAATTCCTAAGAAGATTGCGTGGGTATCATCGAATTGCTTCCTATAGTTTGTCCGTGCTCATGCTTTCCATATTAACATGGTATCAATGGACCTGGGGGCTTATTGGTTGGCTAATTGTTGCTCTATTAGTTTATCTCGATTACAAAGCCGAAAAGTCCTTTGAGGCTGAGATTGAGCAATATATTTCCACCCTATCCTATCGAATTAAAAAAGTAGGGGAAGAAGTGATTTCTGATCTTCCCCTTGGGATTATTCTGTATGATGAAGAGCATAAGGTTCAATGGCATAATCGATATGTGGTTGATCAATTAGGGATAGAAGAAATCATGGGTGGCAAGAAAATCAATGATGTACTCCCTAAGCTGGAACAATGGATCATAGAGGGAAATCAAGAGGGTACATTCCGTCATCAAAACCTGGTTCTCCAACTGATTAGCCAGCCAGAGGAAAGGTTGCTTTATCTTTTTGATCATACAGAGTATCATCAACTGCAAACCAAGCATCGACAGGGGCAGGTTGTTTTTCTGCACATTCATTTGGATAATTTAGATGAAGTAACCCAAGGCTTGGATGAACAGCGCAGAGCTCTAATGATGAGTGAAGTGAGCCGAGCTCTGAACAATTGGACACAGGAACTAGGAATCTATATCAAGAGAACGAACTCTGATAAATTTTTTGGAATCATGAATGAGCATTCCTTGCGTCAGCTAGAAGAAAATAAGTTTGAGATTCTGGATACGATTCGTGAGCTCACCAGTCAGAATAAGATTCCAGTCACACTAAGTATTGGTGTGGGAGCGGGTACGGAAAACCTGCTAGAATTAGGTCAGCTTTCCCAATCTAGCTTAGATATTGCGTTGGGAAGAGGGGGAGATCAGGCAGCGGTCAAAAGAGGGACAGGGAAGATTACCTTTTATGGTGGGAAATCTAGTGCCATTGAGAAAAGAACGCGTGTAAGAGCCCGAGTGATCTCTCATGCTCTCAGAGATTTGATCAGAGAAAGTGATCAGGTCTTCATTATGGGACATCGAGATCCTGATATGGATTCCATAGGAGCGGCAATTGGAGTACTGAAAGCCGTTCACGTTAACCAGAAGACAGGATATATTCTTCTGGATACGAACCAACAAACAGCAGGAATTCATAAACTTATGCAAGAAATAAAGAAAAGTGAGGACCTGTATAAACATTTTATACCATCCTCTGAAGCCTTAGAGCTGAAAACAGAAAAGAGCTTGCTAGTTATTGTCGATGTTCATCGTCCCTCTCTTGTCATGGAAGGGAAAGTACTGGACAGTATTTCACGCCGAGTGGTGATCGATCATCATCGCCGTGGAGAGGAGTTTGTCACAGAGCCTCTCCTTGTCTATATGGAGCCGTATGCTTCATCAACGAGTGAGCTCGTCACAGAATTACTGGAGTATCAGAGCACGGATTTAAAGATGACCTCGATAGAAGCGACAGCTATGCTGGCAGGGATCGTGGTTGATACCAAAAGCTTTGCTTTTCGAACGGGTTCAAGAACCTTTGATGCGGCTTCTTACTTACGACATCATGGAGCAGATACGAGTCTAGTGCAAAAAATATTAAAAGAAGATATGGATCAGTTTATCAAAAGGGCGAAAATCGTGGCGAATGCAGAAATCTACGCTGAAAAAATTGCCATCTCCATAGGGGAAATGGATGAAAAGTATGGTCAGGTCTTATTAGCCCAAGCGGCAGACACCTTGCTCACGATGAATCAGGTCATTGCATCCTTTGTCCTCAGTCAGCGCCCAGATGGTATAATTACAATAAGTGCACGTTCCTTAGGGGAGATCAATGTGCAAATGATTATGGAGAAATTAGAAGGTGGAGGTCATTTGACCAATGCAGCCACTCAAATAGAAGGAAAGTCACTGGATGAGGTTATCGAGTGGTTAAAAGAAGTCATTGATGATTATTTTCGAGGGGGAGTGAAGTCATGAAAGTGATATTTCAAAAGGACGTTAAAGGAGTCGGGAAAAAAGGGGAAGTAAAAGAGGTTGCTGAGGGGTATTTCCGTAACTTTTTAGCTCCAAAAAAATTAGCAGTAGAAGCAAGTGAATCGAACCTAACGAGTCATAAAATGAAAGAAAAAAGCAAGGAAAAGAAGCATCAGGAAGAAGTGGAGCAAGCTCGTGAATTAGCTGCCAAGCTTGAGAAGGAAACGGTTCAAATCAAGGCGAAGGCGGGGGAAGGCGGTCGCTTATTCGGAGCGGTAACCAATAAGCAGGTGGCAGAAGCCTTAGCGCGTAAGAAATATTCAATTGATAAACGCAAAATCGTGATGAATGAGCCGATTCGTACCATTGGAGTTACTAATGTACCTGTTAAGCTTCACCCCGAAGTGACAGCTACGCTTAAGGTACAAGTGATTGAAGAATGAGTGAATTATTCTTAGACCGTACACCACCACAGAATATAGAAGCAGAGCAAGCGGTTCTAGGATCTATTTTTCTTGATATAGAAGCCTTATTCAAAGCAACAGAATTGATCAGAGTAGAAGATTTTTATCGTACAGCCCATCAGCGAATCTTTGAGGTGATGGTTGAATTAAATGATGCGGATCAGCCGGTCGATTTAATCACGGTGACCTCGGAGCTTCATGATCGCAAATGGCTGGATGAGGTAGGCGGAGTCAGCTATTTAAGTGATCTGGCAAACTCTGTCCCGACTTCTGCTAATGTAGAATACTATGCCTTAATGGTAGAAGAAAAAGCGATTTTAAGACGCTTAATCAAAACAGCCACCCAGATTGTCAGCAGCGGCTATGCTGCTCAGGATGAAGTTCAAGACATCCTGAACCAAGCAGAACGCAGTATCCTGGATATCTCGGGGAAAAGAACCAATGATGGTTTTATCGCGATCAAAGACGTGCTGGTGGAAACGTATGAAAGAATTGAAACTCTCCACAACAGTACAAGTGAGATGACAGGGATTCCATCTGGCTATCGTGATTTGGACAAGATGACCTCTGGCTTTCAGCGCTCGGACCTGATTATTCTTGCTGCACGACCTTCTGTTGGTAAAACAGCCTTTGCTCTAAATGTGGCACAGAATGTAGCGGCAAGAGCAGGGGAAACCGTGGCTATCTTTTCTTTGGAGATGTCGGCTCCACAGCTTGTCCAGCGTATGCTGTGTGCCGAAGGAAACATTGATGCCAACCGAATGCGTACAGGAACCTTTCAAGAGCCTGATTGGGACAAGCTGACCATGGCGATTGCCACCCTTTCGAAGGCAAGTATTTTTATCGATGATACGCCGGGAATTACAGTGAGCCAAATCCGTTCCAAATGTCGCCGGCTCAAAGCAGAGCATGGACTGGGGATTATTCTGATCGACTACCTTCAACTGATCCAAGGCTCGGGAAAAGAGAATCGACAGCAGGAGATTTCCGCCATTTCCCGTACATTAAAGGGAATTGCCAGAGAGTTGGATTGTACCGTTATCGCGTTATCCCAGCTTAGTCGTGCTGTAGAGCAGCGTCAGGATAAAAGACCGATGCTTTCCGATTTGCGTGAATCAGGGTCGATTGAGCAGGATGCGGATATTGTCGCCTTCCTCTACCGAGACGATTACTATGACCATGAGTCAGAGAATAAGAATGTCATCGAAATCCTGATAGCCAAACAGCGTAACGGACCTGTAGGAAAGGTTGAGCTTGCCTTCTTGAAGGAATATAACAAATTCGTTAACTTAAGCAGAGAAGCACAGCGCGAGGCTCCACCATCTATGGGAGCATAAAAAAGAATCGTACATGCTTTTGAGAAAATAAACAAATAATACCTTGTATAGGTCTATTATTTGTTTATTTTTTTCTTTTGTGTCCTTCGAATGACGAACAAAAATAGATGAGTTAGAAGAGAATGTTCGTGAATGTTATTGAAGTTTCGAGTCAACTCTGTTACACTAAAAGAGGTTTTTTTCCAAGAAAATAGTTACTGGAGGTGTGTCCCATGGCAAGCGTTGTTGTAGTTGGAACGCAATGGGGAGATGAAGGAAAAGGAAAAATCACGGACTTTTTGTCTGAGAAGGCAGAGGTTGTGGCAAGATATCAGGGTGGAAATAACGCAGGACATACCATCATTTTTAACGGAAACAAATATAAATTACATCTAGTACCTTCTGGTATTTTTTATACAGATAAATTATGTGTCATTGGCAATGGAATGGTTATTGATCCGAGAGCTTTAGTTCAGGAGATTCAATACATACATGACCAAGGCTTCTCAACGAAAAATCTCAAGATTAGTAATCGGGCGCATGTCATTCTGCCGTATCATCTAAAATTAGATGCAGCTGAAGAGGATAGTAAGGGTGCCAACAAAATAGGGACGACTCGCAAAGGAATTGGTCCAGCTTACATGGATAAAGCAGCGCGTGTGGGGATTCGAATTGCTGATCTTTTAGACCCTGAAGAGTTTAAAGTGAAGCTTCAACGAAACCTCGAGGAAAAGAATCGTCTGTTGACCAAAGTATATGAGGTTGAAGGGCTGACATTTGAAGAAATTTATAGCGAATACTTAGAAATGGCAGAAATCATCCGTCCTTATGTGACAGATACCTCTGTCGTCTTAAATGATGCTTTAGATGAAGGAAGAAGGGTCTTGTTCGAAGGGGCTCAAGGTGTGATGCTGGATATTGACCAAGGAACGTATCCATTTGTTACTTCCTCTAACCCTATTGCTGGGGGAGTATGTATTGGTTCCGGCGTGGGACCTTCTAAGATTCACCGTGTAGTTGGGGTTGCCAAAGCGTATACGACTCGTGTTGGAGACGGTCCTTTTCCAACAGAGCTGAATGATGAAATTGGAGATCAAATCAGAGAAACAGGAAATGAATATGGAACGACAACAGGACGTGCTCGCCGTGTAGGCTGGTTCGATAGTGTTGTGGTTCGCCATGCTCGCCGAGTGAGCGGAATTACAGATCTGTCCTTGAACTCGATTGATGTATTAACGGGAATTGAAAAAGTGAAGATTTGTACGGCTTATGAGTACAAAGGAGAGATTATCGAATCGTTCCCAGCTAGCCTGAAGGTGCTTGCTGAGTGCAAGCCGATCTATGAAGAGCTTCCTGGCTGGACAGAGGATCTTTCAGGTGTACGTTCTCTAGATGAGTTACCTGCTAATGCTCGTCACTATTTAGAGCGCGTTTCTCAGCTTACAGGAATTCCATTAACGATCTTCTCTGTAGGAAGAGACAGAGATCAAACGAACTTAATTCGCGGAGTATATGCTTAAATAAATCAATCAAATTTCGACGTGGTCAAAAAGTCGAATTTGTAGAAAAGACAACAAGAAAGGAGCCCTGTGGCTCCTTTTCGTGTCTAAACGTTCAACATATTACCATTTTTTGGTCTTGGACAATTTAGTCGAATATGGTAAAGTGGTGTCATGAGTGTCCAAAAGACCTCTTCTAGTAGGGAGGCAAAAATATACTAGTCTATAAGGTTAGGCTTTGGGTTAAATCTATGAAGGAGGTTGTCATGTCTATATTTCGAAAGCTGGCAGCTTGGACTAAGAAGACCACACAAGCTGTTCAAGATAGAGCAAAAAGCATAGATATGAAACATACATTCCATTCACAAGAATGGCTACAGAAATCGAAGCACTTACTGCAAAAACAACTACTCCAATCAAAACAATTCATCATAAATTATAAAAAACAAGCGATTATTTCAGCTACTATATTAACTGTCGGGCTTTCTGGTGCAGGAATGGGTCATACATACTATCAATCCAACATTAGTACAGTCTATCATGTATACTTACACGGTCAAAAAATAGGAACAGTAGACAATCCAGAGCTTATTACGAGCTGGATTGAAGATCGGATCGAACAAGAATCGAATCGTTTAGATCATATTACATTTCAAGATGATAATAGTCTTCAATTTGAAGCTGAGGAAATCTATCAGCCTGATTTTGATAACGAAGCGGCACTTGCCCAATTAGAATCGCAATTTTCGCTGAAGGCGGATGCGGTGAAGCTTGTGGTTGATGGTCACTTCATTGGCTATGTATCAAATGAAGAAAGCATCCACACTATATTAGACTCATTTAAGCGTGAATATGTTTCAGAGGAAATTCTTGCTACTTTAGATGATCAAGCGAAAGACAAGAAGAGTGTTGTGTCTATTGCCTCTGTGGCTCATGATGAGATGGCAGAAGGAAATATGGAAGTGCAAGAGGTGACGCCCCCTGCTGCACAGAAGAAAATAGATGAGCTTGAAGTTGTCGATGTTGTGATTAAGCAAGAAGTAGAGTTGGAATCGGAAACGGTACATCCTCATTTGGTATTAAATGAAGAACAACTGAAGGAAAAGCTATCTCAATCCAAAGTAGAGAAGAAGATTCACGTCGTTCAAGAAGGAGACGTTTTAGGATCTATAGCTCAAAAATATGGATTGAAGATTCGTGAATTGCTAGATTTGAATCCTGATGTAACAGAAAAGACCGTCCTACAAATTGGGCAGGAGTTTATCGTTACAGCGGAGGAGCCTTTGATTACTGTACTAACAGTAGAAAGGATATCTAGAGAAGAAAAGATTAACTATGAAATCGAAACGAAGAGTGACCCTGATATGTTCCGAGGAGACACTCGTATAGAGCAAGAAGGAAAAGCAGGGAAAAAGGTTGTCGATTACTTGATTATCAAGGAAAATGGTCAAGTGATTGAGAAAAAGATAGAAGATGAAGAAATCATCGAAGAACCGGTTACTAAGATTATGGTTCGCGGAGAAAAAGTAAAGCCTTCTCGAGGAGATGGAAGTTTCAAATGGCCAACAATGGGCGGGTCCATTACTAGTGGATTTGGAAAGCGTTGGGGTCGTTTGCATCAAGGAATTGATATCTCAGGTGTGAAGGATAAGACGATCATGGCTGCTGACAACGGTAAAGTAACGACAGCGGGCTGGCACAGAGACTACGGAAATTACGTGATCATTGACCATGATAATGGATATCAAACCTTATATGCACATTTAGAATCGATTAGTGTATCCAAAGGAGATATCGTACAAAAGGGAGATACCTAGGCATCATGGGAACGACGGGAAGATCAACAGGTGTGCATTTGCATTTTGAAATTATCAAAGATGGTTCTGTTGTTAATCCTTTAACTTACTTTAGAAAATAATCGTGAGTAGACATAGAATAAAATAAATAGATTTATCTACTTTATTGAATAAAAGCACTTATTCCTTTTAAAAGGGGATAAGTGTTTTTATTGTGTTTTACCCCCCTTATTATTAGAATAGAAGTAAATAGGCATTGTTTACGGAGGAGAAGGGGGCAGAAGATGAGTTATAAAATACTAGTGGTAGATGATGAGCGACCAATTGCAGATATTCTTCAGTATAACCTGGAAAAAGAGGGCTATGAGGTAATATGTGCTTTTGATGGGGAGGAAGCCATCATGAAAGCATTAGGAGAGGAACCCCATTTAATCCTATTAGATATTATGCTTCCCAAAAAGGATGGGATGGAGGTCTGCCGACATATCAGACAGACTAAGGATATCCCCATCATCATGCTGACAGCCAAGGATTCTGAGCTAGATAAGGTTCTGGGCTTAGAATTGGGTGCAGATGATTATGTGACCAAGCCCTTTAGCACTAGAGAGCTGGTGGCTCGAGTCAAAGCCAATTTAAGAAGATACCAAGTCGCTCAGCCATCACATGCCCCACAGGAAGGGATTGAGATTGGAGAGCTGGTTATCAATACCGATTCCTATACTGTGCATCGGTCGGGAGAGCTGATCGATTTGACTCACCGTGAATTTGAGCTTCTCTTATATCTTGCCAAACACAAAGGTCATGTCTTAACCAGAGAGCACTTATTACAGCAGGTCTGGGGCTATGATTACTATGGAGATGTACGCACTGTAGATGTTACCGTACGTCGGCTAAGAGAGAAGGTTGAACAAGATCCGAGCCAGCCTGAGTATATCATGACCCGCAGAGGAATTGGCTATCTGCTGAAGGATGATCATCCGACAAAGCACCAGCTATAGGGGGCAAGGATGAAAACATTAAAATTTTTTAACCGTATCCAGTGGAAATTTGTCACGATCTATATGCTCCTTATCTTAATCGCCATGCAGATTATCGGGGCTTATTTTATCAAAGCACTAGAATCTCATTATGCTAATAACTTTACCCGCAGTCTTGAACAGCAGGCGAGCTTGCTGGTCTATAGCATCCAGAACTATCTCAAAGAGCCGAATGAGCGGATGGAAGAGGACCCGTATAAGGATATTGATCTCTTTGTCGAGCAAATGATATCCACTCCCCATATTGAGATCCAGGTGTTGGACCAAAATGGAGTAATCATCAGTACATCCGTCGATAAGCATTCGCTCATTGGTCAGAAAAATACGCAGATCGAAGTGAAAAGAGCCCTGCAAGGAACTCGAGATGAATCGATTCGGATCAATCCGAAAAATGGGCATCGAATTAAAATCCTAGCGCTCCCGATTAAAGTAGAAGAGGATGTTATCGGGGTCTTATTTCTCATGGCTTCGATGGAAGAGATGTATCATACCATCCGTGAGATTAATAATATCTGGGCAACGGGAACCTTTATTGCGCTTGTGCTAACGGGATTAATGGGCGTAGCCTTATCTAGAACAATCACTCTGCCGATTAAGGAAATGACCACCCATGCCACAGCGATGGCGAATGGGGACTTCTCCACAAAAGTAAAGGTGTATGGACAGGATGAGATTGGTCAGCTTGCTGCTACCTTTAACTACTTATCCGAAAGACTCAAACAAGCACTCACCGAAAATGCAGAAGAAAAAAACAAATTAGCTTCGATTCTCTCTAATATGAGCGATGGTGTGATTGCAACTAATAGCGAAGGAAACATCATTCTGATGAATCAGTGTGCCGAAAGAATGTTCCAGCGTTCGGAAGAAGAAATCTTGGGGACAAGCTTGAAGGAGCTGCTCTTTTTCTCAGAGGAAATTCAAGAGGACAACCTTTTCGAGAAGGAAAGGCAATTTCTATTAGAGCTTGATATAGAAGGGCATGAAATGATTGTTCAGCTGAATACGACACCGCTAATGAAAGAGAAGCAATTCTTAGGCTTGGTTGCTGTATTGCAGGATGTAACAAGGCAGGAAAAGCTGGAAAACGACCGTAAAGAATTTGTCGCGAACGTTTCCCATGAGCTAAGAACGCCTTTAACGACGATGAAAAGCTATTTAGAAGCCTTGGAGGATGGAGTGCTGACAGATCCAGAGCTGGGACCTCGTTTTGTTAAGGTGACCCAAAATGAAACGGAGCGTATGATCAGGCTGGTCAATGATCTCTTACAGCTTTCCAAAATGGATAAGAAAACAAGACAATATGTTCAGGAAACTGATATAAAAAGGCTAATGATAGATGTAACGGATCGTTTCTCTGTTCAATTGAAGCAGCAGAATATTCAGCTTACACTCTTCATTGATGCCCTGCCACTCGTTGAGGTCGATCGAGATCAAATGACGCAGGTCTTAGATAATGTAATATCCAATGCCATTAAGTACTCCTACGAAGGAGGCAGTATCACCATCACAGGCAAGCAAGAAAATGAAGAAACCCTGCTAATCACCATTCAAGATGAAGGGGTGGGGATTCCTAAATCAGAGCTAATGCATATTTTCAAACGCTTCTATCGAGTAGACAAGGCAAGGTCGAGGGATATGGGGGGAACAGGACTGGGCTTGTCTATTGCCAGGGAAATGATTAAAGCACATAAGGGAAGCATCTCTATAGATAGTGATTATGGACAGGGAACAACCGTATCTATCCGATTGCCAATGAAGCAGGGAGAAGGAGAGAGGGAATCATGATCGAACAACTGAAAACCGTTCTTCTCGTCCTGCTTGTGGCTTCGAGTGCTTTTTTGACCTGGCAGATTTGGACCTATCAACCCCATTACGATTATATTAATCCGACGGAATATGTGATCCATGAGGGCTTAGCCCAACGAAAAGAGATGAATGAGCTGGTACGTCCTGAGCTGATCATCTATCATTATGGGGAGCAAAGCCATACCGTTTCCTACCCCGAAATGCTGCAATATCGGATACTGCATGGACAAATGTCCAATTGGTATTTTTATAATTTTAGGCAAGTAGAGCAAGAGGACTATGGTACATGGCAGAGTCAGATTGAAGAAAATGAAGGAATTGAATTTGTCTTTCAAACAGGCTTGCCCTTGCAGCTTATTCAGGATATCTTTCAGATTCGGACGGAGAATGTAACCCTCCCCTTAATCAATCGAATTTGGATTTTCGAGGATATGAATAACGAAGAAGTCTTCGCCATGTTTATTTCAGAAGACGATCAGCAATTGGTTCAAGCTCGAACCAGTATATCTCTAAGTGAACTAAAGAACTACCTGGCTCTCGGTGAGAGTCGTCCAGATTATCGGGCGGTTACCTTTTCTGAGCCACAGGAGGAAGAGGTTTATTCTATTTATTATCTGCCGACAAGCCCGGTAGAGATGACGGAGTATCGTTATTTTTACCAGCGTATCCCTGTTGAAAACATGATTCAGTACCTTTTTGTCGATCCAACCTAGCTCGTCCGATTCAAGATCGGAGCGGGGGCAGCTTCTACACAGATGGATCAAGAGGCTTGCATTATGACCAACAGCAGTATGCAATGTATTTCTTTCATCCTGCTGCTCAATACTCACAGACGGACGTGCTATCCGACACCTATGTCCAGCGGAGCGTGCAATTCGTCAATCAGCATAAAGGCTTCGATTCCAATTACTATCTGCACCGAATTGAACGTAACGAGCAGGAGCAGAAGGTGTTGGTAGAATTCAGAAACTACATGGGAAATTATGCTATCTATTCAGAGGCTCAAGAGAATGACCAAAATGTGATACAATTAGAAGTGCAAAATGATCGAGTGGTGGGTTATTACCGACCGATGTTTGAAATCGATCAAGTGATTAACCAATTTCCTAGAGAGCTTCCCTCAGGGGATCAATTGCTGTCATCTCTAGAGGAAGAGGGAATCCTACTTTCTCAAGTGTTTAGTATTTCACTGGGATATAAGCTGACCATCGAAGAGTACTACTTAAATTATGTCCCTCACTGGGTCGTGGAGCTTAAGAATGGCGAGCGGCTGTTTATCAATAAGCTGAAACCAAAAACAGAGGAGGAGCCCAGCGATGAATTGGAGTCGAATTAAAACCATCTTCATCCTTGCTTTCCTCATCTTAAACTCGTTTTTAGGCTATCAGCTGTGGGAAAAACAAACCAAAAAAATTGAAATGGCTCAGGTGTATGAGAGCTCAATGGATGAGCTTCTCCTGTTAAAGCATATCACGTTAGCGACAGAGCTAAGTGTAGAACAAACCCAGATGTCACAGCTCAATACACAATTTGCCATCTATTCCTTACAGGAGCTCTATCATGTAAGCAAGCAAAACATCCTGATCGAAAATGAGCAGCTTCATGCTCAGTTAATGGAGCCCTATCCTTTAGCTGAACCCTTCGATCCATATCTGTTTCAGCAGAATTTCATGAAGGGGCATGTACTGAATGGGGAGCAGTATGTCTTTGATCGGAAGACGCCGACAGAGATCGTTTATTTGCAGAAGATCCAAGACTACCCTATTTTTCTCTCGACCGTGAAGTTTAGCATTGAGGATCAACGGGTAGTAGAGTACAAGCAAGTCTATCATGAGGTTGTTAATAAAGGGACGGAGCAGCCTGTTATCTCTTCGTTTACCACAATTAGAGCCTTATTGGATCATCAGGTGATTCCTCCGAATTCGACCATCCAGAGGGTGACACTAGGCTATTATGGTCAAATTTACGAGATAGAAAGCCAGGTGCTGACCCCGGTATGGAGAGTTTTAATTGAGCATGAGGGGAAGCAAATCACATATTATGTTAATGCTTTTACAGGTGCGTTAGAATCCGTACCATTAGAGCAATAAATTAGAGAAGTATAGAGGTGGAGAGGATGACATTACGTTACTCTGTATTAGCAAGCGGGAGTACGGGAAATGCAATATATATTGCTTCAGAGCAATCTAAGATTCTTGTCGATGCCGGTCTAACCGGAAAGCAGCTAGAGCAGTTATTTGCCCAGATTGGAGAAAAGCCTGACGACTTGGATGCCATTCTAGTGACGCATGAGCATTCGGATCATGTCAAAGGGCTTGGTGTACTGGCGAGAAGATACGAGATCCCAGTCTATGCCAATCAGAAAACATGGGGAGAGCTGGACAAGCTGTGCGGGAAAATTGATGTCGAGCAGAAATTTCACTATGAACGAGAGCAAATCATTCAAATAGGGGACATCGAAGTAGAATCCTATGGGGTTTCCCACGATGCAGTCGAACCTATGGCTTTCTGTTTTCACCATCAAGGAAAAAAACTCAGTGTGTCAACCGATATGGGCTATGTGAGCGAAAAAATCAAAGGAACCCTGCAAGAATCGGATGTGATCATTTTCGAATCGAACCACGATATAGAAATGGTGCGCATGTGTCATTATCCCTGGAACATTAAGCGCAGAATCCTAAGCGACGTAGGTCATTTATCCAATGAAGCCTCAGGAGAAGCGCTGGCAGATATTATCTGTGATCGAACGAAAAAAATCTATCTGGCTCATCTAAGTAAAGATAACAACATGCGCGAGCTGGCAAGAATGACCGTCCAACAAATACTGGAGCAAAAAGGCTTTGAAATTGGACGCGAGCTGACTCTGCATGATACCTTTCCTGATACACCGACGAAGCTAGTCGCTGTATAGGGTGCATAGAATGAAGACGATCTTGTCAAAATATTGTTAAAAATACATGTTACTTCAATTCTTGAGTCTTTCTCTATTCTAAGTATAATAATAGGGAGAGGTTAATATCTTGCCAAATGAACAATACTGATACTATGAAATATAAGGAAGGTGTTCAATGATGGGATATTATGATGAAGGATTTGAAAGACCGAAAAAATCAAAGCAAAGAGGCCCGTGGTTTACTGCCTTTATCTCCTCCATTATCGGAGGTGTTGTTTCCTTATCTGTCTTACCCGCATTATCTGGATTAGGTGTCCTGCCCTATGACGTGGTGATGAAAAATGCAGAATCACCTGCTCAAGCCACAGTGGCAGTCGATAATAAGGTACAGCCTGTCCATCAAAGCGTAAAGGTGAATGTTTCCTCTGAAGTGATCGATGCTGTGGAGAAGGTATCAGATGCGATTGTCGGAGTTGTCAATATTCAGGAAGTAACAGATTTCTTTAACCGTCAATCCTCTCAAGCTGTAGAGCAGGGAGCGGGTTCAGGAATCGTCTATGAAATCGATAAAATTTCAGGCAAAGCACGCATTGTCACCAATTACCATGTCATCGAAAATGCCAGATCCGTGGAAATATCCTTGTCTAATGGAGAAAGAGTGGAAGCCAGCCTGCGAGGAGCCGATCCGCTGACAGATCTCGCCGTATTAGAGATCGATGCCGAGCATGTGGACACCGTCGCGATCTTCGGTGATTCCGATGCCGTTCGCACAGGAGAGCCTGCTATTGCAATTGGAAACCCTCTAGGTTTAGAATTTTCTCGTACTGTGACTCAGGGAATCATTAGTGCGAAGGATCGCTCCATCCCTGTTCCTGCTGGAGGCGGCTGGGAAATTAATGTACTGCAAACCGATGCGGCCATTAACCCCGGAAATAGTGGGGGAGCTTTAATTAACATTCAGGGGCAGGTCATTGGAATCAACAGCTTAAAGATTGCCCAGCGCGGCGTAGAGGGACTAGGCTTTGCCATCCTATTAATGATGCCTTACCAGTGATCCATGATTTAGTAGAGCATGGAGAGGTACAGCGTCCGTATATGGGAATTACGACCCAAAGCTTAACCGATATTGCCAGCTACCACTGGACCGAAACCTTGAAGCTTCCTGGTGATGTGAAGCAAGGGGTTGTCGTCATGTCTGTTCAATCCTTATCCCCAGCAGATCAATCCGGATTGCAAAAATACGATGTGATTGTCCAGCTGGACGGAATCGATATCGAAAATGTTCTTACTCTACGGAAATATATCTTCAACAAAAAGAAAATCGGGGATACCTTAGAGGTTAGCTTCTACCGTGGAGGACTCCTTCAAACAGTTGAATTATCCTTAGATAAAGTATTGAAGAATGAATAATTTGTGAAAATAAAGGAATAAAGCGCAGATCATTGAAAGAAAATAAAGCAAGAGGGGACTCCCTCTTGCTTTTCGTTTATACTATAAGAGAGTATGTTCACAATCGTATAGGAGATAGACATATCAATAAGATCAAACCAGCACAAGAGACAAGAATAGAGCAGGAGGAAAAAGAATGTATGTATGCTGTAAGGAACATTTAGAATTGGCGATTGATCATTTTGTGGATGATTTTGAAGACGCTCCAGATGTGTATAAGTTGGATGAGGTTCATTTTACAGAGTGGGTAGCTCCAGAAAATTGTGAGTTTTGTCAGGGCAAGCCGACGTTTCTGGTCCTTTAAGAATCGGAGGAAATGGCACTACAGTAAGGATTTGGCTTACTATGCATAATCATAAAATAGTTATACACAGGTGTTATCAACATGTGGATAACATCGAAATAAGTCGTCACTAGATTTAGTATTTTGATAGAGAAAGAGGAAAAAAACTGTGCATATATCGATCGTTAGTGTGGGGAAAATTAAAGAAAAGTATCTAAAATTAGGGATCTCTGAATTCGAAAAACGACTAGGGCCATACTGCAAGCTCCAGCTTATTGAGGTCAGCGATGAGCAGGCTCCTGAGCAATTGAGCCAGAAAGAGATCGAGCAGGTCAAGGAAAAAGAAGGAGAACGCATCCTCGGACAGGTCAAACAGGATCAATATGTCATTGCATTAGCCATTGATGGGGTAAATTGGTCTTCTGAACAGTTAGCCAAGGAATTAGATCAGCTCGCCATCTACGGAAAGAGCAGCATTGCTTTTATCATTGGCGGTTCCAATGGACTCTCAGACGAGGTTCTGAAGCGAACTAATAAGAAGCTATCTTTTTCAAAGATGACTTTTCCACATCAATTGATGAAGTTGATTTTATTGGAGCAGGTGTATCGGGCGTTTCGGATTATGAAGGGGGAACCTTATCATAAGTGAATGAGGTTTTAGTTAAATTTTCAAGCCAAAAATAAATTTGTTTTATTTTTGGCTTGAAAACATCAGAATCCACAAGAACCGCTGCTTATTTTATCCTTGGGCTTTCATAATTTTATTCTTTTTATTTATTGTCACATTGAGAAATAAATGGTTTTGCTAATCTGGAATGGTGTATTTTATCTCCTAAACTAAAAAACTCACAGAAGTTCATGATGAGAGGCTTCCATTTTTCAGGATCAATATAACTTTTGTTACCTTCTACTAAAATCGATTCGTCAATATGTGTTTTTATGATTTCAACTTCAATCGCCTTGAGCAAACTAGGTTCATCAAATGAATGAATGTTCTTAACAATGGCCTCTAGCTGAACAGGACATTCATGTACAACTGGTGCTTTCACTACTTGAGCTGGTTTTGCAGTAAGGTTCGATCTACTAAATTTATCCGCTACATATTCATAACCCATATTTAGTTTATAATCTGCGATTCGTTTATTTCCAGTTGTTAGAGCTAGCTTATCTACACTACTAACTAATGTAGCTGAAGGTATGTTTAATACACATTCCCTTTCCCTAATTAAATTTGTGACAGTCTGTGAATTCCCGCTCATCCCTAGCATACATGAATGATTCAACCACCATGCCGATGACATTGGAGCTAAGTTAGGTGTACCGTTTTCATTTAATGTACTAATTAGTACAACAGGGGTTCCAAAATAAAATATTTTAGGATTAATTGTTTTATGCATAGATTTCACTTCCTCTAAAAATTTTGATGCAAAGTAAGTATATTATTTTTAGGTGGAAGATTACTTTCAAATTATTCTATATTTTTTCCTAAACATTCCAGGGGTGAATCCTGTTTCTCTTTTAAAAAATGTACTAAAATAGGAGGGATTCGAGAAACCAATTTCCATTGCAATTAAAGTGATACTTTTGTCTGTATTTATTAAAACGTGGATGGCTTTTTCAATGCGGATCTTGTTAATGTAATCAAGAGGGCTCATATTTTTTGAATGCTTAAACATTCTTTGTAAATGGAATGGACTTATATTACTTATTGAAGCAAGCTTTTCTAATGTGATGAACTCATGGTAATTTATTTGTATCCATGCAACTAGTTCATTTATCATTTCTTCATTCGGGTGTATTTGTAAATCTGGTTTGCATCTTTTGCATGGCCGAAAATGATTGTGAGTAGCATCTGTTTGGTGATTAAAGATGACAACATTTTCAATTTTCGGCTCTTTAGATTTACATGAGGGACGACAATAAATGTAAGTGGTCTTAACACCATAGAGAAAAACTCCATCATATGATTCGTCATTTGTGATAATGGCATTCCAGTACTCCTTAGGAATAATTTGATCTAAAAATGACATTCTCCTGTTTCTCCCCCATTGATTTTTAAAGGTTAATCTATACTAGTGTTGCATTGTAACCGTCAAGTAAAATTGAATACTTTTTGCTAATTAATTTTGAACACTGGGATGTCAACAGTAAATTGGGCAAATTTTTAAAGGTGCATTAACTTGTATTCAGGGGGGGTTAGATAGTCCAATGATCCATGTATACGGATATTATTGTACCAATTTACATAATCAAAAAGTTAAAAAATCAAGTACGGTAGCTGTAGCATCTGCTACGACATTGTCATATGGGTTTCCTTTTTCGCTCAATGATCTCTCGATGCCAAATACCGCCAACGCTTGATCAATGAGCGTATTATTAAACTCACTACCGCGGTCTGTGTGAAATAATTCGAGGCGCTGTAGATTGTATTTAACCGTGGCGAAGGCACGTTGAACTAACTCTGCATTCTTGTGAGGACTCGAACTATAACCAATAATCTCCCGATTATATAAGTCAACCAGGATGCAGATATAATGCCATGTCTGTTTTACTCTTACATAAGTTAAATCGTAAGCGTCAAACAAGAAGGTGTATTCCAATCCAATCTAGACTTTGAGACAATTCCGTTAGAGTAAGTCGTTGGAGTTTTTCGACTCTACTCGAAAAACTCTAGTGGGAGGATGTCCAATTGCAAACTTTAGAGATTAGGAATCGCTATCGACTTCAGCAGTGGACGGAGATCATTCGTGATTGCCGTTCCAGTGGTCAGACCGTGGTTCGTTGGTGTGCCGATCACGAAGTTAGTGTGAAAAGCTATTACTACTGGCTTCGGAAAATTCGTGAAGCCGCGTGTGAATCTCTCCCCGCCTTCTCATCCCCGAATGAACCAACTCTCGTACCGGTCCATCCATCTTTGCGGACGAACGCTCCTCGTTCCGAAGCGAGTCATGAACAAGCGGCGATCATCCTTCGTACGGATGCCGTTACGATTGAAATTCATCCGCATGCGTCTACCGCACTTCTCGAACAGACGCTTCGCATCCTTCAGTATGTTCGGTGACATCTCGAAGGCCGATCAGCTGTATATCGCCTGTGGATATACGGATATGCGAAAATCCATTGACGGCCTGATTCACTTGGTGCAGCATCAGCTACAATTGAACCCGTTTCAGAATCATTTGTTTCTGTTTTGCGGTCGCAAGCGTGATCGTATGAAAGCCTTGTACTGGGAAGGCGATGGATTCGTACTGTTGTACAAGCGATTGGAATCGGGTCAATACCAGTGGCCCATGGATGCCGAGGCCGTACGCTCGATCATGCCACAGGAGTTTCGATGGTTGCTGGAAGGACTGTCGCTCCATCAGCCGAAAGCGGTAAAAAAGCTTGCTTTCACCCCTTCTATGTGTCTGATGAAAATATAGTATTAGACTGAATGTGCAGAGTACACGCGGCATTACGCATTACATAACCGCTAGACCCCGAAAAATAAGTATTAGACTGATCCCCAAAATCAAACCAGCGGCAGCCATGGGGACGGAAAAATAAAGTTCTAGACTGCCACTGGTTTAGTGAGCTATCGTACTCCGTTAACTCAATCAAGGATACAAACATACTTGCATGAAACACTCTTTTTCATCAAAAATGGGGTGGGACTGCAATAGTGAAATGAACGTAAAGTGTGGGATTCATCTAATAAATTTACTTACAGATGAGATCCACCGCTTGCATCGAGCAATTGACCGGTTACCCAACGGCTGTCCGACGAAGCGAGAAAGGCAACAATATCCGCTACATCCTCGGGTTCTCCCCATCTGTTAAAGGTTGAAAGACCGGCCGCATATTTTTGCCCATTGGGATCTTGCAACGTCCCAGCATTCATCTCTGTGTTAATAATGCCGGGCTGGATGGCGTTTACCGTAATATTGCGGCTACCCAGCTGTTTAGCCAGAAGATGCGTAAATGTGTCGATGGCCCCTTTCGACATGCTGTAGGCGAACACACTTGGAGACGCTACGCGCGTCACAAAGGATGAAATATTAATAATGCGCCCTCCGTCTTTTAGACGCGGTAAAGCTTGCTGGGTAACAAAAAGCTGTGCTTTGACGTTAACCTTCATCACCTCATCAAAAGATTCTTCAGTTGTCTCATCTAGGCTAACTATTTGACCGATTCCAGCATTGTTGACAAGAATATCGAATCCGCTACCGCCAGTACGTTCCCGAATGTCATCATCCAGTACCGCAAATAAATCATGAATGCCATCGAGAGTGCTCAGGTCAGCGCCAATCGCGCACGCGTTACCTCCGCTTTGCTCGATCTGGTGAACGACTGCCTCCGCTTCATTTCGTCTTTTTCCATAGTGCACGACGACAAATGCGCCCTCTTGTGCCAGACGCAATGCGATGCTGCGGCCAATTCCTCGGCTCGCTCCGGTTATTAAAGCGATTTTACCTTTCAACTTACTCATGTTTTCATCTCCTTGTCCGAATTCAAATATAATTTTATCACAGGACAATATTTGAAATGTTGCTCTCTCATTCGGTTACAAGGGGATGGCTACTGGTGGGTTTTTCCGTGGTTAATCTTAAACTATCCTGCCCGTTTAATGGCCCTTCGTCAGTCTAAGACTTTATTTTCTCAGTCTAATATTTTATTTTCTTCTGACACTATGTAAGCCGAAAAAGTGTCAAAAACCCTTGTAAAATCTGGATTCATGCCTGCTTTTATGGTATAATAATAGGTATAGAAGACAGTGAAGGAACGGTATCTCATGAGCCCCTTGGAACAGACTGCATGAGCTGCTTGTACAAGAGCGATATCTGCATGCCGATGAGACACCCTTGCAGGTAATGAATGAGAAGGGTCGGAAGAACACGACCTCCTCCTACATGTGGATCTACAGCATCGGTCAGCATAGTACGCATCCCATAAGGATCTTTGTATACCAGCCAGGACGAGGGGCGAGATACCCGCAAGCGTTCCTGAAAGGATTCAAGGGATATTTACATAGCGATGCCTACTCTGGATATGCGAATCTAGCAGGAACGATCTCTTGTCTATGCTGGGCACATCTTCGGCGTAAGTTTGTTGAGGCATTGCCACCGGAGGCAAAGAATCCGGAAGGGACCCTTTCCACGGATGGGGTAGCCTACTGCAACAAGCTATTTGAGCTAGAGGCACAGCTTGCCTCACATCTCCCTGAAGAGCGAAAGGAACAACGTCTGGTGCAGGAAAAGCATGTACTCGATGCTTTTTGGACGTGGGTAGAAACGGCCAAAGGTAAAGTTCTTCCCAAATCAAAGCTAGGCGAAGCTCTGAAGTATGCGCGTAACCATAAACAAGCGTTGATAAATTATTTACAAGATGGGAACTGTGTGATCTCGAACAATCTAGCTGAGAACAGCATTCGCCCCTTTACGGTCGGCCGCAAAAATTGGTTGTTTAGCGGAAGTCCACGGGGTGCAGCCGCAAGTGCAGCGATCTACAGCATCGTAGAGACAGCAAAGGCAAATGGATTGAGCCCCTACAAATATCTAGTCTATCTGTTGCAACAGTTACCGGCGGTTGCATTTCGTCAGCAGCCGGAGTTACTTGATGATTACCTTCCATGGAGTCCGGCAGTTAGGCAACATTGTACATAACGCAAAGCCTGTGGATCCTCATCATGAGCCATGGGTTTTTCTTTTTCAATACACCTGGTTATTAGACGCTTACGTTAAATCACTAACAACCACTTTTAGTTTCTGATCCTGATCAAATTTTCGATTTAATGTATTCCTAATGCTCGATTCATTACACTTGGCTTTGCTTGGTTTAAATTGAGCCACCGTATACTTTGAAACGAGCCCTTGCTCCTTCATGATTCGACCGATACGGCGTCGTGACACTTGCGAACCCTGTTTTTCAAGCTCTTTCTTAATCTTTCGTTGACCATAAATATCCCTGCTTTTTTTAAAGA
>NZ_BAMO01000022.1 GCF_000615945.1 Caldalkalibacillus mannanilyticus JCM 10596
GGTGGCTACCAGATGGAACGTTAGAGTATCTAGGCAGAATGGATCATCAAGTGAAGATCCGCGGATATCGGATTGAGCTAGGTGAGATACAGAATCATTTAGTCCAACTAGAGGGAATAGAAGAGGCATTTGTCACTGTTCGCGAGGAACAGGACGGTCACAAAGCACTTTGTGCTTATTTTAGCGCAGCACAGGCTGTGGATTTGACTGAAATTCGTGAGCAATTATCTAAAGAATTACCCTCGTATATGGTTCCTGCCTATTTTGTTCAAGTAGAGCAAATGCCATTGACTGCCAATGGCAAGGTAGATCGAAAGGCTCTTCCTGATCCAAGTGAAAGTATGCAGTTAGGGACAGAGCTTGTCGCTCCCCGTAATGAAGCGGAGGAAGTGTTGGTCAGGATATGGCAAGATGTATTGGGTGCGAAACAAATTGGCATCAAACATCACTTCTTTGAACTTGGGGGAGATTCAATCAAAGCGATTCAAGTCGCTTCACGATTAAATCAAGCTGGCTATAAGTTAGAAATAAAAGATTTGTTTAAGCATCCCAGAATCGCTGATTTAAGTGCCCTTCTTCAGCCCTTGACGATACGTAGTGAACAAGGAGTGGTGCAAGGGGATGTGTTCCTAACCCCTATTCAGAAATGGTTTTTTGAACAACAATTCGCGGAACAGCATCATTGGAATCAGTCTGTGATGTTAGCTCGCAAAGAAGGTTTCGATGAAAAACTTATTCGACAGGTTTTCCAGCGAATTACGGAACATCATGATGCTTTACGAATGGTATTTCGATCTGTGGAAGACGAGTGGAGGGGATGGAATCGAGGGCTAGATGATGGAGCCGTCTTTGATCTAGAGGTATTCGATGTTACTAGGGAGCCTGCACAGGAGGAAGAACTGAAAACATTCATAGAGCAGAAGGTAAATGAGATTCAACGTTCGATTGATCTATCTACAGGTCCATTAGTGAAGCTTGGTTTGTTTCATACACCAGCTGGCGATCATTTATTAATTGTCATTCATCATCTTGTTGTTGATGGACTTTCCTGGAGAATTTTATTTGAAGATATTGCTACAGCATATGGGCAAGCTTCTACTGGTTCAGATATCGCATTACCTGCGAAAACAGACTCTGTTCAATACTGGTCTGCGCAGCTTCAGGCTTACGCATCCCATGCAGAGTTACAAAAAGAACGAGCCTATTGGCAAGCGATTGAAGCAAATTCAAAAGACATCCAATTACCGAGAGACTTTATCTCTTCTGAGCTTTCACTAGTCAAAGATTGTCAGCAAGTGAGCATATCGTTAGATCAAGTGGAAACACAACAATTATTAAGAGAAGCTAATAAGGCATTTAATACAGAAATAAATGATTTGCTGTTAACTGCGCTAGGACTAACGATTGCCGAATGGTCTAAATCAGAACAAATTGTGATCCATTTAGAGGGACATGGACGGGAACCTATAGTAAAGGATATGGATATCAATCGAACGGTCGGTTGGTTTACAACTCAATATCCAGTGCTGTTGGAGTTAAGTGATGAGGAGCTTGATCAACAGATTATTAGAGTGAAAGAAAGATTACACCAGATACCGAATAAAGGGATCGGTTATGGCATTCTTACCTATCTGAGCGATTCCTTCGAACAAC
This sequence comes from Caldalkalibacillus mannanilyticus JCM 10596, assembly GCF_000615945.1. GTDB lineage: Bacteria > Bacillota > Bacilli > Caldalkalibacillales > JCM-10596 > Bacillus_AT > Bacillus_AT mannanilyticus. The sequence continues at coordinate 1,654 of NZ_BAMO01000022.1, forward strand.
TAGATGATAGAACGCCTAGCGATGTGAAAAAGCCCGAAATCAGCTTTAATTATCTTGGGCAATTTGATCAAGATTTACCTGCCTCCAATATCAGTATGTCTATGTATTCGAGCGGGACTTCCATGAGTCCACGTAGTCAAAGCCTAGCTCATCTTAATGTCAATGGACTTGTCGTTAATCAGGAACTGCACATGACCTTTGATTATAGTACTAAAGAGTACAAACACGAAACCATTGAGCGCTTAGCTCAGCAATTTAAAAAGCACCTGCTTAACATGATGATGTATTGTCTGAAACAGGAGAAAACAACTTTTACCCCATGTGATATGGTTTATCAGAAGCTCACATTAGAACAATTTAATGCATTGCGCCAAGAAGTTTCGAAAGTTGGAAATTTGGAGAATCTCTATCCGTTAAGCCCGATGCAACAAGGGATGTTTTTTCATACTCAAGCAGATCCAGATTCTGTTGTCTATTTTGAGCAAATCTCGTTTGATATTGAAGGAGATTTTGAACCAAGCCTTTTTGAGAGAAGTGTTCAATATCTTATGGAGCGTCATGAGATTTTACGAACGGTATTTAGCATCTATTTTGATCAACCGTTACAGATTGTATTAGAGGACCAACAGCTTGCGTTTACTTATCAAAACCTGATTGAATTAAATTCAGCTGATCAAAAGAGAAGCATGAATGAATATAAGGCACTGGACAGGGTCAGAGGTTTTGAGCTTTCGCAAGGTCCTTTGATTCGAATCGCTCTTTTTCAGACGGATAGTAAACAGTTCCATCTACTGTGGAGCTTCCACCATATTCTAATGGATGGCTGGTGTATTCCCATCCTTCTGAGAGAAGTATGCCAGGTTTATCAGCTTCTATTAGAAGATGAGCCGTTATCCCTGCCTCATATCGCTCCATATAGCGATTATATTGAGTGGTTAACAGAACAAAATAGGCAAGAGGCAATCGAATATTGGAAAAAGTATTTAGCTGATTATGAGCAAAGGGTGGATTTACCTCTAAAAAAACAAAAACAAGGAAACGAATATGTATTAGAGCATTTGGAATTTTCTCTTGGGGAAGAAATGACAGCAAAGCTAAACCAAATGGCAAGAACACACAAGGTTACAATAAACATATTATTGCAAACTGCATGGGGAGTCTTACTCCAAAAATATAATCATTGTCAGGATGTTGTGTTTGGCAGCGTTGTTTCAGGAAGACCTTCTGAGATTCAAGGAATAGAAGAGATGCTGGGTCTGTTTATTAACACCATTCCAGTAAGAATCAGAGTGTCGGAGGGAGATACTTTTGAGCAAAGTGTTCTGAGGAATCAAGAGCATGCCTTGAATTCGGCTGCCTATGATTTTTATCCTTTGTACGACATCCAAAGTGAAACAGGTGTACATCGCGATTTTGTAAATCATCTTATGGTTTTTGAAAACTATCCTGTAGATCAACAGCTTGGACAGATGGAAGAATTCTATCAACTTCCTTTTCAGATGAGCAATATTGAAGCCTTTGAACAAACAAATTATGATTTCAATTTGGTCATTATTCCAGGAAACTCTATTCAAGTAAGATTCAAATATAATGCTAGGGTGTATGAGCAAGAAAATATGAACAGAATTCAAACACACTTCCTTCATGTTCTTCAACAAGTGCTGAGTCAGCCTTCGATTGAGGTAGGGGATGTCGCTATTCTTACAGAAACAGAAAAAGAGAAGCTATACGTGGCCTTGAACGATACACAGACAAATTATCCTAAAGATAAGACGTTGCATCAGTTATTTGAAGAACAAGTAGAATTGACTCCAGAGAATATCGCTATTGAATATGAAAAACAAGTTATAACCTATAGAGAACTGAATAATATAGCCAATCAGATGGCTCTAGTCCTACGGGAGAAGGGTGTTCAGAGAAATGACATTGTCGCTGTATTATTTGACCGTTCAATAGAAATGATGGTTTCATTGCTTGCTATTTTAAAAGCAGGCGGAGCTTATATGCCCATCGATCCAAATTATCCTGAAGAACGAATCTCTTATATGCTAGATGATAGTCAAGCAAAATGGATGGTGACAACGAGGAAGAGAGCGTCTGTCTGCTCTACTAAGATCACACTCTTAATCGTAGAGGATATGCTACTCAATAAGAGGGAAATGACAAGCAATCCTCCGCATATCAATGTTTCTAGTGATTTGGCAAATGTTATTTATACCTCTGGTTCAACTGGCAAGCCAAAAGGTAGCCTTATTTCTCATTTCAATGTCAGCCGAGTTGTTTTAAATACAAACTATATTCAAATTACTGAAGGAGATCACATTCTACATCTGTTGAATTACGCTTTTGATGGTTCAACATTTGATATCTATGGCGCTTTGTTAAATGGGGCAACTCTTGTTCTGGTATTGCATGATACGGTGTTGGATCACAAGAAATTAGCACAGTTGATCGCGCTGAAGGATCAAGCCATTTTATTGATGACAACTTCTCTGTTTAATACGTTTGTCGACATGGCTCCAGAAGGCTTAAGCCATGCCAAGAAAATCTTAGTGGGTGGAGAGAAAGTTTCCGTAGCCCATATGAAAAAAGCATGGCAATTTACAGGTCCAAATGTCCTAATCAATGTCTACGGACCAACAGAAAGCACTGTATTTGCGACAACGCATCCTATCAATGACATTGCGAGTGATGCGCTCTCTATTCCTATAGGTAAACCGATATCTAATACTGAAGTATTTATCGTAGATCCTCAAGGAGCGTTACTGCCCATTGGAATTCCAGGTGAATTATGCTTAGCTGGGGATGGGCTTGCCCAAGGTTACTTAAACAATCCAGCATTAACCGCCGAAAGATTTATCTCCCATCCGTTTGAACCAGAGAAAAGAATGTATCGTACAGGGGATAGGGCTCGATATCTACCAGATGGCACGATTGATTATATAGAACGCATGGATCAGCAAGTGAAAATACGAGGATATCGCATTGAATTAGGGGAAATCGAAGCACAGCTGTTGAAGATGAAAGAACTAAATCAAGCGACTGTGGTCGTCAGGGGAGAACAAGAGGGTCAGAAGTATTTAGCGGCGTACATCACTTCGGATAGGGATTTGGATATAGCTAAAATCAGAGAGGAACTTGCTAAGAGCCTGCCTTCTTACATGATCCCAGCTTATATGATCCAGCTAGATGAGCTTCCCCTAACACGAAATGGGAAGCTTGATCAAAAAGCTCTACCTGAGCCAACGAATATGCTTCAATCAACAGACTATGTGGCTCCAAGAAATGAAGGAGAAGAAAAACTAAGTATTCTGTGGCGAGAGGTTTTGGGCTTATCTGTAAACAATGATCAGGAACAGAGAAAAATTGGAATACATGATCATTTCTTTGAACTTGGAGGGCATTCCTTAAAGGCGACACTACTTGTGGCTAAAATCCATCGTGAATTTCAGGTTGAAGTGCAAATAAAGGATGTGTTCGAATATCCAACGCTAGAATTAATGGCAAGACATATTGCTCATTCCGATACAAAGCAGTTTTCATCCATTCAACCTGCTCAGAAGAAAGAATTCTACTCTCTTTCCTCTGCTCAAAAGCGGATCTACATTTTAAGTATGCTTGAAGGCGGCGATGTGAGCTATAATATGCCGGGTGCTCTAAAAATAGAAGGTAAACTAGACCAAGCTGCCTTCACAGAAGTGTGTAAGAAATTGATATCAAGACATGAAGCTTTCCGAACTTCATTTGATGTTGTCAATGGGGAGCCCATGCAAATGATACATTCAGATGTTTCGTTTGAAGTAGAGTTTGTTCAAGCAGAAGAGGAGCAGGTCGTTTCATTGATCAACGATTTTATTCGCCCTTTTGATCTAAGAACAGCGCCTTTATTTAGAGTTAAACTTGTTCAATTGGCTGAGGAATCATACGTTATGATTTTTGATATGCATCATGTTATTTCGGATGGAACTAGTATGAACATCTTAACCAAGGAATTTGCTGAGTTATATGCCGGACAGGTATTACCTGAATTGCGTATCCAATACAAGGACTATTCTGAGTGGCAGAATGGCTGGTTTATGAAAGAGGATATGCAACGACAGAAAGAATTTTGGCTGGATATGTTCTCCAAGCAACCTGCTTTATTAAATATGCCCTTGGATTATCCTAGACCTCCCATGCAAAGCTTTGAAGGGAAAACCATTTCTCTTACGATTGAACAAGAATTGAAAACAGAATTACAGCGAATGGCTACAGAAACAGGAACGACTCTTTATATGGTTTTGCTTTCCGCGTATAATGTTCTGCTGTCTACATACACGGGTCAAGAAGATGTAGTGGTAGGAACTCCCGTTGCAGGGAGAAATCATGCAGAAGTAATGAATGTAATAGGCATGTTTGTTAATACTTTGGCTCTGAGAAACTATCCAGAGGGAAAGAAAACATTCCTAGAGTTTCTGCATGAAGTGAAGGAAAGTACCTTGTCCGCCTTTGAACATCAGGATTACCCCTTTGAGGAGTTGGTTGAACACTTAGACTTAATGCGTGATATGAGCCGACACGCTTTGTTTGATACCATGTTCTCTATGCAGAACAGCCATGGGGAAGGAAGTGAACTGGCGGGCTTGTCCTTCCGTCCTTATGAGATGGAACAACAGGTTAGTAAATTTGATTTCACTTTACACGCTGAGGAAAGCAGTGACGGCGTAGAATTGACGCTAGAATATTGTCGAGCCTTATTTACAGAAGAAAAAATGGTGCGTTTTCTTCACCACTTTGTGCATATTCTGCATGAAATCACGCTTAATCCGGTTCAACGAATTTCTGAAATTTCCGTTCTAACAGAAGCAGAGAAGCATACCTTACTTGTTGAGTTTAACGATACACAAGCAGAATATCCGCAGGAAGTGACCTTCCATGCCTTATTTGAAGAACAGGTGCTTAGAACTCCAGATCAAGTTGCTGTACGTCTTGGAGAACAATGTCTAAGCTACAAGGAATTAAATGAACGGGCCAATCAGCTTGCTAGAGCGTTAAGAGAATATTGCATCCAGCCCAATGAAATGGTAGGAATCATGATGGAGCGTTCACTAGAGATGGTGATTGGTGTCATGGCCATACTAAAAGCAGGAGGAGCCTATCTGCCGCTTGATCCTTCGTATCCAGAGGAAAGATTCAATATATGCTAGCTAATAGTGAGACTAACATGCTTGTAAGTCATCGCGGGCTGACAGATTCTTTTGCTTTCGATCAGAAGGTTATAGATATAGAGAATGTAGAGATGCTTGAAAGGGATATAACGAACCTAGAACCTATTAATCATTCATCTGATTTAGTCTATGTAATCTATACATCTGGTACGACTGGAAAACCCAAAGGTGTCATGATTGAGCATCGCAGTTTTGTTAATGTTTCATATGCTTGGAAAAAAGAGCTTAAGCTAGATCATAAAAGGAAGCTTCTTCAAATGGCTAGCTTTTCATTTGATGTTTTTGCAGCGGATCTTTCAAGAGCATTATTGAGTGGAGGAGAATTAGTCATTTGCCCTGAAGAAGCTAGATTTGATGTTGGTGCTCTGTATTCCATAATGAAGGAATATAACATTAATATGATTGATCTGACGCCGGCGCTTGCCATTTCACTTATGAAATATATTGAGGAGCATCAGCTTGATATCACCTTCTTAGATACCTTGATTATTGGTTCAGATGCTTGCCCTGTAGAAGATTTTCGAAAAATCATCTCCAGATATGGGAAGCAGATAAGGGTACTAAATTGTTTTGGTGTGACAGAAGTAGCGGTTGAATCTAGTATTTATGAGGGTACATTAGAGGCTGATACGCTAAACGGAATGGTTCCTATAGGAAAACCAATTCAAAATACCCAAATTCTTATTGTGGATGCCTACGACAGGCTTCAGCCCATTGGTGTCGAGGGAGAATTGTGTATAGCAGGTGACGGTCTGGCAAGAGGATATCTCAATAAGCCAAACGAAACAAAAGAGAAATTCGTTGCCCATCCGTATGATCCTGAGAAAAAGATGTATCGAACGGGGGATTTAGCACGTTGGCTGGAAGATGGGACGATTGAATATTTAGGAAGGATGGATCAACAAGTAAAGATTCGCGGTTTTAGAATTGAACTAGCTGAGATAGAGTATACGTTGACAAAATACAACAAAGTCCAAGAGGCGGTCGTTGTAGCGAAAAAGGATCGGCTAGGCAACCATAGCTTGTGTGCTTATGTTGTAGCAGAGGACGAGGTAGCGATTAAAGAGTTAAGAGATTTTCTAACTCAGCAGCTACCAGACTACATGATCCCATCAGTCTTCATTAATTTAGAACAGATGCCAATGACTCCGAATGGAAAAATTGATCGAGCATGGCTATCACGTTCTGAGATAGAAGGGGAAGTGCTGACTGGTCAAGAGTATGTAGCTCCACGCAATGAAATCGAAGAAAAACTTGTGCAGATTTGGAGTGAGGTTTTGGGGTTACAGAGTTCTGAGGCACAAAGAGCCACTCTGCCTGTTGGCATTGAAGACTCGTTTTTTGAACTGGGAGGACATTCACTAAGAGCTACTTCTCTCTTGGCAAAAATTCACCAAGGCTTCAATGTATCTCTCTCGCTCAAGGATATGTTTAGATATACGACCATAAGAGAACAAGCAGAGCTGATTCAACAGTCAACCACTCAGTTATTCCGTTCGATTCCATCCGCAGCAGAGAAAGAATTTTACCCCGTTTCTTCTGCGCAAAAAAGGATGTATGTTCTAACCAACTTAGAGGGCGCAGAGTTAAGCTATAATATGCCCGGAGCGGTTGCGATTGATGGGAGAATAACTAGAGAAGGGATAGAAAACATCTTTACTTCTTTAGTAGCAAGACATGAAAGCTTACGGACCTCTTTTATGATTCAAGAGGGTGTACCTGTTCAACTCATTCATGAGCTTGTTGAGTTTTCTCTTGAATATATGGAGGTTCACTTACCAGCTATTGAAGTTAAGCAAGAACTGATTGAAGGATGGCTAAACGGCTTTATTCGTCCATTTGATTTAACCAAGGCTCCTTTATTCAGGGTCAAACTTGTAAGGATAAAAGAAGAGAAACATCTGTTACTTTTTGATATCCATCATATTATTTCAGATGGAACAACAATGGATATCTTATTACAAGAGTTTTCGGCATTATATCATGGACAGGTGCTCTCTCCATTACGCATCCAGTACAAGGACTATTCAGAATGGCAGAATCAGCTTTTCTATTCACAGGAAATGGATAAACAAAAAGAATTTTGGCAACAAACTTTTGCAGGTGAGCTCCCAGTTCTGCAATTGCCATTGGATTATCCAAGACCTCCTATTCAAAGCTTTGAGGGGGCACGCATTGTAAGCTCTATAAACCAAGAAAGGGCAGAACAACTCCAGCATGTAGCAAAAGAAACAGGTACCACTTTATATATGGTCTTACTGGCAGCGTATAATGTTTTATTAGCGAAGTATTCAGGACAGGAAGAGATCATCGTTGGTTCCCCTGTTGCCGGAAGAAACCATGCGGATCTTGAACATGTTATTGGCATGTTTGTCAATACTTTGGTGTTTCGTCATTATCCTCAGAAACATAAAACATTTGCTGCGTTTTTGGAGGAGGTAAAAGAGCAAGCACTATCTGCTTTTGAAAATCAAGATTATCCCTTCGAAGAGTTACTGCATCACGTGGAACTGACTCGTGATATCAGTCGCAATCCTTTATTTGATACGATGTTTGTCTTACAAAATACAGAGATGAGGACCTTAGAATTAGGTGGATTAAAGCTTAGCTCTGTAGATCTAGATCTCGATCTAAGTCGTTTTGATCTAACCTTAAATGTGATGGAAAGTGATGAAGGGATTAGCCTCAGCCTAGAATATGGTACGAAGCTATTTAGACGTGAAACAATGGAACGATTTATGGGACATTTTAAACAGATTCTAGAAGTGATCGTAGAAAATAGTTTTGTCCAATTGGGGGATATTCACTTCCTTAGTGAGAAGGAAACGCATCAATTACTCTACGACTTTAACAGAACAGAAGAAGCGTACCCAAGAGAGAAGAGCATAGCGGAACTATTCGAAGAGCAAGTAAGAGTAACCCCTCATCAGGCAGCTGTGATCTTCGGAGAACAAGCGTTAAGCTATGAGGAGCTGAATAGACGTGCTAACCAGCTGGCACGTAAACTGTGCCGAAACGGAGTTCAGCCCGATACGATCGTAGGAATCCTGATGGATCGTTCCCTAGAGATGATCATTGGGATCATGGGTGTCCTAAAAGCAGGAGGAGCCTATCTTCCTCTTGACCCAAGCTATCCCGCGGAGCGAATTCAGTACATGCTCCAAGACAGTGGGGTCGATATTGTATTAAGTCAACAAAGAGTGACCCACCTGATCAATTCCTTTGAATTTCAAGGAGAGGTGCTTCTGCTTGATCAGTTTGAATATGAAGGGGAAGAAGAGAGTAACCTCGAACCACAGGCAGGCGCTCAAGATTTGGCTTACTTGATCTATACCTCAGGATCTACAGGACAACCAAAAGGAGTGATGATTGAACATCGAGGAGTCGTCAATCTGCTACAAACGCAGAAAAAAGCCTTTGATCTGGGTCCAGAGAGTCGAGTGCTCCAGTTTGCTTCCTTCAGTTTTGACGCGTCCGTCTGGGAGATCTTTATGAGTCTATTAACAGGAGCTAGCTTATATCTGGAAGAGCAAGACCTTCTGCTTCCCGGTCCATCGTTCATCCGCTTAGTAAGAGAGAAACGGATTACGACACTGACGCTTCCACCAGCAGCCCTAGCCCTTTTACCTGAGGAGGAGCTTCCAGATCTACAAACTCTCATAGTAGCAGGAGAAGCTTGCTCCGGTGATCTTGCTCGAAGATGGGCGAGAGGAAGGCGCTTCTTTAACGCCTATGGACCAACCGAAGGAACCGTGTGTGCCAGTATGGCTCTATGTACGGAAGAACTTGTGGGCAATCCATCTATCGGTCGCCCGATTCTGAATAAACAAATCCTGATAGTAAGTGAGAATGGTCATTTGCAGCCAATTGGAGTAGCTGGAGAGCTATGCATCGCTGGAGAGGGATTGGCGAGAGGGTATTTAAATAAACCTGACATCACGAAGGAAAGGTTTGTCACTCACCCCTATGATCCGCAGAAACAGATGTATCGAACAGGGGATATAGCCCGCTGGCTCCCTGATGGAAGCATCGAATACTTAGGAAGAATGGATCATCAGGTGAAAATCAGGGGATACCGGATTGAATTGGGTGAAATTGAAAGCAAATTGTTAGCTCATCAGGAGATCCAAGAGGCGGTAGTAGAAGCCATGACCTATAACGAAAATCAACAAGACTTATGTGCCTACTTCACAGCGACACGTGAAATAAGTGTTTTTGAAATAAAGCAACATTTATCTGTGGCGTTGGCAAATTATATGATTCCGTCCCATTTTATTCAGGTAGAACAAATGCCTTTAACTCCAAATGGGAAGATAGACAGAAAAGCTCTGATGAAAACAGAACAAAACTGGCTGAGAGGAACAGAATATACGGCGCCAAGAAATGAAGCAGAAGAAAGGCTGGTCCAGATATGGCAGCGAGTGTTACTCATAGAGGATGAAGAAAGAATTGGCACAACCGATAGCTTTTTTTACCTAGGTGGCGATTCTCTTAAAGCCTTAAAATTGATTCATGAAATCAAAAATGAATTTGAGATTGCCTTATCCATTCAGAGTCTCTTTAATTCTCCAACCATAGCTGAGATAGCGGAGAATATGAGTCAGGAAATGTCTGACATGCCGACTTCAAATCATGAAATGGCAGCAACACAACGTGGATATATCTCCTTTACAGGGGTGGATTCTCAGAACATCTTTAGTTTTCCTCCGATTTTTGGTTATGGCGTCTATTATAAGGAGCTGGCACATTATTTGCGGAATGATGCCACTGTATATGCTTTTGATTTTATCGAAGAAGAGAATCGAATAGAGCAATATGTAGATAGAATGATAGAACTTCAGCAGGAGGGAAGCTTTATCGTCTTAGGTCATTCTGCTGGAGGGAATCTTGCTTTTGAAGTAGTCCAAGAGCTTGAAAAACGTGGACGTCACGTAGAGCAACTCATTCTTGTGGATTCTAGTACGACAGCAAGTATAGAACAAGCTGCTTTAGATGAAATGGAGGCCTACATGGATCAGTTAGTGGCAGCAGCAAGTGCAAGTAAGTATGGCCCTTTATTCACAGAAGAAGTAGGTACGGCTCTTAGAGTGAAGATCAAAGCTACCTAGATTACTTATCCCAACATAAGACGGAAAGCCCTATTCAAGCAAATATTGATCATGTCATTAGTGTTCAGGAAGAACAAGGTCTAGCGGAAGATTTGGATTGGTCAGCGTACACGAAAGGGAACTATCGTCAATATACAGGATACGGTACACACTATGAAATGCTTACAGAAAAGACAAAAGAGAATTCGGAGATTCTGCGAGAACTGATTCATAAGAGGAAGGTGAAAATATAAAGACAATAAGAAGAAGTTTGTGGTATTCAATTAAGAAATAGGAAATAAAAAATAGGAAAAGAGCCAGAACTCCTTAGTAGCAGGAGGTACTGACTCTTTTTCTGTCATTTTTAGCGCAAAATGATAATGGAATTATACATTTAAAGTAACATAAATAAAAGACGCGTAAGAATGTAGTATGCCATAAGAGCAAGCGCTGATTTTTTAATATCTTTTGGGAAAAGATATAAGTAAGCAAACATAAAGACAGCAAGATATATAAAGGTATGGCCCATTCCACTAATCCAACCATACACTGTGAGATTTAGAATGTTTAGGGGTATAGCGATAGCATATAAAGCACATGGCAATAGTAAAAGTGCACCAAATTTTTCGATTATAAAATCTAATGAAAACTTACTATTCTGTTTTGATAGTATTTGTTTAAAAGCAAAAATAGTAATAATAAAAATAAGGGCATAGCTGACGCCGTATGTAAAAGGGTTAGAAAAAGAAGAGAATTTAAGCATACTCAAGCTTGTTCTAGAAAGGATCGTTACTAAATTGTTTAGAAGTAATAATGTCACCAGCATAATGATTACTAATAAACCAGATGATTTTAATCCTTTGTACTGATTTTCAAGAATCTCGTCAGGACTCTTAAAAAAGCGTTTAGCGTACTCAAAAAAGTTCTTTGGGTTTTCTTTAAACTCTTTAAGTGTGCCTTGTAAATCCTCTTTAGATTGTTGCAAAAGATTGTTTTGTGATGTCTCAGAACTCGTTGTTTGGTTTTCCATGTTGTACCTCCAAATGTGATAGTATAAAGGCATAGTACGTTTAAGCATACAAAAAGTCAATATATTCGACAATAAGACTTATTTTTCGACATTGTGTAAAGGTTTCACGAAAAGTTGAGTTCATGCTATAGTAGAGGAATGAATACTATCTTTGAGGAGCAGATTGAATGAATATGCCAAACCAGGTTAACCGATTAAGATCTTTTATGTTTTTCTTTCATTCGACAGGAACCATTATTATAGGTTTTCTCCCTTTATTCCTGCAAGCTAAAGGGTTATCCAATTCAGAAATTGGCTGGATTTTGGCGATTGGACCTGCGGCAGCTATTCTTGCCCAGCCTTGTGGGGCTTTCTAAGTGACAAATATAAAAGCGTCAAAAGAATGCTTGTGATCTGTTTAGTCTTTATGATCTTATCCAGTATCCTTATGTTTTCGATGAATGCATTTATCACGTTCATGATGATCACTTTTATTTTCTTCTCCTTTATGAGTCCAGTAGCGGCACTAGCTGATAGCTTGGCACAAAAAACAGCCAATCAGCTTGGCGTTACCTTTGGCAGTATTAGGATGTGGGGAGCTGTAGGTTTTGCTCTCGCTTCCTTAGCCTGTGGGAAAATCTTAACGATTATTGGAATTAGCAATATCATGTATCCTTTTTTGTTTTTTGCCATTATTAGTCTGTTTCTTGGCTTTTTTGTTCAGGACGTACCCTTGTCTAGTAAGCCAGTCACCTTATTTAGTGCGCTTCATCTACTAAAAAATAAGCAACTCTTGCTCTTTTTAACTCTTATCACCTTTATATCTTTAACCCATCGAACAAATGATAATTTTATAGGGCTTCATATTAGCCATTTAGGCGGAGATGCTTCATTGATCGGTTGGGCTTGGTTTATCGCGGTTATCACCGAGGCTATTGTTTTTGCTCTAAGCTCCCTGTGGTTTAGACGTTTTAATGAGCTCACCTTTATTATTATTGCTGGTTTCTTTTACGTCCTCCGATTTATTGTAATTGCACAGGCAACCGATCCGATCCATGTTTTATATATTCAACCCCTACATGGAATCTGTTTTGGCTTGTTTTATACAGCGGCTTTTCAGTATATAACAAAAATTGTACCTGAAGAGCTTCAAGGAACAGGACATCTGTTATTCGTTTCTGTATCGTTTGGGGTTTCCGGTATAGTAGGGTCTTCTATTGGAGGAATGATTATGGAGGCAACCAGTGGCTCTGCTCTCTTTGCTGCCCTTGCCGGCTCAGCTCTCTTAGGGAGTATTGGAATTATTCTGTGTCAGAAGAAACTGACCAGTAACAGCTTATAGACAGAGAATGGGATGAGGAATAATTATTAAAAAGGTTGGTTAGGAGAATGGACACTTATATTAAGGATTGGCATCATATTATCTTAAATTGTAGCTTCGATAATACGTATAAAATGGTTTGGGCTAAATCGTTAGTGGAATTAGCTATTTCGGTTACAGAGGAAGGCGATACAGCTACATTTACTTTTAACGACATAAGTAAACTTTGTTTAAAGCATTATTGGAATCAGACAATATATTTTGAATTAATACAAGGCTCTAATATTAAAAAGCCCCCAGAGTTATTAACCTATACCAAGGAGCTTATTTCAGATTATGTTGCAAAAGTACAAACAAATCAGCCTATTCGGTTTGAAAAGATCAATTTTACAGTACTAAACTTAGAAGATAATTATAACAAGGCGGTTAACAAGGTATCTAACACGTTAAAGAATGATGTTTGTTGGCGTTTTAAAAATTTAGACGGCAGCACATACGAACTTTATGATTTGTCCCTTGATAACAGAACGGTTACTTTTAAAATGGAAGATATACGTAGTATAAAACAATATAGCGATTATTTATTTTCCTTCATAAATTACAGATGGACACAAATGCTCGAGGGTTTTAATTTTAGCCCAAGAATATCTCGTAAAGTAAGAGCTATTGATGAAGATAAGATTAAACGTTCATCACTAAAAAAGTTCCATAAGTATCTTGATCTTATGTGTAACAATGGCAAAAGAACGTGCTTTTATTGTGGCAAGGAAATTAGTGACAAGGAATTATCGGTTGACCATGTTATACCATGGTCGTTTATGTTCTCCGATGATATTTGGAATTTAGTTTACTGCCATAAAGGTGAAAACTCCGAAAAGTCTAACCGTTTACCAAGCGAAGAGGACATTGTTAGGTTAGAGGAACGTAATGCCACGCTATTAACGCTAATGGAAGGTACAAGCTACAGTAAAAGTAAGGATTTTGATCAATTACAGCTAGCTAACGAAAAGGATTACGTTAGGTCGTTTTGGATATCGTTTAAAGGATAAAAGAGCAATTATAACTAAAAAAGCATGTAAAGATAGGTGAACACGTATGGGTGAACAAGTGTATAACAAGTTAGTACGGGATAAGATACCCGAGATGATTAAAAAGGCGAATAAAGAGCCAATTACGTATATTGCTACGGAGCAGGAAGTTAAAGAACGGCTTTATGCAAAGTTAGTAGAGGAATTAGAAGAGTTTAAAAGTACACCAACGCCAGAAGAGTTAGCTGATATATTAGAAGTTATTGATGGTATAGCTACTGTATTTAATATAGATATGGATAACGTGCAAAGCGTTAAGGCTACTAAGTATGCTGAGCGTGGGGGCTTCAAAGAGCGTATTGTATTAGATAAAGTAATAGATTAAATATATATGAAAGCACAAAGGAACTTGAAGAAACTGTCAAGTTCTTTTATTTTGAGTAAAAGTGTACATATTTCATCAGTTCCTGAATTCCTTCCATTTGAAGAATTAGCTGTTTGTTCAGATTTTCCAAAGCCAACTGAAAGGAATGTTCCAGTTTACCATAGTGTGCTGTGTCTAGATTATTTAATAATTTCTTCATATTTTCTATATAATATACGGTTTTTCTCAAACTGCTTATAACCAGTATTTTACGCAGTCAGGTAGTGAAAACATTCTATACCCATTGTCTTTATTTCTTTCTGATTGGACTAACCCCTCATGTTCCCAATGACGGATTGCCGAAGTATTTACTCCCGCTAATTTTGCAGCTTCTCCGATACTCATCCACTCATTTAGTTTTACATTTTTATATTTAGTAAAATCAGCATTTTGAATCATGGTTAGTATTTCTTCCACTCTCTGTTTCTCTACTTGAATATGGAATTGCTGTTCATTAACTAACCATAGGGCTTCTTCAAACCTTGCATTTTTTATCGCTCTCACGACTTCGTAAACAATGGGTATGTCATATCCTTTTAACAAGATTCTAATGGCAATAAAAGCTTGGAAGTGTATCGCAGTATAGAAGCGGTGATTGCTTTTCGTTCTGGGTACAACAGGAATGAGGTCTTGTTCTTCATATCTTCGCAAAGTTGTTGTACTAACATTTAAGGCATTTGCAATTTGTTTAGGCGTATATGTTTCCATGTCTTCACTCCTTTTTTAAAGTTAAACCTTCAAGTGCTACAATAACATATTTTTAACAGAGTTCTAATATATGAACGTAAAAAATTGAAAAACCGAAAGATTGCATGAATGTTATATCCTAATAGTATAAACAATTTAGGAGTGATCAAAATGGAGAAAATAATAAAACTTATGGATGAATCAGCATTAAAGGTTGGTTTAGTTGGAAATCCAACTTCTACAACAATCATGCTGCCAGTGGCTAAAGAATCCGTTTATGGAAAAGAAGCCGACAACTTAAAGCTGTGGGGAGTTGACCCTGAATTAGGAAAACATTTTATCGAGGGACTTGTGGACAAGTTTCAGATTTTATATTTTGACTACGAAGGACACCGTTTGCAACATCCGAACCCAGAAAATCTCACACCTGACAACATAGTAAAAGATCTTTTAACAATTGCTGATGAAATGAACATTAAGAAGTTTAGCTATTATGGCTACTCTTGGTTAGCTTTGGTTGGATTACAACTAGCCATTCGGACAGACAGATTAGAAAGCTTAATCATGGGTGGTTTTCCGCCCATAGAAGGTCCGTATAAAGAAATGATGATCGTGACAAAAAAAACATACGATCAAGCTTTGAATAATCAAAACTCTCCTGATATTGATGAACAAGAGCCGATTAACCCAGACAAGGTTGATTGGGATAATATACAGGTAAAGATCGAAACGAATCAAACTAAACAGTTTGTGACAATGTATGAAAATTTGATGGAGTTTAATGATCGAGAAATTCAACATAAATTAGATATTCCGAGAGTGGTGTTTGCTGGAGAAAAAGATACCATTGTCTATGGAGAAAACTTTGGAAGCGTAACAGTTGATATTGTTGGAATACTTCAAAAGAATAAACAGAAGTTAGAACACTTTGGATGGGATGTAGAAATTGTAAAAGGAAATGATATGGATCATACCAAAGCTATGCAGCCTATAACGGTTCTGTCGTTGATCAAGCCCTGGTTGATTAAAAACTTAAATCTAACATAAAAGACATAGATGAAGATCATCTGTATATAGCTGGGTAGGAGCATACTGCATGGCTATTATGCATAAGATGATAGAGAGGCACGGCGTTTGCCAATAGCGATAAAAGACTTGTAAGCGAGAAATAGATAGAATGATGTGAACCAAGGGGGATATTAAGATGAGTTACAAACAGAAGCCATGGCTAAAATACTATCACAAAAATATTTCGGAATATTCTGATATGCATGAGGGGTCTATGACCGATTTGTTACGACGGGCAGCAAAAGCGTTTGGAGATCAGACAGCTTTTAACTTTTTACCAGAAAAAGTGGTCCTTTCATGAGGTGCTAAGTTTAGCAGAGCAATTTGGACACTGTTTGTACAATGAAGGGTTTACTAGAGGGGATCGTTTAGCCATTATGTTGCCCAATACTCCTCATTATATCTTTTCTCTGTTTGGTACTTTTCGTGCTGGAGGAATCGCTGTTCAGGTCAATCCAATGTATGTAGAGAGAGAAATCGAATATCTGTTACATGATTCAGGTGCGGAAATGATGGTTGTGCTCGATCAGTTCTATCCAAAAGTAAAGGCGGTTCAGGGAAAAACAGCACTTAAGAAAATTATTGTCGTTAGTATGGGTCATTCGGAGGTTCATCTAGAGGATCATGATGTTCTGTTTGAAACATTTATGGCAACTAATACTAGCAAAGCTCCTGAAATAGCGATCAACCCGAAAGAAGATGTAGCGGTACTGCAATATACAGGTGGAACGACAGGGCCTTCTAAAGGGTCATGCTAACCCATCATAATTTATTGGCGAATCTAGAACAAGCAAATGACTTTATGTTTAAAGCGCATGATGATATACCGACCAATCCAAAGATTATAAATATTCTCCCAATGTTCCATATTTATGGTCTGACTTGTGTTACTTTTTTAGGCTTTAGAGTCGGTTTAAATCAAATTATTCTTCCTCGATTTGACGTTCAAGAGGTTTTAGAAACCGTGAAACGTGAAAAGCCATTTCAATTCTCAGGTGTACCAACCATGTATATTGCCTTAAATAGCCATCCTGAATTAGAGGAATACGGCTTTGAGCATATTAAGCATTTTAATAGTGGTGGAGCAGCAATGCCTATTGAACAGATGCATCTTTTCGAAAAAAGAACAAAGGCAAATTTATGCGAAGGCTATGGATTATCTGAAGCATCTCCAGTTTCGCATTTTAACCCTTCCTTCTTACAAAGAAAGGCGGGAAGCATCGGGATTCCGCTTCCAAGTACCGAAGTAAGAATTGTCGAAGAAAAGGAGGGTGAAGTGAAGGAGGTTTCAGTAGGGGATATTGGAGAGCTTATCATTAAAGGTCCGCAGGTAATGAAAGGCTATTGGAATAAGCCTAAAGAAACAGCAGCTACACTTAAAGATGGCTGGCTGTTTACTGGAGATTTAGCACGAATGGATGAGAATGGATATTTTTATATTGTCGATCGGAAAAAAGATGTGATTATTGCCAGTGGATTTAACGTCTATCCTCGTGAGATCGAAGAGGTGCTGTATCAACATCCGTCCATTCAGGAAGTCATTGTTGTAGGTGTTCCCGATGAATATCGCGGTGAAACGGTCAAAGCTTTTGTAATGCTTAAGAAAGAGTGCGAAGTGACAGTTGAAGAATTAATGGCTCTTTGTCGTAAATATTTAGCAGCTTATAAAATTCCTAAAATGATAGAATTTCGTGATCAACTCCCAAAATCTGCTGTAGGAAAATTATTAAAACGAGAATTGAGAGATGAAGCGAGGCATATCCAGCGCACAAAACAAAGGTCTAGTGGTATACTGGTAGAAAAGGATAAGTAAGGAGACGAGAAAAAATGAAAGCGGTTCAATTTCAAAACTATGGAAGTCCAGATGTATTACAAGTCGTTGATCTACCCCTGCCGCAAATCAAGCTAGGTGAAGTATTGGTACAGGTGAAGGCAGCTGGAGTAAATTTTGCAGATACTGCTAGACGATATGGTCAATATCTAGCAAAAACCCCACTCCCTTATATTCCTGGGTTTGAAGTTGCTGGAGAGATCGTTGAAGTTTCATCTGATGTAACTGATTTTAAAGTGGGCGACCGAGTGGTTGCTTTACCGGAATGTGGCGGGTATGCAGAATATATTGCTCTTCATGCTTCACAGCTGATTCGTATACCTGATCATGTTGATTTCAATCAAGCTGCGGCACTTCTAGGTCAGGGACTTTCAGCCTACCATATACTAAAAACCTCTGCACGAATGTCAGCTGGTGACACTGTTTTAATTCATGCTGCCGCTGGTGGAGTAGGGACGTTAGCCGTTCAATTAGCAAAGCTATGGGGAGCGGGGACAATCATTGCCACTGCGAGTAGCTCAGAGAAACTAGATCTCGCGACGTCACTTGGAGCGGATATAGGAATTAATTATACAGAAGAGAGTTGGCACAAAGAAGTGCTTGCTAACACGGATGGAAAAGGAGTCGATATCCTGTTAGAAATGGTGGGAGGAGATATTTTTCAAAAAAGTGTTACATGTATGGCTACAAACGGGCGCCTAGTCATCTATGGTCGAGCAGGTGGACAAGAAACGCTTTTTGATCCTGCTATCCTCATGTATCGCAATGTTAGTATTATAGGGTTCTGGCTCGTCCATTTTGTCAGCAACCCCACACTACATAAGACAGGTGTGGAAGCCCTGCTGAATTATGTTGCTGAAGGCAAATTAAAATTGGTCATTGGTGAAAGCTTTCCCTTAGAAGAGGCAAAAAGAGCACACGAATTACTAGAAGGAAGACAGACAACCGGGAAAATAATATTAAATCCTTAAAGCCAAAGTGGGGTGGTGGTATCATGTGAGCAGGATGAAAGAAGCTATAAATGACAAAGCGACCATTCATTATCGCACTTGCCCTTTATGTGAAGCTACATGTGGATTAGAAATTCATACACTGGAAGGGGAAGTGGTTCATATCCAAGGAGATAAGTTAGATCCCTTAAGTAGAGGGTACATCTGCCCCAAAGGATATAGTATAAAAGAGCTCCATTCGGATCCAGATCGTATTCGAACACCCATGATTCGTCATGGTGCTGATTGGAAAGAGGTATCGTGGGAAGAAGCTTTCAGTGAAATAGAAAAAGGTTTAATCCCCATTATCCAAGAATATGGCCGGAATGCAGTGGCAACTTATTTAGGGAATCCTAACGTACATAATTTAGGGGGACTTATTTATGCGCCAATCTTTTTAAGAGCGTTAGGAAGTCGCAATATCTTTTCTGCAAGTACCATGGATCAGATCCCGAAGCAACTTTCTTCTGAGCTCCTGTTTGGAAGCGATGCATATATTCCTATACCAGATATCGATCATACTCATTTCCTCCTGATTATTGGAGCAAATCCTCTATCATCTAATGGAAGTTTGATGACGGCTCCAAACATGCGTAAACGTTTGAATGAATTAAAAAGTCGTGGTGGAAAATTGATTGTCATAGATCCTGTTCGAACATTAACCGCAAAACTTGCTGATGAACATTATTTTATACGTCCCGGCTCTGATGGGAGAGTCTTCCATTCATGATTAGTGTGGATTTTTATCTTAACGAAACAACCCGAAATGCAAATGTTCTTTTACCTGTACCATCGCCTTTGGAGAGAGCACATTACGATTTGATTTTTTCTTCATTTTCGATACGCAATGTGGCACATTATTCTAAAGCAGTCTTTGATCTTTCTGAAGGACAAATGGATGAATGGGAGATTCTTCTACGCTTAGCTTCACTTGTAAGTGAAAGGAGTCAAGATGAGTTGCATGGTGATTCGTGGAGAAAATTGGATGATTTAGCTATTTTGGAATTGATCAAACACGAGGTGAAGGACCCGCATTCTCCCATTCACGCAGAAGATCCCTTATTTATTTTAGAATGTTTAAAGGAAAGAACTGGGCCAGAAAGATTTTTGGATTTTTACCTTAGAGTAGGTCCTTATGGTGATCACTTTGGGAGCCGAAAGGAAGGTTTGAGTCTCTCCGTACTGGAAGCACATCCTCACGGAATGGATTTGGGCGAACTGGAACCGAGAATACAAGAGATTATTGCTACTCGATCAGGAAAAATAGAACTTGTAGCTCCTGTCCTACTGGAAGATAGT
This sequence comes from Caldalkalibacillus mannanilyticus JCM 10596, assembly GCF_000615945.1. Classification (GTDB taxonomy): domain Bacteria; phylum Bacillota; class Bacilli; order Caldalkalibacillales; family JCM-10596; genus Bacillus_AT; species Bacillus_AT mannanilyticus. Next base: position 21,604 of record NZ_BAMO01000022.1, read on the forward strand.
AAGCGCCTAGAACTAGAGGAAGACGAAGCAGAGAATTTGCTATTGGTAGGAAGAAGGGATCTGCGGAGCAACAATTCATGGATGCATAATCTTCCTGTATTAGTTAAGGGAGAGAATCGCTGTACATTGTGGATGCATATCCAAGACGCAAAAAAACGAGGTCTTTCATCAGGAGATATCGTGTTAATCCAATCTCGTACCGGAAAAGTAGAAGCTCCCGTTCATATTACGCATGACGTTATGCCGGGTATTGTGAGCCTCCCGCATGGCTGGGGTCATAACCTCAGAGGAACACGCCTTGCTGTAGCATCAAGGGTTGCCGGAATTAATATGAATCTATTAACGGATGAGCAAGAGGTTGATTGTGCATCTGGTAATGCTGTGCTTAATGGAATTTCTGTAGTGATAGAAAAGTTAAAATGATATATATTAGCTTTTAAAGGGATTTATTGTAAAAAAAATCTTATCTTAGGAGTGATGGTACATTGGAAAAGATCATCTTTAAGCAACTGGAGTTTGTTCGTAGCAATACGATGCGAGTTATAGAGGATGTTTCAGACGAGATGGCGGATGTGATACCTGAAGGATTTAGAAATAATATCAGGTGGCAGCTTGGGCATATCTATTTTGTCAATGAGGCTTTTGCTTTTTATTACAATGACTTACCAATGCATGGCGTGAAAGGATTCAAAGAGTGGTTTTCAAATGGAACCACCCCTCTCGATTGGGTTACTGAGCCTCCAAGCATGAAGGAGCTTAGAGATTTATTAGAGGGACAGCAAGAACGTATTCAATCAGCCCTGACCAACCGATTAGAAGAAGAAACGAAACAAAAGTTCACAACAGGAAGCGGTTTTGCTCTAGAAACCACTGGTGAATTTTTGAATTTCAATCTATACCATGAGGGAATGCATGTAAGTGTAATCAAAATCTATAAATCTCTGATTCAGAAATAGGCGAGGTCTTTTATTAACGTATAAGAATTTATAAGATTTTAGGGATCGTGAGATCCCTTTTTAAGTTTTCTGTTAAAATAGAATTATGGAGACAAACACTCTGAAAAGAATCTTTTTTGACGAGAATAACCATTAGGACAATTTTGTAAAAAGCAACTAGGATATATCGGGAGATATATTCGTAGACCTGCAATAGCCATACATAGAATTGAAGAGTATGATGGGAAAATAAATATAAAGATAAGACAGATGGTCAAGCAAAGAGAGAAATAATAACCGTGGAGGAGTTTATTTCACGTTCAATTCGACATATTCCTGACGAAAACTTTAAAACCATTAGGTACTAAGGAATTTATTCAAGAAGAATTAAAGCTGTTAGTAAAAAACTCATTAGTCTAGCAGCAAAAGAAACAAGAAAATGGATTGTAAAGGTAAAGAAAAGTGTGACAAGAAGAAATTGGAAACAGAGAATCTGCCAACAGAGTGGAAGAGATCCAATGATATGCAATACTTGTGAAAATTATTATGAGTACAAGGGGGAAGTCTGCCTTCTAGACGGAGTGCTAGTAGTAATGTAGGAATAGACTAAAGAGGACAAGCTAGGCAGGGGAATATCTGTCCGAAATGGAAGTTAAGCGATGAGCGTTGGAATGGAGGATAGGTATTCCCCTGCTGTCAGTTGGAGGTACTAAGCTTCATAAAAACACCAAAACAAAAAGGACTCGGCAAAGCCGAGTTTTTCTTAGTTTAAATCTGAATGTTCATTTTGATGCAGAATATACGGTGCAAGATACTCCGCATCACGACCCACCCCGCAAAGCAAAGCAGAGCCTCGCTGATATTGCCAAGGTAAGCCCATATAATAAAGTCCTTTAATAGGACTAATGCCTCTCTCATGCAAGGGAACTCCCTTATCTGATAAAGCCCCCTCAATTTCAATCCACTCATAGGAGGGAGTAAAACCAGTGGACCAAATAATGTTATCATATCTCTCACTACTATGATCCTCAAAGATAACTTCGTTACCAATAACTTGTCGCACTTTTGGTCTTAGCTTCACTTTTTCTTCCGCAAGCAACTTCTTCAGATCGCTTCCAAAGATAGGGTCGTTTCGCTTTCTAAACCATTTCCCTTTGAGGGTATTAATCCCAGCATACAATAAACCCAATCGCTCTAACCAGAAGAAAATGCTTTTTCCTAAAAAGTGAAGAGGTAAGAAATGAAAGGGATGATTAGTAGCTATTGTAACCTCTCTATCTTCTACTAACTCAACAGCGATTTGTGCACCTGAGTTTCCGCCTCCAATAACTAATGTAGAACCCCTAGGAATTTGTGCAGGAGATTGGTAGGAGGAAGAGTGAACTTGAAAAAGTTCTGTTTCAGGATTCTTACTTTTAACGATGGGGGGAATATAAGGTTGTTGAAAAGCTCCAGAAGCAACCACAACTTGATCAGCTATGATGGTCCCTTGGCTTGTTTTTAATTGAAATTGATTGGTTATTTTTTTGAGCGATTTGACATAGGTGTTTAGTTGTACTGGTAGCTGAAAATGAGTTGCATATTGCTCTAAATAATCTGCCACTTCGTCCTTTGTGGGAAACCCTTCTGCTGATCCTTTCATTGGTAAACCGGGGAGAGAGCTATAGCCCCGAGGAGTAAACAAAACTAACGATTCATACCTCCTTCTCCAGGAATCACCGATCCGCTTACTTGAATCCAATAGAATAAATGACTCGCCCTGCTGTTTTAAATAGTAGCCGATCGCCATTCCTGCCTGTCCAGCCCCTATGATAACGACTTGAACATTTTTTTTCATTACTCCTCACTCCTTTATAAATAACCATATTTATAAGCTAATAATCAAATGATTATTTGAATATAATAATTTTATAATAATTTTTTAAAATATTAAAGGAGTTTTTTAAATGGAGGTGGAAATATAATCTAAAAATAGTTTGAAAATATAGAAATATGAAGACTTGTCATTGTCACTATAATATAACTATGTTATTATCTGAGTATATGGAAAAATAGACATTTAGTACCATGATCCTGTAGAATATAGTAAGAAAGGATGTGATCCATTTGATCCACTTACGAGTAAAGGAAAGAAGGTGTATAGATGTCGAAATTGTTAAATGCTCAAAAAAAACCCTCTTTACTTAGAGAAATAGGTACAGTCATTCGACCTTATTCTTTTTGGCTGATGATTACGATTGTCTTTAGTATCTTAGTTTCCTTTGTAGAAATTTTTATTGGGGTTTTTATTCAAAAACTTACGGCATATACCATTCAGGATCATGACCAAGGACTACTAGAGATTTTACTAGGTTTGATTGTTTGCGTTGCAGGCGGTTTTCTGAGTTATTACTTAATTAAGCGATCTTCAGTACGATTAGGCGCCTATGTTATTTTTGATTTAAGAAAGAGTATGGTAGAAAAAATTGACAGATACAAGTTTTCAACGATAGAAAAGTACCATTCAGGAGATTTTGTTTCACGTGTGACACATGATACCACAGTATTACAGCGTTTTTTTACAGAACAATTTCCTCGTTTTATCTATGAACCTCTCATGCTTATAGGAGCTTTTACTTATCTATTGGTTGTAAATTGGAAATTAATTCTTGTCAGTCTATCGGTGATTCCAATCGCTTTAATTATCACTCATTTTTTAAGCAAGCCTCTTCAAGGGTATACAACCGAATTGCAGAAATCAATGGGAACAAACCTTTCAGTAGTGAAAGATACCATTCATGGAATACATATTGTAAAAGTGTTTCACCTATATCATCGCCTATTTCATAAATATCAAAATAGTGTTTCTCAAGTTCTACATAAAAGCTTACAAATCGAGTTTCGCCAAGCTCTAATTAATCCAGTCCAGATTTTTATTATGTCGAGTCCAATCGTTGTCTGTATTTTATTTGCCTCGTATTTGATTTCAAAAAATGAATTGCGGGTTGATGGTCTTATTGTCTTTATTTATCTATTAGGTCTTATTCTACAAAATGTTTCGTCTATTCCAGAATTGTTTGTGCAGGGGCAAAAGGCCCTAGGAAGCTATAAAAGAATTTCAGAAGTACTAGCCTTTCCATTAGAAGAATCATCGCCTATGACGTTTATTCCAGAAAGACATGAAGAACCGATTTGTTTTGAAAATATTGATTTTTCCTATCAAAAGAATGAAATGGTTCTACGGGATGTTTCTTTCTCAGTTAAAAAATATCAGAAAGTAGCCATTATTGGTCCAAGTGGTAGTGGAAAAACCACATTCTTTAAGCTTTTATGCGGATTTTATCCTGTGCAGAATGGCAAGATCAAAGTGTTTGGAGTGGATGTGAATAATTGGGATACTCAAGAGCTGCGTTCAAAAATTGCTCTTGTATCACAAGATATCTATTTGTTCCCGAATACCATTGCTGAAAATATTGCCTATGGGAATTTGAATGCGACGCATGAAGAAATTGTTGAAGCGGCTAAATTAGCCCATGCCCATTCGTTTATTATGGAGCTTCCTCAGGGATATCAAACAATATTAGGTGAAAATGGATTTGAATTATCAGGTGGTCAAAAACAACGTATAGCGATTGCACGTGCCTTTTTGAAAGATGCCCCTCTCTTATTACTCGATGAACCAACCTCAGCTTTAGATACTCATACAGAAGAGTTGGTTAACGCTGGAATAAGGAAGCTATCTGAAAACAGAACGGTATTAGTGATCAGTCATCGACTTTCTACCATACAGGATTATGATCTGGTGTGGGAATTAAAGGAGGGAGTCCTCACTGTTAAACAAGAAGAGAATGACTCTCTAGAAGAATTAAAACCAATCAATAGCTTTTAAAATTATCAGTGTTCGCGAGGGGAAAAGATGATCAAAAAAGAGGCTTCTACTATGTTGCGTGAGTTTTCAAGGTTACTCTCGTTTCTATCTTCTCATTATAAATCGTACATAATATTGATTATTCTTGATAGCTTAATCGTTGCGGTACTTCCTGTTCTTATAAGCTATGCTCTAAGAGATATGATCGATGCATCGATTCAGCGTGATATTGATTTGCTTGTCCGGTCAGGTGTGATGATTTGTGCTACCTTTCTATTCTTTAGCATCTTTGCCCCTATGGTTCATTATTTTCTACAGCGTATTGTCAAGAAAACAATGGCAGATATTCGTTTAACTACGTTTGATCATTTGATGAAGCTACCTATTTCTTATTTTGATCAACAGCATCATGGAGAAGTGATTTCACGCTTGAGCAACGATATAACGAAGGTGGAGCAAACGTATGGTTTGAATATGCAAAGAATGATTCAAAGTTTATTTATGTTAGTGTTTGCCGTTGTGTTCATGTTGATTACAGATTGGAGATTTTCTGTCATCCTCATCTTGATCACGATTGTTGCGGGGATCGTGAATCATCGATTTATCCAGCCCTTACGTCAAGTGAACGATAGGATGCAAGAAGACGTAGCGAAGATGACAAGTAAAGTGTCGGACATTCTAGATGGTTATAAAGTGATCAAGATGTTCCCAATAGGGAAGCTAATGGTCAACCGTTTTTCTAAAGTCAATCAAGATGTAAGCAAAACGTATGTACAAGAAGGAAATAAATTAGCTTTATTAGATGCTTTGAATTTCTTTATCGGCTTTGCCTTGTTTGGTGGAATGATTGTGACAGGGATTGTCATATACTCCAAGGAAGAACTAGGTATTTTAGGACAGCTCGTTCAGCTCCAAACGACGCTCATCTTTGTTTTTATGGGATTTGGTAAGATTATTGCTTCCATGCAACAATCTCTTTCGGGAGCAAAGAGAATTTTTGATCTCTTGGATTCATCAATTGAAAAGGAAGATCAACCTCTGATCAAGGATCGGTCGAAAGAAGAGGTTGTAGAAGAGATTGTAAAAGAAGAGCACAAATCGGCTCTTTCCTTTGACAATGTGAGTTTTCACTACTTAGAAGATCAATCTGTACTACATCAGCTTTCATTTTCAATTCAAGAGGGTAAAGCGATTGCCATTGTGGGAGACAGCGGTTGTGGAAAAAGCACGTTATTTAAATTAATAATGGGCTTCTATCCTCCGGTTGGAGGAGAAATCTTTCTTTTTGAGAAACCCTTTCAACAGCATACCCTGAAGGAGTGGAGGGGCTTAATCTCTTACGTTTCTCAAGATTCTTATTTGTTTGAAGGAACAATAAAAGAAAATATAAAAGATGGACAAGTTCAAGCTTCTGAGGAACAGCTTATCCAAGCGGCAAAACATGCCTATGCGCATGACTTTATTATGCAACTTCCTGATCAATACGAAACTCTTGTTGGAGAGAATGGTGCCAAGCTGTCAGGGGGGCAGCGACAGAGAATCGCTATAGCGAGAGCCTTGCTCAAAGATGCTCCTATTCTGTTACTTGATGAACCAACCTCGGCGCTAGATACTGACTCGGAAATGTATGTGCGTCAAGCATTAACACATCTAATGGAAAATAGAACAACTCTCATCATCACTCACCGTCTGACGATGACAGAAAATCTAGACGAGATCTATGTAATGGATCAAGGAAGGATTGTGGAAAAAGGTACATATCATGACTTAATAGAAGGAAGAGGTCTATTTTACCAACTCTTTGAAAAAGAAAACCAACATACTAGTCATCACAATCAAAAAATCGTCTAGAAATACATCTATTTTTACATTTAATTATAAAAAGAGGTGGATATGATGAAAGATAAAGTGATGTATGATTTAACTCATCCGCAAAAGAGAATTTGGTATACGGAGAAGTTCTATCCACATACAAACATTAGCTGCTTATCTGGGATTTTGAAACTAAAAGGGGAGATAGATGAGCAGATTCTACACCAAGCACTGCAAGACTTAGTGAAAAGTCAACCAGCATTGCGCCTAAGAATCGTAGAGGGAAAAGGGCATGAACCACAACAGTATCTAGCAGAATATAGACAGTTTGACATTGAGGTCATTGATCTAATTGAAGAAAAAGAACAGAAGAAAAAAGAATGGATCGAGGAAAGAAACCGGCGTCCGATCAAGCTGTTAGATTCGGAGCTCTACGATTTCACTATTCTCAAAGTCGCTCCATTAGAAACCTGGTGTTTGGTACGCAACCACCATATCATCAGTGATGGGATTTCGATGGTATTGATAGCGAACAGGATTGTAGATCGCTATAACCAGCTAGCATCAAGTGAGAAGCCTGATGCACAAGCTGCTAGTGGTGAAGAATTTTCCTACTTAGAATACATACATAGTGAGCAAGAATACTTACACAGTAAACGTTTTTCGAAAGATCGAGCTTTCTGGTTAGATGAATTTAGCATTCCACCTCAGTTTACTAGGTTGACTACTCATAATCTATTAGAAACCTCTACGCTTGCCGAGCGCGAAACTCTTGTGATTTCAAAGGGACAAAAAGAAAGAATTCAAGAGCTATGCGAGGAGCATCAAATAGGTGTATTTACTTTTTTCACTTCTCTTTTTCTGCTGTATCTTTACAAAGTAACGGCGAGAGAAGATATCACACTTGGTACCAATTATGCCAATCGTACGAGTGCTTCAGAAAAACAAATGCAGGGAATGTTTGTCAGCACGATCCCAATACGTTCTCAGATTGAACCAGCTCTCGATTTTATTGCTTTTGCACGGGAAACACAAAAGAAACAGAGCAAGATGATGAGGCATCAAAAGTATCCCTATGACTTATTAATGCGTGATCTAAGAGAGCAAGGCTTTTCGATAGATTCGCTTTTTGAAATATGTATTGAATACCAACCGATGAAATTTGAGAAAAATGAAAACATAGAGTATGAAACAGAAATACTATCAAGTGGTCATGAAGGATACGAGTGTGTTCTGCATGTGAAAGATTATCTTGAAGGTACGATTGAATTAAATATGGATTATCGTACAGCTCTTTTTACACCAAGACAAATGCAAAGCATCTTACAGGGGATAGAAGCGCTTGGTCAGCAAGTACTAGCAGAACCAGCGAAATCAATAGGATCATACACCTTGTCCAGCTTGGCTGAATCCTCTGATTTTCTGTGGAATCCATATCTTTTATCTGAACAGGGTAGAAAGCAACGTAAATACTGGCTAAAAGAATTGAATAGCGAGCTGTTTGATACCAAGAGTAGTGCGGATTATCAGAGAGCTATTGGTGAAGAAAGAGCGATCAACCAATTTAACAGGGCTCTTAGCCCATCACTATCTGACAGGATGAAGCAATGGCTTCAAAAGAACAATCAAGAGAAGTATGATTCGCTGATCATGAGTGCTTTTGCTCTCTTTTGGTCAACCTATTCTGCGAGTGAAGAGGTTCTGATTCACATTCCAGCTCTCGGCAGAAAATATAACACGAAGGAAGAGATAGTAGATCAATTTCAGCATGTATTAGCTCTGCGCCTTTCTATCGATTCTCAATCCTCTTTTATTGATTTCTTTAATCAAGCCCAGAAAAAAATAGAGGAGAGCTATGCAAATAGGGACTATCCATTACAAGAAGTGATGAAGGAATTATCTGTTGATCCAGTGGAGCTACGCTCGTTAGGAGCTTTATACCTTAGCTCCATTTTCTTAGAGGAAGACATCGATGTTGAAACGGTGAATGTTGCAGACTATGAATGGGTCTTACAATTTTATCAAGCTAGTGAAGAGCTTCAGATTCTGATTCGTTACGATTCTACACTCTATAAACACGAAACGATCGAAAGAATGGTTCAGAATTTGCTGCACACGATAGACCTGGTGACCGACTATTCAGATCAACCTTTACAAGAGTTAGAGTTTGTTAGACCAGAAGAGAAGAAACAACTCGTCGAAGAATGGAATAGCACGAGCGCCGAGTATCCTGATGAGAAAAGCATTGCTCAGCTTTTTGAAGAGCAGGCTGTTGAATGTTCAGACTCTTGGGCAGTGATCAGTGATCAACAATCCCTCACTTATCGTGAACTCAATCGCAGAGCGAATCGATTAGCAGCTTATTTACTAGAATGTGGTCTGAAGAAAGAGCAACGTGTTGCTATTCTGGCGGAGCGTTCAGTGGAAATGATTGTAGGCATCTTAGCTATTGTTAAGGCTGGTGGAGCCTATGTACCCATTGATCCTCTGTTTCCAGCTCAAAGAATAGAGTTTATGCTGGAGGATTCTCAAGCAGTCTTTCTCCTCACGTTAGACAAAAATAACAGAACAGATATTATGTACGCTGGAAAGATGATTTGCATCAATGAATGGATACACAAGACGGAAGGCGCTGGTAAGGAAGACACAGAGAAGCTCGACGAATTATTTTGTGAGGTTAGCAGGGGGTCTTCAGATCTAGCCTATATCATGTATACTTCTGGTTCCACAGGAAATCCCAAAGGGGTTATGGTTGAAAATCAGAATGTTGTACGCTTGGTGAAAAATACAAATTATGTACCATTAAGTAGAACAACTCGTATCCTACAAACAGGCTCGGTTGTCTTTGATGCGTGTACGTTTGAAATTTGGGGAGCGTTATTAAATGGGGGACAAGTCGTTCTTGTTGATCAAGATACTCTATTAGACAGTCGTAAGCTAGGACAAGCTTTGGAATTATATCGGATTAATACCATGTTCGTAACCACCGCCTTGTTTATGCAATTAACAGATCAAGATCCTTCCTTGTTTGGCGGACTGGATACCTTACTTGTTGGAGGAGAAATCCTCTCGGTTCCACATATCAACCGTTTTAAACAAGTTCATCCAGAGGTGAAGATCAAGAATATTTATGGTCCGACTGAAAATACCACATTCTCAACCTACTATGAAATAGAACAAGAGCATGAAGAAGCGATCCCCATTGGGCAGCCCATTTCAAATAGCACTGCTTATATTGTTGATAAACACTTGCGTCTTGTTCCTATCGGGGTAGCTGGAGAGTTAGTTGTTGGAGGGGGCGGAGTAGCTCGCGGATACTTGAACAGAGAAGAACTAACCTCAGAAAAGTTTATTGATAGCCCATATAAAGAAGGAGAGCGCTGGTATCGTACAGGGGACATGGCTCGCTTTCGTTCTGATGGTCAGATTGAATACATTGGACGTATCGATGATCAAGTAAAAATAAGGGGATATCGAATTGAATTAGGGGAGATTGTCAGTTGCTTAACCCAGTATCCAGCTGTTAAAGAAGCGATCGTCCTTGCGAAAAAAGGAAATGGGCGAGAGGCGGAGCTGGTAGCTTATGTAACAGGAGTGGCGGAGCTTCCTGTTCAAAGCTTGAAGGATTATATGGCCTCACGTTTACCTAAATATATGCTTCCTTCTACTTATGTAGTCATGAAACAGCTTCCGCTTAACGTAAATGGCAAAATCGATCGAAAGGCATTGCCTGAGCCTGTTAAGGTAGGAAAGCACACAGAGTATGTAGCTCCTTCAACCAACATAGAACAAGAGCTATGTTTACTGTGGGAAGAAGTATTAGAAATAAAAGGCATAGGGATCCATGATCACTTTTTTGAGCTGGGGGGTCATTCCTTACAAGCGGCACATATTGCTTCACACATCTATAAAAAGCTAGATTTAGAGATTAGCTTGAAGGAATTCTTTATTCATCCCACCATTCATGAGTTAGCTCATGTTCTGGAGCAAAAGAAAAAGAGTCAGTTTATAGCCATACCAAGACAGGAGAAAAAGGAACATTATATCGTTTCTCCTGCTCAAAAAAGAATGTTTGTGCTTTCCCAATTTGAAGGAGCTGATACAAGCTACCATATGCCGCAAATTATGCACATAAAAGGACGCTTTGATTTAGAAAAATGTCAGCAGGCAATCGAACAATTGATAGACAGACATGAAGCGTTTAGAACCTCTTTTGATATGGTAGAAGGAAATCTTGTGCAACGAATTAGTGAATCGGTCCATTATAAAGTCGAAGTAGAAGAAATGGATGAAAGCATCCAGCCTGATCCAGAGCAGCTCATGAAGGAGTTTATACGTCCTTTCGATTTTATGCAGGCTCCACTTTTTCGTCTGAAAATCATCAAAAGAAGCAATGAGGAGTTTTACTTCTTATTTGACATGCACCATATTATTTCAGATGGACAATCGATCCACATTTTTATTAAAGAATTTGTCGCATTGTATGAAGGAAAAGAATTGGATTTTTCTCTTGAGGTTCAGTACAAAGATTTTGCAGAATGGCAATCTCAGAACTTGCATAGTGACAGGTTCATGGCACAGGGGGAATACTGGTTAAATCAGGTAAGTGAAGAGATCAATCCACTTCAATTGCCAACTGATTATGCTCGTCCGGCTATCCAACGTTTTGACGGGGATGACTATCAATTCTCACTGAACTATACAGAGAATCAACAAGTGATGAAGCTGCTGGAAGAGCTGGCTTCTACTTATGGTATAACGAAGCAGATGTTTATGTTCTCTGTTTTCTCACTTCTTTTAAGTAAGTATTCTAATCAACATGAATTTATCCTTGGGCTTCCGACAAGCGGGAGAACACATGTTGAGACGTATCCAATGATCGGAATGTTTGTAAATACCTTACCGATCCGAGTCAATATTGAAGCAGAGGGCACGTTTCTCGATTTGTTACTAGGGATGAAGCAGAAGGTCATTGAGGCTTTTGAGCATCAGGATTACCCGTTAGAACAGATCATGGAAAAAGGTCATGTTAAGAGAGATATGAGTCGGAATCCTTTGTTTGATGTTGTGTTCTCTTATAACAATATCGTTGATCCTCGATTTTCATTGTCAGATGTTGAATTTGTACCTTGTCACTTTAAGCATGGTATCAGTAAATTTGACCTGACATTTGAGGTTATCGAACAGAGCCATACCTTTAGCTTCCGTTTTGAATACAATACAAATCTTTTTCAGCAAGCAACGCTGAAACGAATGGCACAGCACTTTGTACAAATTTTAAAATGTGTGACATTTCAACCTAGCCATCCTGTTGCTGGAGTAGAGTGGCTCCTAGCAGAAGAAAAGCAACAAATTCTAGAAGAATTTAATGCCACAAAGGCTGTATATCCTAGAGAAAAAAACATTGTTCAATTATTTGAGGAGCAGGCTGCTTTAGCTCCCCAGCAGTGGGCGGTCATTGGTCAGCATAATAAATGGACCTACCAAGAGCTAGATGATGTCAGTACGCAGTTGGCTAGCCAGCTCATTCAGATAGGGTTAAGAACAGAGGAGTGTGTGGCGATCTTAGCCGATCGATCCCCAGAAACGATCATTAGTATTTTGGCTATCTTAAAGGCAGGAGGTGCTTATGTTCCCATTGATCCAGCTTATCCTACTCAAAGAATGGAGTATATGCTGGAAGATAGTGGAGCCCAGATCCTACTGATTGCCCACTCTACAGGAACAAAAGCAGAGTTTGGCTTTTCTGGAACAACTCTCGTGCTGGATGAATGGTTAGCATCAGTGTACGAAACAGGGGAAATGTCTGCAAGCGCAGTGCAAAACCTCTTTCAACGTCAACCACTGCCTAACCATTTAGCTTATGTGATGTATACCTCAGGCTCGACAGGAAAACCAAAAGGAGTGATGATTGAACATCGCAATGTCATCCGCTTGGTGAAGAATACGAATTATGCTTCTTTTGACAAACAGACTCGTTTGTTACTCACGGGTTCAATGGTCTTTGATGCGTGCACATTTGAGATTTGGGGTGCCTTGCTTAATGGAGGACAGCTCTATTTAGTCCAGCAAGAGGTTTTGTTGGATAGCCGACAATTACAATGGACGATCGAGCAGAATCAGATCAACGTGATGTTCTTAACCAGCGCTTTGTTCACTCAATTATCTGAGCAAAATGTGGATCTCTTTCAAGACTTAGAATGCTTATTAGTAGGGGGAGATGTCTTATCTTGTCCGCATATCAATCGGGTTAAGCAAAGACATCCACAGCTTAGAATTGTTAATTTGTACGGTCCAACTGAAAACACGACCGTTTCTACTTATTATCTCATAGAGCAGGAATATCAAGAGTCAATTCCTATAGGTCGACCGATCCAGCACTCTACAGCCTATGTCGTTAATGCTAATCTCCATTTTTTACCAGCGGGAATTGTTGGAGAATTATGTGTAGGAGGAGATGGAGTAGCAAGAGGCTATCTTAATCAGCCTGAACTTACAGCAGAGAAGTTTATTGAAAGTCCGTATATAAAAGGGGAGCGCTGGTATCGAACCGGTGATCTGGCTCGTTTTCGAGCAGATGGAGTACTCGAATACCTCGGTAGAATCGATGAACAAGTGAAATTACGAGGCTACCGGATAGAACCTGGAGAAATTAGCCGACATATTTCCTCACATCCTATGGTACAGGAGGCAGTCATAGTCGTTCATAAGATGGAGAACAAGGCTGTGGAATTGCATGCTTATGTGGCTGCTGAACCAGCATTAACCACGGATGAGTTGTGGAGTTTTGTGGAGGAGCGACTACCAGAATATATGATTCCAGTATCATTTACTTTACTGGATAAGCTTCCACTTACGGTGAATGGCAAGATTGATCGGAAAGCATTACCTGAACCAGCCAAGGAAGGACGAAAAAAGAGAGCATTTGTTGAGCCACAAAATGATATTCAAGAGCTTCTAGCTAAGGTATGGGAAGAGGTATTGGGCGTATCTCCTATAGGAATACGTGATAACTTTTTTGAACTTGGCGGAGACTCGATCAAAGCATTACAAATTGTTACTCGTTTAAATCAAAAACAGAAGCATGTAGAGGTCAAGCATGTATTTCAATATCCTACAGTGGAAGCAGTCAGTATGTATGTTACGGAATGGGAATCTGTTGTAGACCAAGGACCAGTGATGGGTGAAGCACCACTCAGCCCGATCCAGCGATGGTTTTTTAATCAAGAAGTACGGAATCAACATCATTGGAATCAATCCGTCATGCTGTATCGCGCAGATGGGTTTGATGAGAATCTTGTACGAAAAACTTTCCAAGCCCTTACCTGGCATCATGATGCCCTACGCATGGTTTTCATCAAGAACCATTCCCAGTGGAGTCAAAAGAATCGCGGGTTGGAAGAGGGAGAGCTATTCACTCTTGAAGTCATCGACTTACGGCAGGACTGCCATATAGGGGATGAAAAGGAAGCCGAAAACAGCCTTGCTTCAAGAATCGAAGAGAAAGCTTCACAGATTCAAGCAAGTATTGATATAGAACGAGGTCCTTTGGTTAAGCTGGGATTATTTAAGACAACAGAAGGAGATCACCTGCTGATTGCCATTCATCATCTCGTTATCGATGGAGTATCTTGGAGAATATTGCTAGAGGATCTTCAAACAGCGTATCATCAGGCAAAAACAACTGAACATGTAGAGTTGCCGAAAAAGACCCTTTCCTATCTTGAATGGGCAAACAGCGTATTTGCGGATGAGTACCTGCAACAAATGGACCAGGAGGAGCTGGAGTATTGGAAAGAGGTTGAACAGGCGAGTACGTATATTCCTTCTGATCATCAGGTTAGCCAACGTAAAACCAAAGATTTCCGCACAATTTCCGTGTCTTTATCCCGGGAACATACAGAGAAGTGGCTTACACAAGTCAACACAGCCTATCGTACCAACAGCGAAGATTTATTGTTGGCGGCGCTGAGTCGTGCCTTATATCACTGGAAAAGGATCAGTCAAGTCTGTATTCATATGGAGGGGCATGGAAGAGAAGAGGGGAATCACTCTCTGGAGGTTTCCAGAACGGTGGGTTGGTTCACGGCTCTTTATCCGATGGTTATCCAAGTATACGATGAGCAAGATGTAGCACAGCATATTAAACGAACCAAGGAACAACTGAGAACGGTACCCCATAAAGGAGTACATTACGGAATAATAAAATATATGGATTCTACTAAACAACCTAGTCCTTTAAAAACAACTTTTCATCCTGAGCTTAGCTTTAACTATTTAGGTCAATTCTCACATGATGTGGACAATGAACTTTTTAGCATTTCTCAGTATTCTACAGGACAAGAATTAAGCCCAGAATCCGATAGGCATATAAGTTAGATGTTGTTTGCCTCGTTTCAGAAGGGCAGCTGCACATTAGGATTCACTACCATCACTTAGAATATGAAGAGCAAACGGTAGAACATTTACTAGAGATTTATAAGCAAGAGCTACTCCAGATATTACAGCATTGTTTAAACAAAGAAGAAACCGAGGCAACACCTAGTGATTTCGATGCCAAAGATTTAAGTCTGGAAGATTTGGATGAAGTTTTTGATCTGTTAGAGAGCCATAAATAGAGGTGATTGCCATGTTTGATAGAAAAAACGTAGAAAATATATACAATTTATCTCCTATGCAGGAAGGGATTTTATTTCACAGTATTAAAGACCAAGAATCTCATGTCTACTTTCAACAGGCATCTGTAAGAATAGACACAAACCTAAACCAAGAAATACTGAATAGAAGCTTTCAACAACTCATACAAAAATATAGTATATTACGAACTCTGTTTATCTATCAAAAGGTAGAACGCCCCTTACAAATCGTCTTAAAAGAGAGAAAAACCAATATCTTTTTCGAAGATATTTCTCACTTGAGTGCAGAGGAACAGCAAGAATATATCAAATCCTATCAGGAAAACGATAAGAAGCAAGGCTTTGATTTAACGAGAGATTTGTTATTTCGACTAGCTGTGATACAAAAAAATAAGGATTCCTTTCTCCTGATTTGGAGCTTCCACCATATTCTAATGGATGGCTGGTGCATAGGGATTCTTATCGATGATTTCTTTCAATTTTACAAGCAGAACTGTTCGAAGAAGGACGGTCTGGCGATTCAAGAAAAAGAGAAGTATCCCTATGTTACCTATATAAAGTGGCTCGAAAAACAAAAAAAAGAAGCAGCGATAGCCTATTGGCAAGAGTACCTGAAAGGATATGCAGAAGAAGCCTCGTTGCCCAAGAAAATAACATCGTCTACTGAAACGGAGTATATCCAAAAAAATAGATTCATGGAGCTTTCTCCAGAGAAAACAAAAGAGCTACAACGAATAGCACAGAAGTATGGAGTTACGCTCAATATCTTGATTCAGAGTGTCTGGGGCGTATTGCTTCAAAAGTATAACTTAAAAGAGGATGTTGTTTTTGGTTCTGTTGTATCAGGGAGGCCTTCTCAAATCGAGGGGATCGAAAGTATGATCGGCTTGTTTATCAACACGGTTCCTGTACGTGTGCGAAGTAAGGCAAACATGATTTTTTCAGAGTTGATGAGAGAGGTTCAGAACGGCTTTCTCTCATCAGAGCCTTATCAGTATCTTTCTCTAACTGAGATCCAAAACCAATCAGTTGTAAAACAAAAATTATTCGATCATATTATTGTTTTTGAGAATTTCCCCATTGGTTCAGGGCAACAGAGTGCTGAAGCACAAGAGGAAACCTTTACCTTTAAGGAAGTAGAGGTCTTTGAACAGACCAATTATGATTTTAATTTTGTCGTTTTTCCCGGTGAAGAGCTTAAGATTGAATGGAGCTATAATGCTGCCGTTTATGACGAAGAATGGGTCAGCCGTATGAGTGAACAATGGAGAAACCTGCTAGACCAAATACTAGATCAACCAGAGATAGAAATTGGTGAATTAGTGCTAGCTACCCAAGAGGAATGCTCTAAGCTAGAGATGTGGAATCGAACAGAAAAAGCAGAGTTAGCCAACACAACAATCCATGAATGGGTAGAAAAACAAGCCCTACAAGCACCATCAGAAGTAGCCGCTTTTTTTGATGGCAGCATCATGACTTATCAGGAGCTACATGAAAAATCAAATCAGGTCGCTTGGCGATTAAGAAAGGAAGGAGTAAGACCTCAAGAGGCGATAGGTCTTATGGTTGAACCTTCCTTTCAAATGCTGATCGGCATGCTAGGGATTCTAAAAGCAGGCGGAGCTTATGTTCCTCTCGATCCTAGACTGCCAGAGCAACGAATTTGGTTCATGTTAGAAGATACGAAGGCAAGATTTGTTCTTAGCCAAACGCCTTTGCTTTCTTCCTTCAAAGAATGTGATCAGCAGATTAGGTGGATCGATTTGCAGGATTCCTCTCTCTACACTGGGGAGGCGATATCAATCCCTAATGTTAATTCCAGCCATGATCTAGCCTATATTATGTATACCTCAGGATCAACAGGACAGCCCAAGGGAGTGATGGTTGAGCACCGCAATATCGTGAATCTATCATCTTGGTTTGCAGACATCTATGATCTAAGCCGTCATAAGAACATCTTACAAATGACAAACCTATCATTTGATGTGTCTGTTGAGGAAACATTGGTTCCACTGATGCATGGAGCGAAAGTAATCATTCCGACAAGGGAAGTCCTCTGGAATTCAGAGGATTTCGGTACATTTTTACGCGAACAAGAAATCCAAATTGCTCAATTCGTTCCTGCTACATTGAAAAACCTGCTCTTAAAAACGGAGAAGATTGACAGCTTGCAGGTGGTTATCTGTGGAGGAGAAGCTTTAGATATTAATACAGCCAAAAGAGTTGCGGCAATGGGTTATTCCTTGTACAACCATTATGGCCCGACTGAAACAACAGTAGATGTCTTAACCTATCCTTATCAGGAGTCTGCTACACCTGTTTATATCGGTAAACCGATTTATAATGTTCAGGCTTACATACTAGATCATCATCATAAACAAGTGGGAATTGGAGTCCCAGGAGAACTGTGGATTTCTGGTGCAGGTGTTTCAAGAGGGTATGTAAACCATGAAGAGAGAACAGCAGAAAGCTTTATTCCCGCCCCATTAGGAAAAGGGAACATGTATCGTACTGGTGATCTTGCTTGCATCCACCTGACGGAAATATTGAATACCTTGGTCGAATCGATCAGCAGGTCAAAATAAGGGGTCAACGGATTGAATTGGGCGAAATCCTTGCCCAATTAAAGGAGCATCCTTCTATAGAAGATGCCGTTGTGACTATTTATCAGGATGATCGTTTAAACAAATTTTTAGTGGCTTATTATGTTTTGAAATCAGCAAATGTGGAAGCAAATCTGACTGATATACGAGAATTCTTGTCCATGACATTGCCTGATTATATGGTTCCTTCTTATTACATTCAAATGGAGAGCCTCCCATTAAACCATAATGGAAAAATTGATTTAGCTAAATTACCAACGCCATCTGGAAAGATGGATACAGGTAAAAGCTATGTGGCACCTGCAAGCGAAATGGAAGAAGCCCTTGCTCAGGTTTGGCAAGAGGTACTGGGCGTAGACCAAGTGAGTATGGATGATCATTATTTTGACCTTGGTGGTGATTCGATCAAAGCATTGCAGATCGTTTCTCGATTACATAAGAAAAATATAAAGCTTGATTTAAAGGCTTTATTTAAGTATCCGGTGCTTCGAGAACTAAGTGCTCAAATCGAAAAAGCAGGGGTGGAAAAAGAGGGAGCTCTACAGAAAACGCAAGGAATGATCAGTGGTCAAGCTCCACTCACGCCAATCCAGCATTGGTTTTTTGAACAGCAATTTACCGATGCCCATCATTGGAATCAAGGAGTGATGTTTAAGAGCCGAGAAGCCTTGCATGAAGCTTATCTACATAAGGTCTTTACGAAGCTCCTTGTCCATCATGATGCGCTGCGGATGACCTATTCAGAAGAAGGGGAGATCCAACAGTTTAATCAAGGGTTGAACCATATAGGCTACACCTTGGAAGTCGTAGATTGTCGACAAGAGCCTTCTTCACAAGGACAGTCTGAGGAACAAGAGAGAATGTATCTTGAACATGAAGCGACTCGCCTGCAAGAGAGTATCAACCTACAGAAGGGACCCTTAGTGCGTGTGGGACTGTTCCGTACTCTAGAAGCGGATTATCTGCTGGTGGCTGTCCATCATCTCGTCGTAGATGCGGTATCATGGCGAATTCTACTGGAGGATTTGAATCAAGCCTATCTGCAAGCCAAGCAGGGAGAGGAGATTCTCTTTCAGGATAAAACCACTTCCTACAAAGAATGGGCAGAAAAGCTGGTCCACTATGCCAACAGCCCAGCCACGCTCAGGTATCTGCCCTACTGGAAGCAGGTTGAAAGCAGTACCGTCATTCCTTTACCTAAAGCGTCAACGGTGGAGAACCTACAGATGCTGGACAGCGAACGATACGAGCTGGAATGGAGCCAAGAGGAAACCGAGCAGCTGCTACGGGCGGTTCACCAAGCCTACCGCACCCAGACACAGGATGTCCTTCTGAGTGCATTGGTCCTAACCCTATATGAGTGGACGAAACAGCCTCATGTGGCAGTACAGCTTGAGGGGCATGGAAGAGAAGCCCTGTTTGAAGATGTAGACTTATACCGTACCGTAGGCTGGTTTACGACGCAATACCCTGTCGTCTTCCATCTGCCAATCACGGATCAGGATGAAGAAAAAGCTCAAGAAGCAACAAGCCAACGAGAGGTCAATCTAGAGCTTCATCTTGGGGAACTGCTTAAGACGGTCAAGGAACGGTTAAGACAGATTCCTGAGAAAGGAATTCACTATGGCCTTTTACGTTATCTGACGGAAGAGAAGCATAAGGCAGGTGTATCCTTCGAGTTAGATCCAGAAATCAACTTTAATTATCTGGGAGAATTCAGTGAATCAGCAACGTCACAGACAGGTGAACAAGCAGATGCAGGGGCTATCTTAGAGATGTCCAGCCTCCCAACGGGAGCCCAAGTCAGCCCTAGAGTTGAACGGACTCATGTTCTTGATATCAATGCCCTAGTGATGCAGGGTAAGCTGCACATGATGTGGAATGTTCACCCACAGGAAATCGATCGTCAGACAATGGACTGGTTACTCCAGCCTATCGAGCCAATCTACAACAGCTGATGAGTCATTGCTTGTCCAAGCAAGAAACGGAACGGACTCCTTCGGATGTAGGGTGTACGGACGTGTCACTGAGTGAGTGGAAAGAAATCCAACAACAGCTTCCTGACTCCAAGATCGAGAAGCTGTATGCTCTCTCACCGATGCAGGAGGGGATGTTCTTTCATTACCTGTATGACCGCCAAACCACGATGTATATAGAACAAACGGTTCTTACTCTTGAGGGAGAGCTGAACCTTGAGTATTTTAGACAGAGCCTGCAACACTTGAGTCAACGTCATGATGTTTGTCGCACGGCGTTTCTTTATGAAGGACTAACCAAGCCGATGCAGGCGGTTCTTGCCGATCGGGAGATTGCCTTTCATTACGAAGAAATGAAGGAGCTCACCCAGCAGAAAGTGACAGAATACGTGGAAGCCTATCGTCAGCAGGAGCAAGTCAGAGGCTTTGATCTATTGCATGACCCGCTGATTCGGGTGGCTGTTTTAGCCGAGAGCAGGGAGCGCTATCATGTGCTTTGGACCTTCCATCATATTCTTATGGATGGTTGGTGTATGGGCATCATTATGAATGATTTTTTCCAATTCTACAAAGATCAAAAAATGAATCGCCCCTTAACGGTTGTTCAAGCGCCTGCCTTCTCTGATTATATTGATTGGCTTCATCAGCAAGATAAATCAGGAGCATTATCTTATTGGGAAAAGAAATTAGCCTCTTTTGAACAAATAAGTGTGCTTCCTAAGAAGCAGAGTACTGTAGAGAGTCATGCAGAGTTTAAGCAGGAAGAGGTATCGCTGAATATTGATTTTGCTATAACTGATCAGATACGCCGTTATTGTCAAAGGAATAAAGTGACAATGAACACGTTTATTCAAAGCGTCTGGGCAATCTTACTGCAAAGATATAATCGTGTGGAGGACGTTGTCTTTGGCTCCGTTGTGTCGGGAAGACCAAGTACAGTCAAGGGAATCGAGGAAATGGTTGGATTGTTTATTAATACGATCCCTACCCGCATCCAAAGCTCGTCAACGATTTCTGTTAAAGAACTCTTACAGCAAGTACAACAAGCTGCTTTAGAGGACCAAGCCCATGACTATGTATCCCTTGCCGAGATACAAAGTCAGACTCTCTTAAAGCAGGACTTATTTGATCATATTATGATCTTTGAAAACTATCCTTTAGTAGAAAAAATGAAAAAAATGAGTGTAGACCCAGAAATCGATTTGGCAATTACACAGAGTGAATCGTATGAAAGGACCAATTACAGCTTAAATATTGTTGTTGTTCCAGGAGACAGCGTCACGATCCATTTTCATTACAATCAGGCAGATTATGATCGTGCGAGGATCGAAAAAGTGAGTCAGCATTTTCAGCATTTGCTTCTTCAAATAGTAAATAGTGCGGAGACCCGGGACCTGAAAGTATCTGAGCTGGAATTGATAACGCCTGAGGAACAGAAAGAGCTTCTTCGCTGGAGTACGCAGGTGGGGAGCTATTCACGAGAAAACACCATTCATGAAATGTTTGAAAAACAGGCTCAAACAACCCCGAATAAAATCGCTCTGAGCTGTAATCAAGTTCAGCTTAGCTATGCTGAAGTAAATGCTAAAGCGAATCAATGGGCGAGAGTGTTGCGGGATAAAGGAGTAGGCACGGACCATATTATTGGGATTATGCTGCCGCGATCGTTGGAGATGGGAATTGGACTGCTTGCTATTCTCAAAGCAGGGGGCGCTTATCTGCCGATTGATCCGAGCTACCCTAAGGAACGAATAGAGTACTATCTCAAAGATAGCGGAGTCGATCTATTATTAACCTTGCCTTATTTAATGGAGGATCTTAAATTTACAGGGACATGGATTGATGTTTCTGCGGAGAGGATCGAGAGTTATTCCACAGAAAATGTGGAAGTGATCAATCAGGCAAATGATTTAGCTTACGTTATTTATACCTCAGGATCAACGGGTGAACCAAAAGGAGTCATGATTGAGCATAAAAGTGTAGTCAATTATGTGCAATGGCGAAGAGAACAGTATGGTATACAGCCAGATGATGTTGCTTTACAGCTTATATCCTATGCCTTTGATGGGTATGGTTCCAATTATTATTCAGCCCTTCTAACTGGCGGCAAGCTAGTACTAGTGACAGAGGAAGAACATGTGAACTTTAGATCCATTGTCGATACCATTCGTCAAGAGAAAGTAACACATATGAGTCTTGTTCCAGCAATGTATAAAGAGATTCTAGCTATAGGAAGCATGGAGGACCTAAGAACTTTACGTTTTGTCGTTTTAGCTGGTGAATCAAGTGAGGCTGCCTTAATTGAGCAGAGTAGAGAAAAAGCTCCTCATATCTTACTCATTAACGAGTATGGTCCCACAGAGAACTGCATAGCTACAAGTGCTCATTTAGGAATGAGTGCAGATGAGCATGCGATTATTGGTAAGCCTGTCTATCATCATGAACTCTATGTACTTGATCCACAATTGAGTTTTGTCCCATCAGGGGTACCAGGAGAATTGTACGTTGGTGGAGCAGGGTTAGCAAGAGGATATTTACACCGCCCAGAGCAAACAAGTGAGGCGTTTATCTCACACCCCTTTAAGCCAAATGAACGCTTATATAAAACAGGTGATCTAGTTACCTGGCTAGATGATGGAAGCTTAAAGTATCTGGGAAGAGTAGATCAACAGCTCAAAATCAATGGACATCGCATCGAATTGGGTGAAATTGAAAATCACATCAATCGTTATGAGGCTATTCAAGACTCTGTTGTTATCGCTCATGAGGATCCCATTCTTTCTGTAAAGAGATTATCAGCTTTTATCATGATGAAGGAGCCATGTGATACTAGGGAGCTACAAGCTTATTTGAAAAAACAGCTCCCTTACTATATGATTCCTACTCGTTATCTTGAAATTGAGCAGCTGCCGTTAACGCCTACAGGCAAAGTGGATCGTGCTCTATTAGCTCAATGGGCTATGGAACAGCAGCAGGAGCTACCACTTATATTGATCCTCGTACTGAGCAAGAGGAAATCATGGCTGCCGTATGGAAAGAGGTTTTAGGAATCGAAAAAATCAGCGTGGAGCAAAACTATTTCGAGCTGGGTGGAGATTCAATAAAAGCTGTACAAATTGTAGCTCGCTTAAGTAAATATAAATGGAAGCTCGAAGTAAAGGATTTATTTGAGCAGCCAACACTCGAAGAGGCAAGTACCATGCTTAAAAGAATTACCGCTTCGATTTCACAAGAGAGTGTAACAGGAGAGGTTCTTTTAACCCCCATCCAGCAATGGTTTTTTGAACAAACATTTTCAGAGCAACATCATTGGAATCAAGCGATGATGTTATACAGTCCAAAAGGCTTTAAACCGGAATTCGTTCATAAGGCATTTGAAAAAATAACAGAACAGCATGATGCATTGCGCATGTCCTATATTCAAACAGATGAGGGGATTAAACAGATCAATAACGGTCTAGAGGGAACCTATTTTTCATTAGAATCCTATGATCTCATTGACGAAAATGAAGAACTATTAAGAAAAATAGAGAATGAGGTTAATCAGCTTCATCGTCGCTTTGATTTAGAACGAGGTCCGCTTGTGCAACTGGGCTTGTTTAGAACTAGAGAAGGAGATCATCTGCTCATTATTGTCCATCATCTAATTATAGACGGGATATCATGGAGAATCCTCCTTGAAGACTTCCAGATGGGATATGAACAGCTTCTTAAAAAAGAGGAAATCACCTTGCCAGAAAAGACCCATTCCTATCAAGAATGGGCTAAGAGATTAAGCCACCTAGCGCAAGACGCAAGATTCTTAGAAAAAGAGATTTCCTATTGGAAAGGTATAGAGACTACTGTTGTACAACCCTTGCCCAAAGAGCAGCAAATAGAGAGCAGAAAGTGGGTAGAATGCAACACGATTCAGATTGAATGGACGAAGGAACTGACCCATCATTTCGTTCATTCCGCGCATAAGACCTATCAAACCAATATGAACGATCTATTGTTAGTAGCATTAGGGCTGGCTTTTAAGGCATGGACGGGTCAAGAGCAACTCGCTGTTCAGCTTGAAGGACATGGAAGAGAAGACCTGATACCTGATACGAATATATCAAGGACCATGGGATGGTTTACCTCGTTCTATCCAGTTCTACTAAACATAGATACGACTCAAGACCTTTCCTACGTGATCAAATCAACAAAGGAGATGCTAAGACGTATTCCTAATAAAGGAGCAGGATATGGTATTGTAAAATATTTGACTCCAAAACAAATCATTGAGGAAAAACAATTGTCATTTCATTTGCAGCCTGAGGTTAACTTTAATTATTTAGGTCAGTTTGATGAGGGAAATAAGGAAACAGGCATTACGTTTTCATCTTTGAGCAGTGGGATTCCAGTTGGCGCAAATTCAGAAAAAACGTATCCCCTTGATGTTAGTGGAATGATCGTAAATGGTAGATTAGAGTTTACTTTTACTTTTCATCATAAAGAATTTAACATTCAAACGATTCAAACCTTGGCACACAGCTTTAAAGAAAATCTAGATCAACATGATCGAACATTGTTGCAGTAAAACAGAAACAGAGATCACTCCAAGTGACTTAGGAGATAAAGAGTTGAGTCTAGAAGAATTAGATGACATCTCAGAAATGTTAATGGAATTGTAATGAATAGGATTATTTACCACTAAAGAGGGTGTTTTAATTATGAAAAAAGATCTAATAGAAAAAGTATATTCTTTATCGCCTATGCAGGAAGGAATGTTGTTCGAAACCTTATTACAGCCTGCCTCATCTGCTTATGTTCAACAAATGAACTTTACATTATCAGGTGCTCTCGACTTGGAAGCTTTTGAAAAAAGCTTCCAAGCCTTAATTGATCGATACGAAATTTTTCGTACAGTCTTTATTTATGAAAAAGTACAACGCCCTAAGCAGGTGGTTTTAAAGCAAAGGGAAGCTAAATTCACCTATATTGATATACGTCAGCAAAGTGATGCTGAACGGAGAGAAACTCTTCTTCATTTGCAAGAGCAAGATAAATCTCTTGGATTTCATTTGTTTCGCGATCCTTTGATTCGCATGACGGTGATTCATTGCCGTGAAGAGGTTTATCGCGTGATCTGGAGCTTCCATCATATCTTAATGGATGGCTGGTGCATGGGCGTAGTTCTGGATGAGTTTTTCCAAATGTATGAACAGTATAGAACGAAACAGCCACTTATGCTAAGCCCTGTCCAACCATATCAGCGCTATATTCAATGGGTAGAAGAACAAGCAGAAGAGGAAGCCTTGGATTACTGGAGAAGCTATTTAGATGGATACGAAAATATGACTGGTTTACCAACCACATCTGATAAAAGCACGATGACTGCATTGTTTAAACCCGCCGAGCTGTGCTTACCTTTATCGAAGCAGATAACAGAAAGATTAACAGAGCTAGCGCACAAATCGCAAGTAACACTGAATGTATGTCTTCAGACTATCTGGGCACTTTTATTACAAAGATATAATCGAACTGATGACGTGGTTTTTGGTTCAGTTGTTTCAGGCAGACCTGCTGAGATTGAGGGGATTGAAAAAATGGTAGGGTTGTTTATCAATACGATTCCTGTTCGTATTCAATCAGCGGGGGAAGAAACCTTTTTAGATCTGGTGAAGAAGACTCAGCAAGGGGCACTCCAATCTGAAAAATATCACTATAGCAGTCTAGCAAAGCTTCAAAAACAACAGGGACAAAAAGTAGATGTTATTCAACATATTATGGTGTTTGAAAACTTTCCCTTTGAAGCGTCGGAAAAAACTTTATCAGGTTTAACTATTTCAGACATCGATATTTTTGAACAAACCAATTATGATCTGACCATTGTTGTCCTACCAGGCGAAGAAATGACGATTACATTTGATTATAATGCCCATGTGTATGATGCCAATTTTATGCGAAGAGTAGGGGAGCATTTCTTACATACGATAGAAACAGTGATCCAGCATCCCGAAATAAAGGTAAGTGAAATAGAGATTATTACGGAGCAAGAGAAACAGGAAATGATTACTCGATTTGGTTCAACATCTGTACCCTATCCAAAGAACAAAACCATTCATGAACTGATTGAGGAACAGGCGCAACGAACACCAGAGCGAGTGGCGGTAGTGAGTGGAAATCAAGAGCTTACTTATCAAGAATTAATAACAAAAGCCAATCAGGTAGCGTTCATTCTTAGAGAGAAAGGAGTACGCTCTAACGAGATCGTTGGCTTACTCATGGAGCACTCTCTCGAAACGATCATTGGTATACTAGGCATCCTTAAATCAGGTGCCGCTTATTTACCTATTGATCCAGAGTATCCCAGAGAACGAATCGATTATATGCTTGCTGATAGTCAAGCACGCGTTCTTCTTACTCATCAAAAAGGGGTTGAACGACATGCTTACCTCTGCGCTAATGAACAGAAAACAATCCCTGAACTTCTGTTCATAGAAGAGATATTGGCACAAGAAATCCATCAGCCGGTGATTAACAATGTCAACGCACCACATGATTTGATTTATCTCCTGTATACATCAGGTTCAACTGGAAAACCAAAAGGTGCCATGATCAACCATCAGGGAGTTGTCAATTACATCTGGTGGGCGAACAAATCCTATGTAAAAGGGGAGAATGTAGATTTCGCTCTATACTCTTCTATATCGTTTGATTTAACAGTTACCTCTATCTTTACTCCTTTGCTAGCAGGAAATAAAATTCGGATTTATTCAGGGGGGAATAAAGAACTGTTGATTCAACAGGTTCTGGAGGAAAATGAGGTTGGCATTATAAAGCTAACTCCTTCTCATTTAAAATTAATCAAAAGCATGGATGTCCAAGGTTCAAGGCTGAAACGCATGATCGTTGGTGGAGAAGCGTTAGAAACAGAGCTTGCTAGAGAGATTGTCCAGCATTTTAATGGAAATCTAGAAATCTATAACGAATATGGACCGACTGAAACGGTGGTTGGGTGTATGATTTACCGTTACGATCCGCTAAAAGACCAACGCTTCGAGGTTCCTATCGGTATGCCAGCAGACAACGTGCAAATCTATCTTTTAGATCAGCATTTGCATCTCGTGCCCCAAGGGATAGCAGGAGAGATTTGTATTGCAGGTGATGGAGTAGCACGAGGGTACTTAAACCAAGCAGAGAAAACAGCCGAAAGCTTTATTAACCTTGAGCTGGCAGGTAAAGGGAAGATGTATCGAACGGGAGATTTAGCGCGTATTCTGCCAGATGGGAATATAGAGTATCTAGGGCGTCTTGATCATCAAGTAAAAATCCGGGGTTACCGTATCGAATTAGGAGAGATCACATATCAGCTCATTCAGCATCCTCTTATTGAAGATGCTATTGTATTAACGCACCATGAACTCGGTTCAGCTCCGGCTTTAGTAGCATATTTTGTGCCAAAAGAAGAAGAGCTTCAACAGAGCGCTGAAACAGATCAGCCTGAATCTCACAGCTCGCTTAGGGTTTCTGCTCTACGTGAGTTTTTAGCCCAAGCGTTGCCTGATTATATGATTCCATCCTATTTTGTAGCTATGGAAAAGTTGCCGTTAAATGCGAACGGGAAGGTGGAGCGGAAACAGCTTCCTCATCCAAAAGAAAGTATAAGTACAGGAAAAGCATATATTGCCCCTCAATCTGAAATAGAAGTCATCCTAGCAAATATTTGGAAAGAAGTGCTGGGTGTCGAACAATTAAGTGTAGAGGATCACTTTTTTGAGCTGGGCGGTGATTCAATCAAAGCTCTGCAAATCCTGTCTCGTTTGCAAAAATATGATTTGAAGCTTGACTTAAAGGATTTATTTACTCATTCAACTATTCGTCAGCTCAGTCCTTTTGTCAGAAAGAAAAAGGAACCTAGTGGAGCGAAGCGTCAGCAAGAATGGATCACTGGACGGGTTCAACTCACGCCTATCCAGCATTGGTTTTTTGAACAGGAATTCACCGATGCCCATCATTGGAATCAAGGAGTGATGCTCCAGAGCCGAGAAGTCTTGCATGAAGCCCATCTGCATAAGGTCTTTACCAAGCTCCTTGCCCATCATGATGCCCTGCGGATGACCTATTCAGAAGAAGGGGAGATCCACCAGTTTAATCAAGGCTTGAACCATATAGGCTACACCTTGGAAGTTGTGGATTGTCGTCAAGAGTTTCCTTCACAGGAAGAGTCTGAGGAACAAGAGAGAATGTATCTTGAACAAGAAGCGACTCGTCTGCAAGAGAGTATCAACCTACAGAAGGGACCCTTAGTGCGTGTGGGACTGTTCCGTACTCTAGAAGCGGATTATCTGCTGGTGGCTGTTCATCATCTCGTCGTAGATGCGGTATCGTGGCGAATTCTACTGGAGGACTTGAATCAAGCCTATCTGCAAGCCAAGCAGGGAGAGGAGATTCTCTTTCAGGATAAAACCACTTCCTACAAAGAATGGGCAGAAAAGCTGGTCCACTATGCCAACAGCCCAGCCACGCTAAGGTATCTGCCCTACTGGAAGCAGGTCGAAAGCAGTAGCGTCGTTTCTTTACCTAAAGCGTCAACGGTGGAGAACCTACAAATGCAGGACAGCGAACGATACGAGCTGGAATGGAGCCAAGAAGAAACCGAGCAGCTGCTTCGTGCGGTTCACCAAGCCTACCGCACCCAGACACAGGATGTCCTTCTGAGTGCATTGGTCCTAACCCTATATGAGTGGACGAAACAGCCTCATGTGGCAGTACAGCTTGAGGGACATGGACGAGAAGCCCTGTTTGAAGATGTAGACTTATACCGTACCGTAGGCTGGTTTACGACGCAATACCCTGTCGTCTTCAATCTGCCAATCACGGATCAGGCTGAAGAAAAAGCTCAAGAAGCAACAACCCCAAGAGAGGTTAATCTAGAGGTTCATCTTGGAGAGCTACTAAAATCGGTCAAGGAACGGTTAAGACAGATTCCTGAGAAAGGAATTCACTATGGCCTTTTACGTTATCTGACGGAAGAGAAGCATAAGGCAGGTGTATCCTTCGAGTTAGAACCAGAAATCAACTTTAATTATCTGGGAGAATTCAGTGAATCAGCAACGTCACAGACAGGTGAACAAGCAGATGCAGGGGCTATCTTAGAGATGTCCAGCCTCCCAACGGGAGCCCAAGTCAGCCCTAGAGCTGAACGGACTCATGTTCTTGATATCAATGCCCTAGTGATGCACGGTAAGCTGCACATGATGTGGAATGTTCACCCACAGGAAATCGATCGTCAGACAATGGACTGGTTACTCCAGACCTATCGAACCAATCTGCAACTGCTGATGAGTCATTGCTTGTCCAAGCAAGAAACAGAACGGACTCCTTCTGATGTAGGGTGTACGGAGGTGTCACTAAGTGAATGGAAGGAAATCCAACAACAGCTTCCTGACTCCAAGATCGAGAAGCTGTATGCTCTCTCACCTATGCAGGAGGGGATGTTCTTTCATTACCTGTATGACCGCCAAACCACGATGTATATAGAACAAACGGTTCTTACTCTTGAGGGAGAGCTGAACCTTGAGTATTTTAGACAGAGCCTGCAACACTTGAGTCAACGTCATGATGTTTGTCGCACCGCGTTTCTTTATGAAGGACTAACCAAGCCGATGCAGGCGGTTCTTGCCGATCGGGAGATAGCTTTTCATTATGAAGAAATGAAGGAGCTCTCCCAGCAGAAAGTGACAGAATACGTGGAAGCCTATCGTCAGCAGGAGCAAGTCAGAGGCTTTGATCTGCTTCATGACCCGCTGATTCGGGTGACTGTTTTAGCCGAGAGCACAGAGCGCTATCATGTGCTTTGGACCTTCCATCATATTCTTATGGATGGCTGGTGTATGGGTATTATTTTGCAAGAGCTAATTGAAAGCTACCAAGCACTCATGAATAAGACGATTGCCCAGTTAGAGCCTGTCACTCCTTACCATAACTATATCGATTTTCTTCAGCACTATAACGCTGAAGAGGCGGCTCATTATTGGCAGGAGTTCTTAGAAGATTATACTGAACTTGCCACATTACCTAAAAACCTAGTGACCAAGAGCGCTGAAACGAGTAGCCAAGAAGAGCTGATTTTCACAATAGATTCAGAGCTAACTAGCCAATTGGCAAGATTAGCTCGAAGCAAACATGTAACGCTTAATACGGTCATTCAAACCATTTGGGGGATCGTCTTACAACGATATAATCTATCGAATGATGTTGTGTTTGGCGCTGTCGTATCAGGCAGACCTCATGAACTGGCAGGCGTTGAAAAAATGGTAGGATTATTCATTAATACCATTCCTGTACGAGTGCGTAGCAGCTTAATCAATCTTTTGAAGACCTGCTTCAGCAAGTCCAAGAGCAGGCAATTGAATCAAAGCCGTTTCATTATTATCCTTTATACGAAATTCAGGCACAAAAAGAACAGCGACAAAATCTAATAGATCATATTCTGGTATTTGAAAATTACCCAGTGAATAATGAACAACTAGAGAAACTGTGCGGAGAAGAAGTAGGATTTACTCTAGCATTACAACATGCCATTGAACAAACCAACTATGATTTTGAAATGGTCGTCGTCCCGAATAAAGAGCTGACGATTAATTTTAGATATAATGCTCAGGTTTATGACAAGAGTATGATGTTAGAATTAGAGCAAAATATGAAACAAGTGATTCTCGAGGTTTCTAAGAATACTAACATTAAAGTAGACCAGGTTAATCTGCTTAGTCCTCTTTCACAAGATAAACTGTTGAACCAGTTTAACGCAACGGATGCTTTCTATCCATCAAGTCGAACCATTCACTCCTTTTTTGAAGAAGTAGCGGAGCGAGCGCCGGAGCAGGTTGCTGTGGTAGAGGGGCAAAATCAACTAACCTATCGTGAGCTGAATGAAAGAGCCAATCAATTGGCACACAAATTAAGAGAAAAAGGGGTAACAAGAAATTCTATTGTGGGTCTTATGCTGGAACGCTCCATAGATATGATGATAGGAATTCTAGCGATCCTTAAAGCAGGTGGTGCTTATTTGCCACTTCAACCATCCTATCCAATCGATCGTCTGCGTTATATGGTCGAAAATAGTGAAGCTAAGCTAATACTCACAACTTATTCACTAGAAAGAAAATTCGAACTAGAAACAGAATTAATGACCGTTGATCAAAAATTTGAGACAAAAAGAACCAATCCAGATCCTGTTAACGAACCAAATGATCTAGCCTATATCATCTATACCTCAGGAACGACGGGAAATCCTAAGGGAGTCATGATTGAACATCGTTCGGTTATCAATCGACTGCATTGGATGCAAAAAGAGTATTCTTTGACCAAGGATGATGTGATCCTTCAAAAGACACCTTTTAGTTTTGACGTGTCTGTATGGGAGTTGCTGTGGTGGGCGATGTATGGAGCAAAAATGTGTATTCTTCCACCTAATGCGGAAAAAGATCCGGCTGAAATCATTAAGGCAATTGATGATTATCAGGTAACAACGATTCATTTTGTACCTTCTATGTTTACGTTGTTTTTATCTGAGTTTGACATGAATGGTTCGACTTTAAGTTGTCGTAGTTTACGCACTATTTTTACTAGTGGAGAAGCCTTAAATGTACATCAAGTGCAAAAATTTAAAGAATTATTCAACGAGCATCAAGTAGAGTTGGTGAACTTATACGGGCCAACGGAAGCGACCATTGATGTGACCTATTATGCCATTGATAAGCAGGAAGAGCATCGACTTATTCCAATTGGTAAACCTATTGACAATACACAGATTTTAATTCTAGATAAGCACCGTCAATTACAGCCTATCGGGGTAGCTGGAGAGCTATGTATCGCAGGTGATGGCTTAGCAAGAGGGTATGTTAATCAGCCTGAACTGACTAATCATTCCTTTGTGGACCATCCTTTTATAGAAGGCAAAAAGATGTACAAGACAGGTGATTTAGCTAGATGGTTAGCAGATGGTCAAATAGAATATTTAGGTCGCTTGGATCACCAAATGAAAATAAGAGGATATAGAATCGAAGCGGCAGAAGTAGAGAACCGAATTCTAGAACATGCTTCTGTCAACGAATGTCTGGTTACAGACTATGAAGAGGGCAGTGGAACGAGGGTTTTAGTGGCATATATCGTAGTGGAACAGGAAGAAGAGGAGCTTATTCCAGAAATCAGAAGCTGGTTAACCACCGTTTTACCTGAATATATGATTCCTTCCTTCTTTGTTCTACTAGAAAAAATGCCTCTATCACCAAATGGGAAAATAGATCGCCGAAGATTGCCGAGTCCGATCGTTCAGACACTAAACAGTGCTGATTATGCAGCACCGAGAAATAAAATAGAGCAAAAGATTCTTGAGATGTGGAAAAAAATAGTGAATACGGAGCAGATCGGAATACATGATGACTTCTTTTTACTCGGGGGTCATTCACTTAAAGCCACATCACTAGTATCTCAATTGAAGAAGGAGTTTAAAGTAGAATTTACGGTCAAGGATGTCTTTACTTATCCGACAATTGAGCAGATGGCAGCAAGGGTTGCACAAGCGAAGGAAATAGAACTTACTCGTATTCTTAAAGTGGAAGAGAGAAGCTATTACCCTGTATCATCTGCGCAGAAAAGATTGTATGTGTTGTCTAAATTTGAGGATGCTAGTATCCAGTACAATATGCCTGGTGTCATGGTCTTAGAAGGAAAGATTGAAGTAGAAAAAGTGAAGGATGCTTTTCTGCAATTACTTCAGCGCCATGAATCCTTGCGAACCTCGTTTGACACAGTAGATGGAAAGATTGTTCAGATGATTCACAAGGAAGTAAACATTCCTTTTCAGGTGATTGATCTTCAACATAATAAAGAAACCATTGACTCATGCCTTCACTCCTTCGTTCAGCCTTTTGACTTGCATGCCGCACCCCTGTTTCGCGTAGCTGTGGCTAAGGAGGAAGAAGAGCTTCATTATCTCTTATTTGATATGCACCATACCATTTCAGATGGAGTTTCTATGGATTTGCTGGTGAAGGAATTTATGGAGCTTTATCAGGGAAGGGCATTGGAGCCATTACCCATTCAGTATCGAGATTATGCTGTCTGGCAACAAGCTTTCTTAGAGAAAGAGGAATGTCAGCATCAAGAAAGCTATTGGCTGCAATCATTATCAGGTGAGCTTCCCATTCTCGACCTGCCATTTGATTATTCTCGTCCAGCCTATCAGACAATGGAAGGTGATAATGTTCGACTTTCTTTGCCTGCTGCGTTAACAGAGAAGCTCAAAAGCTTTGCACGAGCACAAAACATGACCATGTATATGATCTGTTTAGCAGCATACAATATCCTGCTATCGAGATACACCAACCAAGAAGATTTGATTATAGGATCTCCGATTTCCGGAAGAAGAGAAGCGGATGTACAATCGCTTATCGGTGTTTTTATTAATACCTTAGCCTTGCGTAACCAGCCGAAAAAAACACTGAGTATTATCGATTTCCTGCAAGAGGTAACGGAGAACACGCTACAATCACATGAGCATCAAGAGTATCCTTTCGAGCGCTTAATCGAAAAATTAAAAATCAGCCGTTATATTAGCAGACATCCGCTTATTGATACGATGTTTGATTATCAATATGCAGATGGTACAACCCTTCGTTTGTCTGGACTAGATATTCGACCTTATGAGTATAAAACAAAGGTGGCAAAGTTTGATCTCAGTCTTGATTTATACGAATCAGATCAGACCATTCAATGCGAATTTGAATATGCTACTCAGCTCTTCCGTCATGAGACGATCGAAAGAATGGCTCAGCACTATGTTCGAATAGTAGAGGAAATGGTAGAGAATCCTACTCAACTAATAGGTGAGATAGAGATAGTAACAGAAGCTGAAAAAAGGCAAATGGTAGTAGAGTATAATTCAGCTCGTCTGCCACTACACGAAACATCTTCAAAAGCATTTCATCTCTGGATTGAAGAGCAAGCTGAACGAAATCCAGACGGAGTGGCTGTGCGTGTTGAACAGGAATGGATAACGTATAGTGCGCTGAATAAAAGAGCGAATCAATTAGCGCGTATCCTACGTCAGCATGATGTTCGACCAAATCATATTGTAGCTGTATTAGCTGAGCGTTCTATCGAGATGGTGATCGGAGTACTTGCCGTACTTAAAGCAGGCGGAGCCTATTTACCTATTGATCCTAGTTATCCAGAGCAACGTATTCAGCACATGATAGATGATAGTCAGGTTTCGATTTTGTTAACACACCGCCAGCTAGAGAAAAGAATCGTATTTAAAGGAACAATTCTACAAATGGTTCACCCTACTGTGGATCAGGAAGCTACTCACAATCTGACAAGTGTAAACTCGCTGGATGATCTAGCCTATGTCATCTACACCTCTGGGACCACTGGAAAGCCAAAAGGGGTGATGATTGAGCATCGAAATCTTGTCAATATTGCGTTGGCTTGGAGAACAGAATACAACTTAGGCACAATGAAGGTCAAACTATTGCAAGTGGCAAGCTTTTCTTTTGATGTATTTACAGGGGACCTAGCTAGAACACTTTTCAATGGTGGAGAACTGGTTATCTGTCCAGAGCAAAATCGGATGGAGCCTAGTAAACTTTATCAAATTCTGAAGGATGATCAGGTTACGATATTTGAATCGACACCTGCGTTAATTATTCCATTAATGAAATACGTGTATCAGAATCAGTTGCCGACTGAGCTAAAAATAGTGATCCTTGGCTCCGATCAATGTTCCTTAAGTGATTATCGGGAGCTGGTCCACCGTTTTGGTAAACAAATGAGAATTCTGAACAGCTATGGGGTCACCGAGGCTTGTATCGATTCTAGCTATTATGAAGCTAGCTATGAAGAACTTAGAAGATTGCGAACAGTCCCCATCGGGAAGCCGTTGCAAAATGTTGCTTTTTATGTCCTCAATTCTGCTCAGAAGCTTCAACCGGTTGGCGTACCGGGAGAGTTATATATCGGTGGAGCTGGTGTAGCGCGAGGGTACTTTCAACGTCAGGAGCTTACTGAGGAGAGGTTTGTTTCTAGTCCTTTTGTTCAAGGAGAACGTTTATATAAAACAGGGGATATGGTGCGTTGGCTAGCAGATGGTAACTTAGAATTTATAGGGCGAGAAGATGCTCAGGTGAACATTCGAGGATATCGAGTGGAGTTAGCCGAAATTGAATACCACTTAGCGCAATATATAGGGATTGAAGAAGTAGTCGTCCTATTAAAGGAAAACAAACATAAATCCATGAGTCTATGTACCTATTACACGGCAAACTATGAAATAGAAGGGTCAAAGGTCAGAGGCTTTTTAAGCAAATCTCTGCCAGAGTACATGATTCCAAACCACTATATCCATTTGGAGCAAATACCGTTAACAGTCAATGGAAAAGTAGATCGTTCTCGTCTTCCAGAGCCGGCAGAAAGCAGAAAGCGTCAAGAAGACTTTAAACAACCAAGAACGGAAATGGAGAAGATATTGGCGCAGGTCTGGCAAGCAGTCCTATTGATCGACCATGAAATTGGCCTTACGGATCACTTCTTTGATTTAGGAGGAGATTCGATCAAAGCGATTGAGATTGTTGCGAGGCTGAATACTCACAAGCTGAAGTTAGAGGTAGTGGATCTCTTTCAGCATCCGATCTTAGAAGAAGTGGCATCCTATGTCACGAAAAATGATCTGGAAGTGGATCAAGGAGCCGTGACGGGAGAAACGGCACTTACTCCTATTCAGCACTGGTTTTTTGAAGAGGAATTCTATGAAGCTCATCATTGGAATCAATCTATTATGCTTTATCGTGCAGAGGGCTTTGATGAAAGACTGCTTCAGAAGGTTTTTGACAAACTGCTAGCGCATCATGATGCGCTGAGAGCAGTCTTTAGAAAAGAAAACGGACAATGGCATCAAGTCGTAAGGGGGATAGAGGAAACAAACCTCCAAATTACGGTCAACAGATTAGATTCTGATACCCTTGAGATGAATCAACATGATCTCCAGTCAAAAATAGAAGAGGAAGCGACACGTATCCAAAGCTCAATGGTACTGGATCAAGGACCATTACTCAAGGTAGGCTTATTCCGAACTCCTGCGGGCGATCATTTGCTGATGACCGTTCATCATTTAGTCATGGACGGCATCTCTTGGAGGATTCTACTAGAGGATTTTTCAAGCGCGTATCAACAAGAATTGCAAGGCTTAGACGTACAGCTTCCTCCTAAGACTCATTCCTATCAGTATTGGGCAGAGCAATTACGTGTCTATTCAGCTAGCAGAGCGGTGCAAAGAGAATGGGAATATTGGCAAAAGGTAGATCAGACGCCTATTGCTCCGCTACCGAAGGACTTTAGTGTGACACACCGTTTGGTTGGTAATAAAGCCAGTCTATCCTATCAATTTACGGTAGAAGAAACAGAACAATTGTTAAAACAAGTGAACAAGGCGTATCAGACAGAGATTAATGATATTCTGTTAACGACCCTTGGATTGGCGGTAAGTGAGTGGTCCTCTGATTCTCAGGTTGTTATTCAACTCGAAGGACATGGAAGGGAAAAGATATCTAAGCAGCTGGATATTAGTCGCACGATAGGCTGGTTCACTTCAGAATATCCTGTCGTATTGGACATGAGCCATAAAATCGATCTGGGTTATCAGATTAAAACTATTAAAGAACAATTGCGCCGAGTTCCAAATAAAGGGGTTGGCTATGGAGTATTGAAGTATCTGGCGATGGAAGATACTTCAAAACGAGAGTTAAGTAGCAAGCCTTCTATAAGCTTTAATTATTTCGGACAATTTGATCGTGAATCGGAGTATGATCTATTTCAAATCTCTGACATGCCTGCTGGAGAAATGATTAGTGCTAAAAATGAACAACCCTATGCTCTAGAAATCAATGCCATGATTACAGAGAAGCAGTTAACGGTTATGGTCGATTATGATCAACATGAATTCCTTGAAGAAACGATCCAAAGCTTTATTGATCTATTTAGCTCACATATGACGCAGCTAATGACTCACTGTTTAGAAAAAGATCAAACAGAGCTGACGCCAGCCGATGTAGGTAATCATCAGCTTTCTATTAAGGATCTAGATAAAATTCAGCAGAAGCTAAAACAAAAACTAACTCTTTCTTTTAAAAATAAAAGATGAGGAGTACTCGTAAAAAGAAGAGAAAGGGGAAGGTTTATCTATGGAAGAAACATTGCAGATAGAGTCTATTCAACCACTATCACCTATGCAAGAGGGCATGCTCTTTCATTATCTGATGGACCCTGCATCAGCAGCTTATTTCGAGCAAACCTTATTGACGATTACCGGTCACATAGATATGGATACCCTGGCAAAAAGCTTTCAAGAGCTTTTTGCCAGATATGATATCTTTCGAACCGTTTTTATGTATGAAGAAATGGAACAACCTTATCAAATCGTACTTCAAGAACGAGAAGCAAGTGTTTACTATGAAAACATTACACATCTAAACGAGGAGGAGCGGAATCTCTATATACGACAATTTCAGTTAAGAGATCGAGAGCAGGGTTTTGATCTTACCCAAGATGTCCTCATGCGCTTAAGTGTGATTCAGGTGGAACCCAAGGTCTATAAAATGATTTGGAGCCATCATCATATTTTAATGGATGCTGGTGTCTAGGAATCATTATGGATGATTTCTTTCAAATCTATGAAAAAGTACAGCATAACGAAGCTATTCACCTGCCATTTGTAAGACCTTATCACGATTATATTCAATGGTTACAGACGCAAGATCCTGAGGAAGCAGAAGAATACTGGTCTTCCTATCTTGAAGGATATACTCATCCTGCTACTGGCTTCCCATTAAAGCAAAGAGAACCTTCTACAGCGTATGTTCGAGCAGAAGCTACTTTTCAGTTAGATCAACAAACGACAGATAAGTTTGTGCAGTTGACGAGGCAATATGAGATCACAGCCAACTCAGCCATCCAAGCTCTTTGGGGACTGCTGTTACAAAGCTATTATCAAATAGAGGACATCGTTTTTGGTGCCGTTGTGTCGGGAAGACCAACAGAAATAGAAGGCATTGAGAAAATGGTGGGCTTATTTATCAATACATTACCTGTTCGGGTGAGCGACAATGGACAACAAACGTTGGTAGAAATCATGCGAAATGTCCAAAAATCGGCTCTTGACTCTGAGAAATATCAATATACCTCCTTGGCTCAATTACAAGCAAAGTGTGGAATCAGCCAAAAGATGATCGATCATATTTTAGTTTTTCAGAATTACCCTGTGAAACAGCAAATTCAAAAAGCAAATGATGAGCAAAATGTGGATTTTATTGTCCAGGATATCGAAGAATTTGAACAAACCAATTATGATCTAAATCTGATTATTGCGTTACATGAACAGCTAGAATTGACTTTCAGCTATAATGAGGCTGTTTTTTCTGCCTCAGCTATACAACAACTAGGAGAACAATGGCTCTATTTCATTCAGCAATTTGTTCATAATCCTCATCAATTTCCACATCAGTTGGAGCTGATTACTGAACAAGCAAGCAGAATGATCGATTCATTTAATGATACGTCTTTCCCTTATCCTAAGGAGAAAACAATAGCACAATTATTTGAAGAACAGGCTAGAAAGACTCCTGAGAAAGTTGCTGTGGTCGATGGAGAACAAGAGATAACCTATAACGAACTAAATAAGCAAGCAGACCAACTGGCGCAGCAACTTAAACAGCTCGGTGTTCGCTCTCAGGAAATCGTTGGTTTGCTTATGGATCGTTCGATTCATTGTGTGATAGGGATACTAGGGATCTTAAAAGCTGGCGGGGCTTATTTGCCCATTGACCCATCTTATCCCTTAGAAAGAATCAATGATATGCTAGGGGACAGCCAAACAACCTATGTTGTAGCTAAATCGAAGTATCAAGATCGATACCCTTCATCATTTCATACAGATCATCATTTCTCTTGTCCTGCATCTAGTGATATTGATTCAGATTATGTGTTGCTCAGCAAAAAGGAAGAAGCTTCAACAACCACGCTAACAAATGATCAGAGTCTGCTATATAAGGAAAAGGATGAATGTCACAGCCCGTTAGCCTACGTGATTTATACGTCCGGTTCAACAGGAAAACCTAAAGGAGTCCTTATTGAACAGAAAGGACTTGTTAATTATATTACCTGGCGTAACCAGCAGTATCACTTGAATGAAGAGGATACCTTGTTACAGCTCATTTCTATTTCCTTTGATGGTTTTGGAGCGAATCTATACTCTAGTTTGCTGGCGGGGGCTAAGCTCGTCTTGATCCATGAAGAAACCTCCTATCAGGTGAAACAGGTGATCGATGTGATTCGCCAGCACAAAGTGAGCCATATGAGCTTGGTTCCTTCTGTCTATCACATGATTGTCCAGCATGCCTCGGCAGCCGATTTGGAATCCTTACGCTCTGTGGTCATTGCCGGAGAAAAAGCTAGTCGGGAATGTGTTCGCCAGAGTCAAAGAAAATGTCCTCATATTCAATTGATCAATGAATATGGCCCAACAGAAAACACGATTGCTACAACCTACCATATGAACATGGAACCTTCTGCAACTTCTATTATTGGGCGTCCAATAGGGAATCAGGAAGTCTTGCTTCTAGATCGTCATGAGAGAGTACTGCCGATTGGAGTTACTGGAGAATTATGTGTGTCAGGTGAGGGATTGGCAAAAGGATATCTCCGTCGCTCAGAATTAACGAAAGATCGGTTTGTTGTTCACCCTAAGTACCCTGATAAGAAAATCTATAAAACAGGAGATTTAGCGAAGTGGTTACCAAATGGAACCATTGAGTATGTGGGCAGAATGGACGATCAGGTCAAAATAAGAGGTCTTCGGATTGAACTTGGAGAAGTCGAAAATAAGCTAGCGACCCATGAGCTTATTCAACAGTCGGTGGTTACAGTAATTGAAGAGCACAATGGGAACGATTCTTTGTGTGCTTATTACCAATCCACGGCTACACTGCAAGCGAATGAATTGCGGACCTACCTTCTGCAATTTTTGCCTGAGTATATGCTTCCAGCGTATTTCGTGCAAATAGAGCAAATTCCACTCACTCTCAATGGGAAGGTGGATCGGCAAGCCCTCCCTCAGCCAAAACAGGGAGAAACTCAGCAGCGTCATATTGTCCCTCCAACAAATGAAACAGAAGAAATGCTGATTCAAATTTGGAAAGACACTTTAGGAGTAGAAGAGGTGGGCATCACTGATTCATTCTTTGAGGTGGGAGGCCACTCCCTGCATGCGATGCAGGTCATTTCACGTATACAAGTAGAATTTCAGAAGGAAGTCCCTTTAAAAGAATTGTTCCAGCATGCGACTGTAGAGCAGCTTGCCAAATATATTCAAGAGCTGGACTTATCAGAAATGTTAAAGATTCAGCCTGCTGAGTCACATGAATATTACCCAGTGACCTCTATGCAAAAGCGATTATTTGTATTAAGTGAGATGAATGGTGGCAATACAAATTATAATATGCCCCATGTTCTTGAGCTTCGGGGAGAAGTTCAGATTGAGAAATTACAACAAGTCTTTCAGCAGATGATAGAGCGACATGAAGCATTTCGCACCTCCTTTTATTGGGAGGGAGATGAACTGGTTCAAAGGGTTCATCCAACCGTATCCTTTACCATTGATACGATTGATCCTTTTAACAAAAACCTGAATGAACTGATAGAGGAATTGATTCATCCCTTTGATCTTTCCATTGCTCCATTACTAAGAGTGAGGATGATACAAAACGAGGCTGACACGTATTATTTATTTATTGACATCCATCATATCGTTTCAGATGGGGTATCTATTCAACTCTTGATTGAAGAATTTATGCATTTATATCACGGGGAAGAGCTTCCTGATCTCCTTATTCAGTACAAGGATTTTGCTGTTTGGCAACAGAACTGGATGAATAGT
Organism: Caldalkalibacillus mannanilyticus JCM 10596; assembly: GCF_000615945.1. Taxonomy (GTDB): domain Bacteria; phylum Bacillota; class Bacilli; order Caldalkalibacillales; family JCM-10596; genus Bacillus_AT; species Bacillus_AT mannanilyticus. Next base: position 62,372 of record NZ_BAMO01000022.1, read on the forward strand.
AATCAGAAGAAAAAACAAGAAGAGTATTGGCTCAAGCAATTTGCAGCTGACATTCCTGTTCTTGAACTTCCTACGGATTATGAACGTCCAGTGATGCAACGTTTTGAGGGAGCTACCTTGGAGTACAACATTCAACCGAGAATCAGCAAGCAGATCATTGAATTATCTGCCAAGATGGGAACGACCTTGTATATGACTTTATTGGCAACCTATACGGTTCTCTTAGCTAAATACAGTGGACAAGATGACCTGATTGTTGGTTCGCCGATCGCAGGAAGAAATCAAGCCAATTTAGATCAAGTAATCGGAATGTTTGTGAATACCCTAGCCATAAGAAATCAGCCTTCTAAAGACTTGTTATTTTCAACGTACTTGATTCAAGTGAAGGAGCGTGTCTTAAAAGCGCTAGAAAATCAAAACTATCCTTTTGAGCTACTTCTAGAGAAATTAGATTTAAGAAGAGAATTAAGTAGAAATCCGTTATTTGATACCATGTTTCTTTTGCAAAATATGAATAAAAACGAGCTTAAAATGGAGCATCTTCACCTGAGTACAGTTTCCTTTGACCATCGAATTAGTAAATTTGATCTCACGGTAGAAGCAGTAGAAGAGCATGGACAGCTATACTTTCAATTTGAGTATAGCACCCATCTATTTAGTAGAGCTACGATAGAAAGAATGGCCAAGCATCTTGAGCGTATTATGGACTTGGTGACACAAAATCCAGAGATTCGTCTAGCCGATATTCAATTGATTGATGAGAAGGAACAACAGCAATTAATCGAAGACGTAAATCCAAGTGTAATAGAGTATCCCAGAGAAAAAAGCATTGTCGAGCTTTTCGAGGAACAGGTGAGAAAATATCCAAATGCTTGTGCTGTCCAATCTAGCGATAGCCAGTTAAGCTATGCTGACCTTCATGAGCGATCCAACGATTTAGCCTATTATTTACAACAGAAAGGGATCGCAAAAGAAGAGCCAATTGCCATTCTTGCAGATCGCTCTCCAGAAACGATTGTTGGTATTTTAGCTATTCTTAAAGCAGGCGGTGCTTATGTTCCTATTGATCCAGCTTATCCTGCTCAGCGTATAGAATATATTCTACAAGACTGCGGCTCCAATCTACTTTTGTACATGAAAAAACATCACGAGCTTTCCTTCCATCATGGTGGAGATTGGATTTGTTTAGACGAATGGATGCCTAGCCAGCTGAACGATAAAGCAGATAGGAATTGGAGAACGGAGCAACAGAAAGGGACTCAGGATGGATTGGGTCAAATAGGTCCAAGAGAAGCGGCCTATATCATGTATACCTCTGGCTCGACTGGACTTCCAAAAGGGGTTATTGTCGAACACCGAAATGTGGTACGCTTGGTCAAAAACACAAATTATATTCAGCTCGATGAAAAAACACGTATTCTACAAACAGGCTCGATGGTCTTTGATGCTTCTACCTTTGAAATATGGGGAGCCCTATTAAATGGAGGACAGCTTCATTTAGTAGAGCAGATGGTCATCTTAGATGGTAAAAAGCTTCAACAGGTTATTGAAGAACAAAAGATTAATGTGATGTGGCTAACCTCACCACTCTTCACTCAATTGGTAGAACAGAATCAAGAGCTGTTTCATGGATTAGACGTATTACTTGTTGGGGGAGATGTTTTATCTGTCCCACACATTAGGCGGATTAAAAACAGCTATCCTCAGCTCAAAATCTTAAATGGATACGGTCCTACAGAAAATACGACCTTTTCAACCTATTATGAGATTGAACACAAGGCCTATACTACGATTCCTATTGGAAAGCCTATTCAACATTCCACAGCTTATGTTGTGGACTCGGAACTAAAGCTTTTACCGATAGGGGTAGCAGGAGAATTATGTGTGGGTGGAGATGGAGTAGCTAGAGGCTACCTTCATCAAGAAAGGTTGACCAAAGAGAAATTTATAGATAGCCCATATAAACAAGGAGAGCGTTGGTATCGAACAGGAGACCTAGCGAGGAGGCTATCTGATGGAACGCTTGAGTATCTGGGAAGAATTGATGAACAAGTCAAGATTCGTGGCTATCGAATCGAACCCAGCGAAATCTCTAGACAAATCCTGCAACATCCAAACGTGAAAGAAGTTGTTGTCCTTGTTCGAGAGGAAATGACTGGAGAGAAAGAACTATGTGCCTATCTTGCAGGAGATAATACGCTCACCTCAGAAAAGATAAGAAAATATGTGGAAGAACGCTTGCCAGACTATATGATTCCTTCTACATTTACATTCTTAGATAAGCTTCCTCTGACCCTTAATGGAAAGGTAGATCGTAATGCGCTGCCTGAACCCGATCGAACGAGTGTAAGGAAGCGTGACTATGCTCCTCCACAAAATCAAATTCAGGAGCTGCTGAGTCAGATCTGGAGTGATGTGCTCGGAGTGAGCGAGGTAGGGATACTGGATAATTTCTTTGAATTAGGCGGAGATTCTATTAAAGCTCTTCAAATTGTTACAAGATTAAACCAAAAACAATATCAGGTTGAAGTGAAGCATTTGTTTGCTCACCCTACAGTAGAAGGACTTGCCCCTTTTATAACAGAATGGCAATCAGAAATTGACCAAGGTGAAGTAACAGGACTGCTTCCTCTCACCCCAATCCAGCATTGGTTTTTTGAACAAAACTTTACCGATCAGCATCATTGGAACCAATCCGTAATGCTGTTTAGTCAGGATGGATTTGATGAAGTAGTTGTTCGAACCGTTTTTCAGACGTTAATCGAGCATCATGACGCCTTGCGTATCGTCTTTTATCAGGAGGACGGGAAATGGTTCCAACGAAATCGAGGGATTGAAGAAGGGGAGCTCTATTCTCTGCAAAAATATGATTTTCGAGAGCTTGGAGGCATAAATTCTGTAGAGGCACAAAAAGAGCAAGTAGAACGGCTCATTGAAGAAAAATCAACGGAAATACAAGGGAGCATAGACCTAGAACAAGGTCCTTTAGTGAAGCTGGGATTATTTCACACGAATACCGGGGATCATTTACTGATCGCCATTCACCATCTTATGATTGACGGGGTATCTTGGCGAATCTTATTTGAGGATTTACGGACAGCCTATCATCAAGTAACGATGGGTCAACAAATTTGTTTACCTGAAAAAACTCATTCCTATCGAACCTGGGCTATTCATCTACAGGAGAAGGCAGCTAAATCGATGCCCCAAGAGGAAATAGAGTATTGGACAGATTTGGCTACACTTCCTGTCAAACCACTTCCAATCCAACCGATGCATGAGCAGAAAAAGATGAAAACGATCGATCAGATTTCGATACGTTTAGAAAGAAATTGGACAGAGGCTTTAATCAATCGTGTGCATCACGCATATCGCACAGAAATCAATGATCTCCTGCTCACTGCTCTAGGACTGACCATCACAGAATGGACAAAGCAGCACTATGTGGGGCTATACCTTGAGGGGCACGGAAGAGAAGAAATCATCGAAGGCATAAATGTATCCAGAACAGTAGGCTGGTTTACTTCAATCTATCCTGTTGTGCTTTCCATTGAATCAGAAGCAGCATTAGCACAACTGATTAAGAAGACCAAGGAAAGCTTACGAAAAATACCAAACAAAGGGATTGGATATGGGATTTTAAACTATTTAGCTGATGAGCAGAAAACACATGATGTTGGATCATCCCTATCTCCTCAGATCACTTTTAATTACTTAGGACAATTTGATGAAGAGAAGAACGACACATCTGAGCAGGAAGAAAATCAAGGGAGCTTTAGTGGATTTGACACCTCAGCCCTTCGTGGTGGAGAAGGGATCAGCCCAGAAGCAGAAAGAAAACATGTCCTAGATATTACTGGATCGATTACCGAAGGACAACTGACCATGACCTTCTTTTATCATCAAAGTGAGATTACTCAAGAGGTCATGATCAGGCTTGTACAAAGGTATGAGTTCCATCTGCAACAGATTATTGAGCATTGTCTGGAGCAAGAGGATTCGGTGTTAACACCAAGTGATTTGGGGAATCATGATTTATCCATTGAAGAATTGGATGATCTACTTGATGATATAGAGAGAATGGAGTTGGAATAGAAAGTAAGGAATAGAAATAGAAAAGGAGGGTGAAACCGGTGGCTAGTAAGGTGGAGATTGAGAAAATATATGGTTTATCTCCGATGCAAGAGGGAATGTTATTTCATTCCCTCTATAATCAAGAATCTAACGCGTACTTTCAGCAATCCGTCTTATCAATCGATGGAAGTATTGATCGACATGCGATTGAACAGAGTGTACAAGCTTTGGTCGATCAATATGATATTTTCCGCACGATCTTTCGCTATCAAAAAGTAAAAAAACCGATTCAAGTTGTTTTAAAGAATCGTAAGGCACAAGTGTTTTTTGAAGATATTTCAATGCTGGAAGAGAAAAGTCAGCGTGAAGCTTTAGAAGCTCTTTGTAACCAAGATCGAGAAAAAGGGTTTGACTTGAGTAAGGATCTGCTCATGCGTGTGACTCTTGTAAAAATCAACGAAGAAACAACTAAGCTCATTTGGAGCTTTCATCATATTTTGATGGATGGTTGGTGTCTGGGTCTTATTATTCATCATTTTTTTGATTTGTATCAGAGCTATAAAAACGGCACTATTCCAGATAAAATGAATATTCCGCCGTATCATAGATATATTGAATGGCTGGAAAAACAAAATCAACATGAAGCGCTGGACTATTGGCAGAATATATTAGAGGGCTATGATGCATTAGCGACAATACCAAGTAACCAAACCAAGACTGATGAACAAGGAATATATCAAAAAGGTGAGCATGCTTTCTTATTGGATCAACAAACAACGAAGCAATTGGTCGATCTTTCTCATACATATCAAGTCACAGTCAATTCTGTTTTCCAAGCGATTTGGGGAATCTTACTTCAGCGATATAACAATACGAACGATGTTGTGTTTGGTGCGGTTGTTTCAGGACGCCCCGCCCAAGTGAAGGAAGTAGAAAGGATTGTTGGTTTATTTATTAATACAATCCCAGTTCGTGTAAGCTACGAAGCGAAAACACGTTTTTCTGAATTAATCCAAGCTGTTCAACAAGCTGGACTTGAAGCTGAACGATATAGTTATGTTCCATTGTATGACATCCAAGCAAAGCATCCATTGAAACAAGGGTTACTAGATCATATTATAGGTTTTCAGAATTATCCTGTTCACCAAAAGGTACAACTGGATAGTCAAGATGCTATCGACTTTGAAGTGACAGATATGGAGGTATTTGAACAAACAAACTATGATTTTAATTTGCAGGTGATACAAGAAGAAACCATCACCATCAAATTGCTCTATAATGCTCATCTTCTATCGAGGGATTTGATCCATAATATTGAGAATCATTTCAACCAGCTTGTTCAGTGCATTTTAGAAGCTCCAGAAAGGGTAGTTGGAGAAATCCCAATCGTATCAGCAGAGGAAGAAAGGCAACTACTAGAAGAACTAAATGGTTTAAATAGTGAAGGAGATCAAAAGCGTCATGAAGCTAAATCAGCGAGTACGTTAACTGAATTATTTGAGCTCCAAGCCGAAAAGACGCCGCATAAAACAGCTCTGGTTTTTAAAGACCAAAGCATGACCTATACAGAATTAAATCAAAAAGCGAACCAGCTTGCTCATTATCTTCGTCTAAAAGGTGTGAAACCAGAGATGACGGTAGGACTTATGGTGGAGCGTTCGTTTGAGATGATAATTGGAATTTTAGCTATTTTAAAAGCGGGGGGAGCGTATCTTCCCCTCGCACCAACGCTTCCAGCTGAACGCTTAGAATATATGTTTAAGGATAGTCAAACAACTCTGTTATTGACTCAGAAGCATTTTAGTGAACGATTATTCTTTGATGGTGAGATTGTATATCTCGATGAGCCGATATCATATCAGGAAAGTACAGATCCCTTGCCAGTCATCAATCAGCCTGCGGATCTTGCTTATATGATCTATACCTCTGGCTCAACAGGGCAGCCAAAAGGTACATGTATCACTCATGAAAATGTGTATCAGTTCGTTCAAGATTCCAGTTTTATTCAAATCACAGAAGAGGATCGAGTGCTTCAAATTTTGAATTTTATTTTTGATGGTTCTGTCTTTGATATCTTTGGTTCACTCTTACATGGTGCAACCTTGGTTCTTATTGAGGAAGCGATTCTGTTAGATATGAATCAATTAGCAGACGTGATTAAGCGAGAAGAGATTAGTCTGTTTTTAATTACATCAGCCTTATTTAATACACTTGTCGAATATAATCTGAACAGTCTTACAGGGGTACGAAAAATCTTATTTGGAGGAGAAAAAGCCTCTGTCCGCCATGTTTATCGTGCCTTTAAGCATTTAGGACCAGGGAAATTGGTCAATGTTTATGGTCCTACAGAAGCAACAGTAATCAGTACTTCCTATACGATTGAGCAACTCAATGGTCAAGAAAGTTCGATCCCTATAGGTCAACCTGTGTCTAGCGCTTGTGCCTACGTGCTCAATCAACAGCTTCAGCTTCAGCCTTTGGTGCAGTCGGTGAATTATGTATAGCGGGAGCAAACGTGGCGAGAGGCTATCACCATCGCCCCGAATTAACCGCAGAGAAATTTATAACCAATCCGTATAACCCAAGTGAACGGCTATATCGAACGGGAGATTTAGTCAGGTGGAACGCTGCTGGGCAATTAGAATATATCGAGAGAGTGGACCAACAGGTGAAAATCAGAGGCTTTCGGATCGAGTTAGGAGAAATCGAAGGGAAACTTATGGAGTATCCTGGAGTTGAGGAAACGGTTATCGTCGTTCGCTCCGAAGAAAGGCGCCAGGATCTTCTTATTGCTTATTATGTGTCAGCAGACAACATTTCTGTCACGGGCTTGCGTGAACATCTCTTAATATCGTTGCCTACTTATATGGTTCCTTCTTATTTTATACGGCTTGAAAAAATACCATTGACTGCGAGTGGGAAGGTAGATCGTCGGGCATTGCCTACCATCGATCAAGTGGGTTATGCATCCACCGATCCCTATATTGCTCCACGAAATGAGCTCGAAGAACAATTAGTCAAGATTTGGCATGAGATTCTAGGTATCGAAGGGATCGGAGTATATGATCACTTCTTTGAAAATGGAGGACATTCCTTAAACGCGACGAGACTTTCAAGTGAGGTGCATAGGCAATTAGGACTTGAGCTTCCAATTCGAGAAATTTTCCAACATCCAACCATTGCACAAATGTCCGTTTATTTGCAACAGGCTAAGCAAAAATCGTTTATTTCGATTCAACCGGCTGAAGAAAAAGAATACTATCCAGTGAGTTCAGCCCAGAAGCGAACCTATTTTATACACCAGTATCAGAAGGTTAAAACGATGTATAACGTTCCTATTGTCATGGTATTGGAAGGAAAGGTCGATATTACTCGACTCGAAAGGACTTTTCATAAGTTAATTGAACGACATGAAGCGCTTCGTACCTCTTTTGCCATGGTTAATGGGGAGCTCGTACAAGAGGTTCACAAGAACATTGAATTTAAGCTGGAGAGAAAAGCGGAACTAGGAATCAATCTAGAACATGATAAGCAGAAAGTTCAGGATCTGATTAAACAATTTATTCGTCCGTTTGATTTGCATGTGGCTCCACTATTAAGAGCTGAGCTTGTGGAATTGTCCGAGAATAAGTATCTATTTCTCTGCGATATGCACCATATTATTTCGGATGGAGTAAGTATGGGAATCTTTATTCAAGAGTTTATCACTCTTTGGCATGGTCAAGAGCTTCCCGTTCTAAAGCTGCAATACAAGGATTTTGCTGTTTGGGAACAGAGCGATCGTTATCAGCAGTACATTCAGGAACAAGAAAACTACTGGATGAAGCAGCTAGAAGGTGTATTACCGGAATTAAATCTCCCTACTGATTTTGAACGAGTAGAAGGGCAGACATTGCAAGGGGAAACTCTCAGCTTTGTGATTGACAAAGCAAGGAGTGAAAAATTAAAAAAAATGGCAGAAGAAACGAAGACAACCTTGTATATGCTGTTGATGGCTAGTTACGATGTTCTCCTCTACAAGTACACCGGAAAACAAGATATTTTAGTTGGTTCTCCTATTTCAGGGCGATCCCATCAAGAAATACAATCTGTGATGGGGATGTTTGTAAATATGCTTCTCATTCGTAATCGAGTAGAGGGCTCTGATACGTTTATGCAATTCTTAGAACAGGTCAAAGAAACTGTGTTTCAAGCCTTTGAACATCAAGATTATCCCTTTGAAAAACTAGTGGAAAAAATAACGATCGATAGAGAAGGGAATAGAAATCCATTGATTGAAACTGTATTTGCCATGCAGAATCTCAATCCTACGGTGAAGAACCTATCTCTATCCGATGATTTGCAGATTTCCATCTATGATTTTGATGCGAATATAGCGAAGTTCGATATTTCCATATACGCCTACGATCAGGAGGACCATATTCAACTAGATGTGCAGTACTGTACAGAGCTGTTTCGAAGCGAAACGATCACGCGTTTGTTAAACAGCTATCTGCAATTAATTGATATCATCCTAGAAGAACCTTATATTAAGTTGAATCAAATAGAAATCGATCGTAAGCTTGTGAAACGAAACAAGAAGATTGAAGAGGACGTCTTTTTTCAATTTTAAAAGGTGGATTTGCTACACATACAATGATCGATGGGGGTGCTTAAAATGATTGACAAATTGTCTCAAAATACAATGCTATCAAGTGAAGCTTTTCAAAAGGAGAAAGAATATTGGTTTAATCAATTTGAGGAAGGTCTAGTTGTTTCTCACTTTCCTAAGGATTTTGCCGAAACCCCGCTCCCTCCTCAATATAAAAGGATCAAAGAAAGGATACCAAAGAACGTAGCTGAAAGGTTACGTTCGATTGTTGGTTCTTCTCCTATTGCTCTCTATATTTTGTTTTTGTCAGGGGTAACCTATCTTCTATCTAAATATAATAGAGAAAAGATCATTACGATTGGTATGCCTGTCATTAAAGGAGAAGAAATAGAAGAGGAACTGATTAACACTCTTTTATTATTAAAAACAGATTTATCTCCTGATGAATCGTATAAAGAGATGCTCCAAGGATTGAAACAGGTGGTTATCGAGGCTGATGAGCATCAAAACTTTCCTATGGGTAAATTGGCAGAATTGTTTCATTTGCCAATTTCTCAGGAAGGAGTACCCATTATAGAAACAATGGTGCTGTCTGATCAGATTCATGATCTAAATCATGTTAGTGAAATTCAGAGCAACCTGATTTTTACCTTACACCAACATGGAGATGAATTCGAAATTGATCTTCAATTCAACTTTCTTTTATATAGAGAGAAAACGGTCAGACAAATTATGAATCATCTGCTGTGCTTCTATGAGCAGGTTTGGTACAATCCAGATTTATTGCTCTCTCAAATAAGCATTGTGACAGAAGCGGAGCGCCAAAAAATAATGACAGAGTTTAATCAGGTGACCTTACCCGCTTATAGGCAGCTAACGATTCATGAGATGTTTACTGCACAAGCGGCGAAAACTCCTGATCGCATAGCTCTTGCCTATGGAAAACAAGAATTAACCTATCAAGAATTAGATGAGTATTCTAACTTATTAGCCCATCGTTTAAGAGAAAGGGGCATACAGCCTGATCAAATTATTGGCTTGATGGTGGAACGATCAGTAGAAATGGTCATAGGGATCTTGGCGATTTTAAAAGCAGGGGGAGCTTATTTACCGATTGATCCTACTCTTCCAAAGGATCGAGTCCAATTTATGGTAGAGGACAGTCAGATTTTATTGCTCTTAACAAATAATGAAGAGCTTGTCATGGATCTAGTCACTGTAGAGAAGGAATTGTTCCAGCTTGATGAGTTGAAAACAGGAAATACTTCAGCTCTTTCTCCATCTGCTCAAATGGATCATGTCGCTTATGTGATTTATACTTCGGGTTCTACAGGAACTCCCAAGGGAGTGTTAGTTGAGCACAAAAATGTTGTACAGCTTTTCCACCATGAGGAACATTGGTTTGATTTTAAGGAAGAGGATGTCTGGACTCTCTTTCATTCGTACTGCTTCGATTTTTCGGTATGGGAGATGTATGGGGCTTTGCTGCATGGTGGAAAGCTGGTGATCGTACCACAGCAAGCCACAAAAAATCTAAAAGAATACCTTTCTCTTCTAGAGGAGGAGAAAGTAAGTATCGCCAATCTAACTCCTACGGCTTTCTATCAATTAAGTCGCTTAGAGCAAGCAGTATATACGCAGCCTTCTCTTGCCATTCGCAAGGTGTTATTAGGAGGGGAGGCATTAACAACAAGTCAGCTTCAGACATGGCATGCAAGATATCCTGAAGTGGAATTGATTAATCTATATGGTCCAAGTGAAACGACCGTCTATGTCACTCATAAAAAAATAGAAGAGGAGGACCTAGAACTTCATTCAAGTGATATAGGAAAGCCTCTTCGAACATCAAAAATCTTTATTGTAGATGAGCATCAAAATCTGCTTCCTGTTGGAGTGTGTGGTGAAATCTATGTGGGGGGACATGGAGTAGCCAGGGGCTACTTACATCGCTCAGAGCTATCTGAAGAGAGATTTATTCAGCATTCTTTATATAAGGAAACAAAATTATATCGCACAGGTGATCTTGCCCGTTGGCATGCCAATGGAAGCATTGAATATCTTGGACGAAGTGATGATCAAGTCAAAATTAGAGGCTATCGAATAGAATTAGGGGAAATTGAAGCTCAATTGCTTAAGTGTGAAGGGGTTCATGAAGCCATTGTACAGATTCAGAAGGATCAAGAGGAAAATCCAATGATTTGTGCTTATTTCACCTCGGATGAAACGTTGCTTATTTCTGAATTGCGTGAGGCATTATCGGACGAACTACCTAACTATATGATTCCTAATCGTTTTGTAAGAATCGACGAAATTCCCCTTACAACGAGTGGTAAGATAGATCGTACACTTCTTGCCCATTTAAAATCTAGTATTATTCAAGCTGAGTATGTAGCCCCGCGAAATGAAATTGAAGAAACTTTGGTACGAGTATGGCAAGAAGTTTTGAAAGTCGAGCAAATCGGGGTTCTTGATAATTTCTTTGATTTAGGTGGACATTCCATCATGGCTTTACAGCTTGAAGAAGCGATGGAGAAGGCTGGACTGCCAGTTGAGAATTTGGATGTTTTTCAATTTCCCACAATTGAAGAGCTAGCAGAATTCTATTCTTCTAGAGTTTCTGAAGAAATGACAATCATATAAAACCTTCCTAAGGAGTAAGAGAGGCTGATTCTATTGACTAAAAAAATCCTGCCTGTGGTTGATCCTCCCATCCATGGCTTTCTTTACTGGGGTTTTACCCTAAGTATTACGATGAAGAACGAAAAGTCACATCCCTGGTTCTATACCAATTTTATTCAATTACATTGTAATAGAGATTTCTTAGAAAAGAAAAAGAAGCTACGATTCGATTTCTATCTAGGACGTTACGAATATCGGTATAACAATCCATTTTTGATCACTCAAATGCTCAGCCCAGAGCTATTTCCTGATTTAAAGGGTGATAGGATGATCGATTTTTTCATTCATGCGATTGATCAAGGGTATTATCCTGTTCCTTTTGTTGACGAACATTATCTGTCCCAAAGCCCCTCGTATAAAAACCGTCATCTTCCACACCATGTTATGCTTTGTGGTTATGATCTTGAACGAGAACTGTTTATAAAAAAGGGCTTTGATCGAAAGGGATTGTTTGGCAAACAAGAAACAACATTCACAGAAATTAAATCAGCTTATGATCATATGCTAGAGGAATTAGAAGCTGATGAGAAGAATGAATTCCATCCTGATCATCAACGCAGCTTCTTATTTAAGTATAATGAGCAGTACTCCTATGATTTCTCAATAGATCAGGTGCAGCAACAAATCGAAGATACTTAGAAGCTAAAACCACAGTTGATACCTTGCATCAAGACCTTAAAAACGAAGCCTTTGGGGTAGAGGTATATGATTATTTAGTGCTCTATATGGAAGCTCTTGTTGGGAATCATCCAGACCTCATCGATCACAATATCGTTCGACACTTGCACATCTTATGGGAGCATAAAAAAGCTCTTCATGATCGACTTTTATACTTAATGAAAAACGAGTATATGGAGCATAATGAAGCCATTCTTGAAATAAGCAGCCAAAATATACAAAAGGCTGTCTACATGAGGAATTATGTGTTAAAAAGATTAAATTCGGTGTTTGTGAGCACGAAAAAGCTTCAGGCTGATTTGATCAAAATGAAAGAGATACTTGAAGAAATAAAAAATGCTGAAATCGAAATGCTTCAGCGAGTGCTTGAGGAGCTAGATAAGAGCAAATTGAAACAGAAATCGATTTTAACATGATAGTTTTAAAGCTCCAAATTATAATTGTTTAGGGGGACCGTCAGGAAAATGTGAGTTAAAATTTAAGTTCATTTTCCTGACGACTACTATTCTCCATCACAAATGATAATTTAAACTTTAAGAAGTTTGTCTAAGCCAACGATGGAGTTAGCACAAATAAAATATGATTTGTATCATTACTTTTGTTTAGAAAACGGTGTTTTATTTGTGGTGGAATACGCACAACATCTCCTTCATTTAGAAAATATTCTTTTCCCTCTAGTTCAACATATGCGTTCCCCCTCATTATAACGGCTATTTCTTCTTTGTTTTTCGTGTAAGTAATACTTTTTTTGTTGTAGTGGAATTTGCTTTTAATTCCATCATTAAAATCTCAATATTTGCTTTCATAAAATCTGGTGTCAATATCTCATGAACTATATGATCACTATTCTCACGAAACACTTTCTTTCGATCCTGTTTTCTTAAAATAAGGGAATCTGTGTTAATTTCATTAATGAAGAGGGAAAATAGGGGCACTTGTAAGGCTTTCGCAATTAATTCTAAAACACTTAGCGAGGGGTTTGCTTGCCCTCTTTCTATTTGGCTAATAAGGGAAGTACTGATCCCTGCATGTTCTGCAAACTCTCGAATGGTCATCCTATTTTTTTGACGATAACGTAATACAGTTTGCCCTAGGAGATGATGGTTCATAGGAATCAACCTTTCTACCATAATGTATGTTTTCCTTCTTTTGTGCTGATATTGTAAACAAGGTCAATTATTCCTTGATTCACTTTCAAGAACATTTTACTTTTTGTACATTATAATCTATTTTCATTATTATGATAAACAACTTTAGGAGGAAGACACATTATGATAGATTTGCGCAGTGATACAGTGACAATTCCAAGTGAAAAGATGAGAAAAGCGATGTATGAAGCGGAAGTGGGAGATGACGTTTATGGGGAAGATCCAACCGTAAACAAGCTCGAAGAAATTGCAGCAAACATCCTTGGAAAGGAAGCAGCCTTATTTGTAACAAGTGGCACACAAGGAAATCAAATAGCCGGATTAGTACATTGCAAGACGGGGCAAGAAGTAATTATGGAAGCCCAAGCACACTTGTTTCTTTACGAGGCTGCAGCATTATCTGCATTTGCTGGAGTACAAATTAGAACCTTAACTGGTGAACGTGGCGCCATGAAACCAAGTGATGTAGAGGCAGCCATCAGGGGTGATGATATTCACGAACCGGAAACGGGTCTTATTTGCATAGAAAACACTCACAACAAAGCAGGTGGAGCCGTAATTCCACTGGAAAATATGAAAGAAATCTACCAAATAGCTAAAAGGTATGGTATACCTGTTCACTTAGATGGTGCGAGATTATTCAATGCTTCTGTAGCATCTCAAGTCCCAGTGCAAGAATTTGCAAAATATACAGATTCTGTTCAGTTTTGCTTATCTAAAGGTTTGGGAGCACCTGTAGGTTCAATCATTGCAGGCTCCTCTGATTTTATTTTGAAAGCTCGAAAGTGGCGTAAACGCTTAGGCGGAGGACTTAGACAAGCTGGAGTTCTAGCTGCCCCTGGTATTATTGCGCTAGAAGAAAATGTGAATCTTCTTGAGGTAGATCACGAAAACGCAAAGCAACTGGCAGAAGGACTTCAGAATATAGAAGGGGTAGTGATTGAAAATAAAGTAGAAACAAATATTATTTTAGTCAACATCACTAAATCAAAGATAACGCCAGAAACGTTCTTGCTTCAATTAAAAGAACATGACATATTAGCAGGTACATTTGGTCCTAATACTATTAGATTTGTTACAAACAACAGCATTTCTAAAATAAGCATTGATAAAGTATTACTAGCTAGTCGCAAGATACTGAGTTCGTGAATGATAGCGTGTAGCTTTTGAAATATCTATCTAGCATAAGAACTACCTTCACTTCAAGTGATGTATACTCATCACTGATTGAAGGAGAGAGTCCGATGAATGGAAGAACAAAAGAAAAGGGGGGACGATTTGGATAAACACGCAACCACACTAGTAATTTCAAACTTGCTAATGGAAATCATTGAACAATACACTCCATTTCAATGGATGCAAACAATAGAGTCATTTCCACATCCGTATAAAGTAGATAAGAACAGCTATGATTATTCAGGTGAAGTAAAACCTATGACCAAAGAAGAATTTCAAGAGATTATTTCTAGCTTAGGTAAAGCAGAATGGTATTCATCCAAGTTAGAGGAGTTATTGAGTTCTGTATACATCAATCAATGGACTGCTACCTACATCTCTAATCATGGTAAGCATTGGGTCAATTTTATGGATTTATTGCAAGATAAATTTAATGAATGGAAATACGAACACTTCCAGCTATATGATGAAGATGGAAACGAAATAAACGAAAGTTTGGAAGAGGAACTTGATCAAAGTCTATATGAGTTTATTGAAAATACGTCACATGAAATATATGCCAAGAAAATTTTAAAGAAATGGGGGTGAGATAAATGACTCAGACGAATGGTTCCCCCTTCATCTTGAGAACCTCCACCTCCTTGATTTACCTTAGCGGACAGATAATCTTATCTTAACGCGGATATTTAGAAGAGGAGGGTTTTTATGGCCATTAGAGCTTAACTTACCAACTGACATTTAGCCGTGCTTTTTAGCATGGCTATGTTTCTGGTCAACTACTTTACCGCATGATTGTCGAGAAGCCCTTTATGACAAATAGATGAGTTAAGTTCGGAATTATGGCATAATAAAGTAAAGGTATCAATTATATGTTGGAGTTGAAAAAGATGTTTGAACAAATTGACGAAATGAAAAAAAGATTGGATCATCTAAGGCCGATCCCTAAACATACTTTAAAGAGCATAAGAGAACATTTGCTTTTGGATTGGACCTATAATTCAAATGCCATAGAAGGAAATACATTAACGTTATCAGAAACGAAAGTGGCACTCGAAGGGGTAACAATTGGCGGAAAAACATTACGAGAACATCTAGAAGTCATTAACCATAAAGAAGCGATACTCTATGTAGAGGATATCGTGCGAAAAAAAGAATCTTTTTCAGAAAGACAAATTAAGAATATTCATCGACTTATATTAAAAGGAATTGATGATGAAAATGCGGGGGCATACCGAAAAGAAAACGTTGTGATCAGCGGAGCACAACATATACCACCAGATGCGTTACAAGTTACCATTCAAATGGAAAAGCTGGTATCCATGTACGAAAACGAATGGCAATCTTTACATCCAGTTGATAGAGCAGCATACCTACATATTATTTTTGTGAAAATACATCCATTCATTGATGGGAATGGGAGAACAGCAAGGCTGTTGTTAAATCTGGAGTTAATGAAGAATGGTTATCCACCCATCATAATTGAAAAGAAAAGAAGAGTGGAATACTATGAATCCCTTGATAAGGCCCATACAACAGAAGATACGGACGATTTTAGGCAATTGGTACTTGATGCTTTGAACAAAACGTTTGAATTGTATTTTAAAGTGTTGAAATAGATGAGGGTATTAGGTCTAGCTTTATTTGGCAATTACTTGAACCTCCATTGTGAAGGAAGAAGCCATATATCAATTCGCATATCTCTTCCATTAATATCCTAAACGTGTTAATGTAGTAAATGATGATATTTTAAGGGAGAGAGTTCATGGACAATAATATAGCTATAAAATTGCAAAATGTTACAAAAAAAGTTGGTCACAAAGTGATCATTGATCAGCTATCTTTTGATGTTCCTAAGGGAGAAGTATTTGGTTTCTTGGGTCCGAATGGAGCTGGAAAAACAACAACCATCAGGATGATCGTTGGGCTGATATCTATGTCTTCAGGAAAGATCTATATTAATGGGGAAGATGTAGCTAAAAGCTTTGAAAAAGCAATTTCACATGTTGGAGCCATCGTTGAAAACCCTGAGATGTATGGTTATCTCACAGGATGTCAAAATTTACTGCATTATTCACGGATGCATCCTAATATTTCAAAAGAAAGGATTCAAGAAGTGATAAAGCTAGTAGGTCTTGAACAACGAATTCATGAAAAAGTAAAAAAATACTCTCTAGGAATGCGACAGCGTTTGGGAGTTGCACAAGCGATTCTACATAAACCGGCTGTGCTGATATTAGACGAACCGACCAATGGGTTAGATCCTTCCGGTATTCGTGAATTGCGTGATTATCTAAGAAGTTTATCTGAAAACGAAGGGACTGCCGTTGTCGTTTCAAGTCATCTGTTATCTGAGATGGAGTTAATGTGTGATCGGGTTGCTATTATCCAAAGTGGGAAGCTGGTAGATATACAGATTTTAAAAGGATTAACAAATAAGGTAGACCCTACTCTTTCTATAGCTCTGGAAGTTGATGATGTAACCAAGGCACTAGAAGTGCTGAATGAGCGAAAAATAGAAATCATAGATAAAGAGGGAAATACCTTGCATTTTGTTTTGCAAAAAAACTTGATTCCTGATTTGAACAAAACGCTAGTTCAGAAGAATGTTGGCGTCTTTGAGATTAGTACCGCGACAAAATCATTGGAAGACAAATTTATGGAAATCACTAGAGGTGAACAAATTGTCTAATTTCTTTAAACTCGTCGCAAATGAGAATATGAAAATCTATCGCAGACCTAGAACATGGTGTTTAATCTTCATCACAATTTTGATTACAATTACTTATGGAATCATCATAAACTACAATTCAAATAAAGAAATGAATTGGGAAGTAGAGATCGCTCAGCAAATTGAAATCAATAAACATTACCTAGAAGATGATAGCTGGAAGGGTGGTTTAGAAAAGCAATTTGAAAGGGAAATTATCTTAGCCCAGTATGCATTAGATCATCAGAATTACGCAAATTATGAAAGATCTCTATGGACTGGTGTCAAAGAAAGTGAATGGATTCTTTTCTTTGTTATACTCTTTACCATTCTCATTGCAGCAGGTATTGTAGCAGAGGAGTTTACAAAAGGAACTATAAAGCTTTTACTTATTCGTCCTGTTAGTAGGTTTAAAATATTATTATCTAAATACGTGTCTACCTTCTTATTTGCAGGGATTCTGTTAATAGCGGTATTCTTAGTAGCGGTGCTTACAAATAGTTTCTATCACGGATTTGGTGACTTTGGTCATCAGTATCTCTACTTAGATCATCAGATGAATGTAGTAGAAGGAAGTATGTTCTTAAAAACAATCGAAGTTTTTTATGGAACCTAGTCAGTATGATCATGATGGTTACTTTTGCCTTTATGTTGTCCATAGTATTTAGAAGCACTACCTTAGCAGTTAGTTTGTCTTATGTAGCCATATTTATAGGAAAGAATATGACAGACTTTCTTTTGACTAAATATAGCTGGGCAAAATACATCTTATTTGCACATTTTGACCTAACTCAGTATGTGGATAGAATTCCAGTAGCTGAGGGTATGACTCTCCAATTTTCACTGATGATGCTCTTTATCTATTTTCTTCTGTTTAACGTGATTTCTTATCTTGCTTTTGCTAAACGAGATATAGCTGTCTGAGAGTGTATAAGCGTTTAAAA
>NZ_BAMO01000021.1 GCF_000615945.1 Caldalkalibacillus mannanilyticus JCM 10596
CCTGCTCCTTGGTTCATTCCACCAGCACCTTGCATTCCAAGCCCTGCTCCTCGGTTCATTCCACCAGCACCAGGCGTTCCTAACCCTACTCCTCGGTTCATTCCACCAGCACCTTGCATTCCAAACCCTACTCCTCGGTTCGTATCGCCCATGTTTGTCCTAGCTCCATGCATACGTGGACCAGCTCCACCAAAGAGGGTTCCGCCTCTAGGAGCTTGAATTGTTCCACGATTCAACGTATCTCCTCCTGTTACTCCAATACGTTCACGTGTTTGATTCGTCCCCATTCTATTTCCAAACAATCCACCTCGTGTATCATTTCCTAATGCCCCAGGTTGTCTATCTCCTAATAATCCAGGTTGCCTCGTTCCAAACTGTGTTCCTCTATCTTGATGAACACCGGTACCACGAAATCCTCTTTCATCCATAGCACCACGATCTGCGGCAGGAGCACAAGCAATAGCTGTTGACATTGTTAAAGCGATTGTTAACCCTAAAGCTGCTTTTTTAATGGCTTTTTTCATGAAAAAGCACCTCCTTCACACATTATGATGGTGAAATTGAGATGCTTTTAATCGAGTTAAATATTCCTATTCATACACGTCTGTACAAACCTTCTTCTTTTCTCCCAGTTCTGGTCTAATGAGAGCATATAACTGCGAACGCGTTCTGGATGAAATCCCCCATGATTTTTCCACAGTCCTAACCATTCCCTGAATAAATCGTTAGGATAGACTAATAAGAGAGGGATGATTTTTTTTTCCATTGGATGCAGGCTATAAATCGAGCTATATGTATAAATCAATTCTTCTACTGTATCAAAGGACCATTCAAATTCGTTAGAAATCCGATTAATAAACTGGACAACATCCAGAAGAGGAGGGGCATAATCGGCAAGGTCGTAATCCAGCAAATAATAATATTGTCCTTTCATGGTTAAGAAATTATGTGGTGCGACATCTAAGTGAGCCATCTGACGCTCCCATTGAGCTTGTTCTTCTAAAAATAAGAGATACGCTTTAGGTACGTGTGTTAAGGTCCATTCCGCCCAGTGTATAGCTTCTTCATAATAACGTGCCATGGCTTGGCGTATCCCACCCATGCTTTCTACTCCTGTATGTTCATGTGCTTTGTGAAAAGGTTGAAGAGAGCGAACAAATAACTGGAGACGTTGGTTCCACTTTTCAAGCAACTGCGAACGAAAAGGGATCACCTGCTTTTTTCCATAAATTCCTCCACTCTTTAAATGAAAGTGAGCTAACAATTTTATACAATCCTTAACCTGTTTCCAATTAGATGGATCAATGATTTCTCCAGGAATAAATGGCATGATTCCAAATACCTTTTGCTGGTTAGGAATCCTATTTATACTTGTATTTCTTATGTTTTTAACAAAAGGAATCATCCCTTTTGTTCCTCTTTCGATCACTTGCTCAGTAAATTTTTCTTGCCATCGTAAGGTTTCTTCGTCCTCATAAGTCTTCAGTACATATTTTTCTCTCTCTGTTTCAACCAAGAAAACATGATCATTCTTCATATTTGTTAGCTTGGTAACTTGCATAAGATATTGCTCTTCAAACAGTTTTATTAAGAGCGAAGCATCGAATGAACTCATTGATCTAGCACCTCCAACCAGAAAAAAGCCCTTATAGTCATCCTATGAGTTAATCATCAAAAACATGATTTAGATCATAAGAGAAAAGGACTTTTTTCGTTGCTTAAAGAGATGGAATTAGGATGACGAGTGAGAATCTCTCTTGTTACCACATCCACAATCTTTTGTATGTGGCATCGGCATACCGCCACCATAGGGGCTTGTTAATGAAGGTACATAAGGACTCGGAGACATCCCCGGGTGCATAGGCTGGTGCATCTGATTCATTGGTTGCTGAGTAGAATGCATCGGTTGCTGTGTATACCCTGTTTGTGGATGAGTAACGGCTGGCATATAGGGATAGCCCGCTTGACAAGAGGAAGGCTGCATCCCTGGCATGCCCTGTACAGCTCCTGGATACCCCATTTGATAAGCTGGGCTATACCCATAATGCGGTGAAGGAGGATATGGAGGGCATGGATGCTCCATTTGTTGTACTGGCATCGTTTTAATTGGCTTTTCCATCGGCTTTTCATAAGGAGGTTTATAAGGGAGCGGTTTAATTTCTGTTATCGGAGCCTTTGGTACTGGTGGAGGTGGAAGCGTTGGTTTCACCTCTTCTATAGGTAACATTTTCGGTGGTGCGGGCTTTGTTGTTACTTTCTCCTTCTGTTTCATCATTTCAAGCTCTACAGACCACGACTCGAGGAAATCAGGCTTTACCTCTTGCAAAAGATTTTTTAACACGTGTGGTGCTGTTTCCTTTAGCAACTGCTTTAATGCACCTGTTTTATCCTTGACTCCAATCTCTTCCACTAGATCAACTTTGGGCTGCTCTTTGATTGGCTTATCCATTTTAGCCATTTCACCCATGACATCAGCCTTTTCCATCTCTCCTGCTTTTTTAGGCATCTCCTTTTTCCCTTTCACGTCTAATCCAGTTAAGGGCTTCTTGCCTTTTTTGCTGTCTTTTTTGGCTGGAACAGCGAGGTTGGAATTTTGATTTTCATACCAGGCATAATCATGTCAGGATCACTCAAATGAGCATTTGCCTGTTTTAAGCTTTCAAAATCCACTCCATATTTCTCAGCCAAATTCCAAAGTGTGTCACCTTTTTGTACAATGTGAATTTTCACTTTTGAATTTCCTCCTTAAACATAAGTCCATACCATCATATGCTTAAGTGGGCAATTTGCTCATCGTTTTTGGTAAAAAACATGGATAGCTACCTAAATAACGTACCTGACAGCCCAGCGCTTCAATTTCCGAGATAGCTCCAGGCAATAAAACATCATCCATAATCTGCTCAATGTCAATAAAAAAGAAATAACTGCCTAGACATTTTTTCGTCGGTCTAGATTCGATCCTAGATAAATTTAGCTTTCTCCAAGCAAAAGCAGAGAGGACTTGATGAAGAGCACCCGGATAGTCCTCTGGAAGAGTAATTAAGATTGTTGTTTTGCCTGAGTGTTTCGCTTCCTCTTGCTTGATCTCAGCCATCACCTTCCTGCCTACAAGGACAAAACGAGTAAAGTTATTCTCATAATCTTCAATTTCTGCGGCGCGAATCAAGCATTGATTCAGTTCAGCCGCCAGTTGAGTTCCAATTGCCAGATACTTGTGTTCAGGATGCTTCGCCACCCACCCAACAGCGTCCGATGTGCTTTTCATATACTCAATCGTACTATTAGGGCAATGCTTCCGAATAAATTCGTGACATTGGGCAATGGCATGAGGATGAGAAAAGATGGTTTCTATTTCTTTCAATTCTAAATGCTCATGATTCGGATGGATAATAGCAAATTGACTAATAGGTAAGATTAATTCTGCTCGGATAGGTAAGTCCACCTGATGGATTAGCCAATCCAAGGTCATATTGACAGAACCCTCTATTGAATTTTCAATGGGAACCATGGCAAAATCGACCTCGTCCTTTTGACAAGAACTTAAACAATCTGGAATGGTTACTTTCGGAATCATCTCTATGCTTTGTTCCTTTGAAAAAGAAAGATAGTGATGACACAGTTTTCGTAATGCCTCTTCTGTAAATGTTCCACTCGGTCCTAAGTAAGCTATTCGGTATGACACTCTCTTTTCACTCCTACATTTTATCTCTATTCATTCATCTATTACGTTCTAACCGCCACTCGCTGGACAGAGAATCCCTCTTGATCAACGGCCAGAGGAAAGACTTCAACAGTGTGGCCAGCAATCGTCATAACGTTTCTCATTTCATTCACTACTTGTTCATGATCTTCTACTTCTTCCATTAAGCCCAAAACCGTTGGTCCTGCACCGCTTATCACAAAACCTATCATATTCAGCTCATCCTGTCTACGCAGAAGTTCCTCAAATCCAGGGATCAATTGACTGCGATAAGGCTGATGGAGAGCATCCTGTAGCCCCATCTTCATTCCTGCACGATTTCCAGTCATTAAGGAGGATACCAGCATCCCATAGCGGCTTAAATTATAAATCGCATCTTGTTTAGGATATTGTTCCGGCAGCAGATTTCTCGCCAGAGCAGTAGATAGTGTGTAAGACGGGATCGCTGCAATCCATTTCCATTGGATAGGAAAGGATTGCTTATGGTAGACGACTTTCTTTTGATCCCAATCGACACTTGCCATCACTACTCCACCTAAAAGAGAGGCCCCGACATTATCGGGGTGTCCCTCTTCCTCTGTTGCCAGCCACAATAGTTCTTCTATTGTAAACGGATGACCTAATAGTTCATTGGCTATCACCAAACCGCCAACATAAGCTGATGCACTGCTTCCAAGACCTCGAGTCAAAGGAATCTCACTGCTTACTTCGATACGAAGCTGCGGAGGGTTCTGGTTACATAAAGAATAGAGCCGAAGAATAGCTTGTAAAATTAAATTATCTTCTTCAGAAATCTCCAGCCCCTCTAAATCCTTCCCTTTCCAGACGAAATGTGTCTTTTCCGCTTTTTCTACCTCTAAAGTTAGATACAATTGTAGAGCAATTCCGATGCTGTCAAAGCCTGAGCCTAGATTGGCTGTACTAGCAGGAACTCTGACAATCATCCTTTCTTCAGCTAGCGACATCTAAACCCCTCCACTAGCAAAGATGGTTTGTACCAATTCTTCTTCCGTGCCTTGAATCGCTTTTGGGTTTTCTTTGATTTTCTCCATCGCACTTGTAGGATCTTTGAGCCCATTTCCTGTTAGGATACAAACAATGGTACTACCGGCTGGAATATCTCCTTGTTTATGTCGTTTCAGAATCCCTGCTACTGAGGCAGCAGAAGCTGGCTCACAGAAAACCCCTTCTTTTTCAGCAAGTGTATAGTATGCCGCTCTTATCTCCTCATCAGTGACAAAATCAATCATTCCACCAGACTCATCCCTCGCTTGAACAGCATACTCCCAGCTTGCCGGATTTCCTATACGAATCGCAGTAGCAAAAGTATCTGGCTCTTTGATCACTTCGTTTTTCACAATCGCAGCGGCACCTTCTGCCTCAAAGCCCCACATTTTAGGTTTACTTGTGCTTAACTGGTGGTTGAAGGCTTCTTTAAACCCTTTCCAATACGCTGTAATATTGCCTGCATTCCCTACAGGCAAAGCAAAGATATCAGGAGCCTTTCCAAGCTGCTCTATAATCTCATAAGAGCCTGTTTTTTGTCCTTCAATTCGATAAGGATTGACAGAGTTCACTAATTGAATAGGGTGCGATTCACTTAGCTTTTTGACAAGGTCCAGTGCCTGATCAAAGTTCCCCTTGAT
The DNA here is from genome assembly GCF_000615945.1 of Caldalkalibacillus mannanilyticus JCM 10596. Lineage (GTDB taxonomy): Bacteria > Bacillota > Bacilli > Caldalkalibacillales > JCM-10596 > Bacillus_AT > Bacillus_AT mannanilyticus. Next base: position 5,347 of record NZ_BAMO01000021.1, read on the forward strand.
CGGAATAATTTCTGCTCCATACATGATCGCCTGTGCCAGTTTCCCCATTGCCACATAACCATCTGGGATAACGACATAACATTTTAACCCTGCTTTAGCCGCATATGCCGCAGCCGATGCAGATGTATTTCCTGTAGAGGCACAAATAATTGCCTTAGCCCCTTCTTCTTTTGCTTTGGCTACTGCCATGACCATCCCACGATCTTTAAAAGATCCTGTAGGATTTAACCCTTCAAGCTTCAAGTAAATCTGAGCTGATAGCTCCTTTGACAGATTCTCTGCATGTACCAAAGGCGTATTTCCTTCTCCTAAGCTTAGTTTAGGGGTTTGTTCTGTTACTGGTAAATATTGCGCGTATTTTGCTAATAATCCACTCATTCTATAGTTCCTCTCCTTCTACCGCATAACAACTAGCTACGTGATCAATATGCTGATCCTGTTTCACTTGCTCCAACCATTTTTCAAGCGCAGCGAGCGATATTGTGTGTGTAATGATCACAATCTCAGCTTTGTCGTTTTCTATTTCTTTTTGGTATATTTGTGAGATACTCATATCTAAATCTGCTAATGATCTTGTAATCGAAGCTAACACCCCTGGTTGATCATGGACAACAAGGCGGATAAAGTAGCGATTCAAGACGCTTTCCTGTGGCTTTAATTTTTTCTCTCTATAAGGGGCTACCATGCCACGTCCGTTTACACCAAGCTTTAAATTTTTCACGACCGTAACGAGGTCAGAAACAACAGCAGTTGCTGTAGGCAATTCTCCAGCTCCAGGACCATAGAACATGGTTTCTCCTACGGCTTCTCCATAAACATACACGGCATTAAATACACCATTTACATGCGCTAATGGATGCGATTTATGGACAAATGTAGGTTGAACGGAAAGCTCGATTCCTTGATCATTGCGATCAGCAATGCCAAGAAGCTTCATTTCATATCCAAAAGATTTTCCATACTCAAGATCCTCTTTCGATACTTGTGAGATTCCTCGAACCTTTACCTCATCTAAAGAAACTTCCGTATGGAAGCCTAACGTTCCTAGAATGGCTAGCTTTCTGGCAGCATCTAAGCCCTCTACATCAGAGGTTGGATCTGCCTCTGCATAGCCAAGTGCTTGCGCTTGCTGTAGGCAATCATCGTAGGACAAGCCTTCCTTAGACATTCTCGTTAACATATAGTTTGTCGTCCCATTCAATATCCCCATCATTTTACGCACTCGATCTGAAGCAAAACCTTCGACTAACGCTCGAATAATCGGGATACCACCGGCTACACTCGCTTCATAGAAAAGGTCGCAGCCATTCTGACTAGCCAGCGTTAAGAGCTCAGCTCCATGAATCGCCATGAGGTCCTTATTCGCGGTAATGACATGTTTCTTTTGCTGTAAAGCCTGCGATATATAATGACGGGCTTTTTCTACTCCACCGATAACTTCAATGACAATATCAATATCAGGGTTGTGGATCACGTCCTCAGCATGCAGCGTAAGGACCCCTTCTTCTACATCGAGAGAACGGGACTTCTCCAGCGATTGAACAACAATCTTTTCAACCTTGATCCTACAGCCTGTTTGATGGACAAGATCATCCTGATGCTGCTGAATTATGCGTACGACACCTGTCCCCACTGTACCAAAACCTAATAATCCTACTTTAATTTCCTTATTATAGTCCATCATATGAAAAACTCCTATCCTTTTTTATAAATTTTCTGTACTTTTTTGACGATTCTTCTTTTAGAAGAAGATTTTGCACTTTATCCTTGACCTACCAAGATGACCTTTTGGACTCCATCTAAATGTCTAAGTTCTTCACTTAATTCCGTTGCACTTAGATCCATTTGTGCAGTTTCTATGGTTAAGACTACGTTCGCTAATCCCTGGATAGGAATCGTCTGATTAATGGTCAAGACATTTCCTCTTCTACTGGCGATAAAGCTAAGCATTTGAGATAATATTCCTGAACGATGCTCTAAGTTTAGAGACACGGTCATAATCTTCTGTTTCATCATCGCATTAAAAGGAAAAACAGCGTCTTTGTACTTATAAAAAGCACTCCGGCTTAGTCCTACTTTGTCTACCGCTTCTTGAATGGTTTCAACATCTCCTCTTTCCAGAATTTTTTTTGCCTCAATGGCTTTTTGAATGGATTCTGGCAAAATATCCGAGCGAATTAAGTAAAAGGTTTCTTTGTTTGCCCCCATCACTTTTATGTCCTCCTGAAGTATACATTTGTATTTATATAATGGACAATTATATCAGGTTATAAAAAGAGTGACAATAGGTTTCTGTATAGTAACCGCTTTCATTTACATTTTTTTAATAAAGTAGACTTCCATCGGATGGAGTTTTTACTTATCCAAGGGTCAAACGGGATGAAAAAAAGAAGCACCTTATTTTTTAAGGGCTTCTTTTGTCCACCTTTAACAATGAACGCTTCTTATTCTAATCAATAAATTCAAATTCAAAATCCATGATACGCACGGTATCTCCAGCCTCTGCCCCACGCGATCGTAATTCTTCATCTACTCCCATTAAACGAATCGTTCTCGCAAAGCGTCTAGCGGATTCTTCCGTTGTAAAGTTGGTCATCTTGAACAGTTTTTCAATACGATCTCCTTCAACAACAAAAATCTCATTGTCTTTATAGACACGGAATCCTTTATCCTCTTCTGTAAAACGATACATGACATGGGCTTCTGGCTGTTCTTCAATCTCTTGTTCAAATGTGGTATGTGGTATGGAGTCTAAAAGATCGGCAATAGCATAGACTAACTCTTTTGTTCCTTCTTTGGTAACAGCTGAAATAGGAAAGATGGACGCTTCATCTCCAATCTGTCGACGAAACTCTTGTAGATTCCCTTCTGCCTCAGGGATATCCATCTTATTCGCTACGATAATCTGTTTTCTTTCTTCTAGACGGTAATTATAGAGCTTTAGCTCTTGGTTAATTTGAAGGTAGTCCTGATAGGGATTACGCCCTTCTGAGCCAGACATATCGACTACATGCACAATAACCCTTGTCCGCTCAATATGCCTTAGAAATTGATGACCTAATCCAACTCCCTGATGAGCTCCTTCAATCAAACCCGGTAAGTCAGCCATGACAAAGCTGCGCATATCCCCAACATCCACTAAACCTAAATTTGGCGTAAGAGTAGTAAAATGATAGGCTGCGATTTTGGGTTTTGCCGCTGATACTACAGAGAGTAAAGTCGATTTACCTACACTTGGAAAACCGACCAAGCCAACATCAGCCAAAACCTTTAATTCTAACGAAATGTTACGCTCCTGCCCCGGCTCTCCATTTTCCGCTACATGAGGAGCAGGATTCTTATGAGTGGCAAAACGGCAATTCCCTCTACCACCCCGTCCTCCTTTGGCAATGAGCGCACGTTGTCCATGATGTACCAAATCAGCAATCACTTCTTCTGTATCTTGATCTGTCACCGTTGTGCCAGGAGGAACCCTGACAATCATGTCCTCGGCTCCGCTGCCATGCTGCCTTTTGGTACGTCCATTTTCACCAGCAGATGCTTTAAAATGCTTTTGATAGCGAAAATCCATCAATGTACGCAAGCCCTCATCCACTTCAAAGATGATATCTGCTCCATTTCCGCCATCTCCGCCTGCTGGTCCACCATCTGGAACATACTTTTCACGGCGAAACGCAATCATCCCATTTCCGCCATTTCCAGCTTTTACGTATATATTTACCTTATCTACAAACATGGTTTTTCACCTCATGGTACATAACTTTTATCCATCGTTAGGTGGAGTAAAAACCCCATCTGATGGAAGTCTGCTTTATTCTTCTAGGGCTGTTGCTCTGCCACTATTTCGAAGTCGAACTTCGACTCGTCATTCTCTCCTAGTACAAATGTACCTCGTTCTTTTTGAACCATTTCTTGAATTGCAGAAATGGCTTGCTTTGCCTCTTCGTTTTTCCATTTTCCTATAAATTCAACGACCACAGCGATGTGCTTTTCTTTCACCTGAAAAAGAAAAGAAAGACGATTCTCAAATTGACATTCACAGTAGCTTTCCACCATTTTTGTAATTGTAGAGAGCCAACTCAGTAGATAGGGATAGTTTACCCCAATCTTAGATATATCTGCATCATCATCTTCAATTTCTATATCTAACATGATTTTTTCTTGAGTCCAATTGTATGTAAGCAGAAAATAAGAAAGATCTACGTCTCCTAGTTGCGAAATTTTTGATTCATAATGTGAATTAACAATCACAGAATCCAAAAATTTTTGGGCTTGATCCATTTTACCCAAGCTTAAATACCCTTTAATAATCTGGATATGATTAAGCCAGTCATGTCGGTAATGTTTTAGATATTCTATAAATTCTTGTTTTTTATTCATATTCGTATCCTCCGTTGGATCTAAGGACCATTTGTTTGGTAGTTACTAACATTAATAATATACTAAACACGGTAGGATATCTAGACCATTCCTTCTAGTCTCTAGGAAAAAGAAAAAAGGGAGCCTATCTGCTCCCTCTCCCTTACTTGCTTATTATGCAGGGTAAACACTCACTTTTTTACGGTCACGTCCAAGACGCTCGAAACGTACTACACCTTCAACTTTAGCAAAAAGTGTGTCATCTCCACCAATCCCTACATTCGTTCCTGGGTAAATCTTCGTTCCGCGTTGGCGAACTAAGATGCTTCCAGCAGTAACAGTTTGTCCGTCACCACGCTTTGTACCTAAACGTTTCGCGATAGAATCACGACCGTTCTTTGTACTACCTACCCCTTTTTTGGATGCGAAGAATTGTAAGTTCATTTTTAGCATATCGTTCACCTCCTTCATTCAAAAATAATGTTTATATATTTTCCATATTCAGAAGCAATAGATTCTAGGGTTAAGACCATACTTTCTAATAAAAGTTGAACTTTCTCATGTGTAGCTTCATCATGTGTAGCTTCATCTCTAGATGTAGGTACTATACAGTGGAGAAAGCCTGTCTTCTGCTCCATTTCAATCTGTAGCTTCGTATCAAGTAATGTTTCAATCGAATTCACTGTTCCAAAAGAAACAGCCGTCACAGCAGAGCAGACAATATCCTGACCTGAGTCTGCGTAGCCCGCATGCCCATGTAAAGTAAATTGCAGAATCTCTCGGCTATCTGGTTGACGTTTAATGGTTATCTTTATCATAGAAAACCACCTTATAATTAAGCGTTGATCGCTTCAACCACAACTTTTGTATATGGTTGACGGTGACCTTGCTTACGACGGTAGTTCTTCTTAGATTTGTATTTGAAAATCGTAAGTTTTTGTCCTTTACCGTGACGCTCAACTTTAGCTGTTACAGTAGCACCTGCAACTGTTGGAGCACCTGTTAGGACTTCTCCATCCTTATTAACAAATACAACTTGGTCGAAGTTCACAGTTTCACCTTCAGCTACGTGTAGCTTCTCGATGTATAGCTCTGTACCTTTTTCAACCTTATATTGCTTTCCACCTGTTTCGATAATTGCGTACATTATTGCACCTCCTCTTATACTCAGACTCGCCATTCTAGGTGCATTAATCAATGTCTTCTACCTAGTCTGTGCGGTTACAGTATGCTTGGAGTTCAAGCACACGTAAAACTAACAAAGATAACAATACCATATTTCTTGGCATCATGTCAACTTCTGCTGTAGAGCCTCTAGCTTTCTTTTCGTTTCTGCTAGTGAGCCCATATAGATCACCTGATATTCCTCCAAGTGATTGTGCGGGGTTCCATGCAAGTACACCTTAAAACCACAATGCTTCTCCAATTCACGAAGACTGGATCTTCCCTCTCCGAACAGCTTAGCAGCTACGGAGGGATGCACTTGAACAAGCACCCCTTCAATGTCCCCGGCATTCCTATACTCCAGAAGAATGCGCTCCACTTGTGCCGCAATGGTTTCTTCAGAAGCTGTATACCCTTTCCCATCACAATACGAACAAAACTTGGTCGTCACTTCTAGGACATTCTGTCTAATCTTCTTGCGTGTCATTTCCACCAATCCAAGGGCCGTAATCCCGACCACATTTGTTTTCGTCCGATCTTTCTTAACGACTTCTTCTAAGGCTTGAAGGACATTTTCTTGATGCTCCGGCAGGATCATATCAATAAAATCAATGATCACAATGCCCCCAATGTCTCGTAGACGGAGCTGTCGAGCAATCTCTTTGGCCGCTTCCACATTCGTTATATACACCGTTTCCTCTAGGTTTTGGTGTCCTGTATATTTCCCTGTATTAATATCTATGACCGTGAGTGCCTCTGTCTGATCAATAATCAAGTAGCCTCCGTTTTTTAGCCAAACCTTTTTTCGTAGAGAACGTTCCAAATCCGCTGTAATCTGATAATAATCAAATATATTCTGATTGCCTTTATAATGGGTAAGAGCTCCTTTAATCTCAGGATAGAGTTGAATCTCTTGTTTCAAGCGGTGATAATGAGAGGAGTTATCGATCATACATTCATCCACATCATCTGTCATTAGATCACGAACTAATTTAGAGATCATATCGACATCCTGATAGATCAAGCTACATATCGAAGCGTTTTTTTCTTTTGCTAAGATTTCCTGCCACTTTATTCGTAAACTATTGACATCTTGAAGAAATTCATGCTCAGAAATCCCTTCACAAGCCGTTCGAATAATTAACCTTCAGAGCCTTGAACAATCTCATCCGCCATTCCCTTCAATCTTTCCCGTTCGCTTTCATCTTCAATCTTTCTTGAGATTCCAATATGATTTCCGAAGGGAACGTAGACAAGATATCTACCTGCCAAAGAAATGTTCGTGGTCACTCGCGCGCCTTTATTGCCGACAGGTTCTTTGTTCACCTGAACAAGAATCTCTTCCCCTTCCTTAATCAGTTCCTTAACCGTTGGACTGCTTTCTTCTGTGTCCTTCGCAATCCCTCTGCTAGGGTAAATATCGTCTACGTATAAGAAAGCATTTTTACTGATTCCAATATCGATAAAGGCTGCCTGCATGCCAGGTAGAACATTCACTACTCTCCCCTTGTAGACATTCCCAACAACCCTTTTTTCCAAAGGGCGCTCAATTAATAACTCCACTACTTTTTGATCCTCAACGACAGCCACTCTTGTTTCTCTATCTAAACTATTGACAAATAGCTTCTTACCCAAGGACCCCACCTCATTGCCTTCGTTTTCTGTTCTTCCTCTATTTTAACCGAAAGCATTGCTCACTGTACAATATGCTTTATTTTCCGCAAAATATTGGTCTAAAAGTTCCTGTTCGCTGATGACATAGGAGATGTTTCCTTTCTCATCAACAATACAAAAATAATGATATTTATTGCGATACATTCGCACGATTAAATCATGTAGGGCTTCTGTTGGATAAGCAACGATACTCACCACTTCAAGATCATGATTCTGATTTTTAGAATAGCGTTCTAAGATAAACCTCATAAATTGAAAGTGGGATTGCTTTAATTCTAAGATGTGAGAGATGAAAAGAAAGATCGCCACGATCCACAAATAAAAATATAGAGGATAGAACAGAATGATGATAACAAGATACATAAAAAAACACACTCCACTCACAAGGAGAGAGTGTCGAATTGCCTTTCTAAAAGGAAACAATGTGCACAGCATGATCTGTACTAATTTACCCCCATCCAAGGGTAAAATAGGTAGCAGATTAAAAAGAAAGATAATCATATTATATTCAATAAATTGCATGGCAAAGCTCTCCTGCCATAGCCCAGAAAATAAACAGATAAGTCCGAAAAAAATCATGATCAGATTCATTAGGGGACCAGCTACAATGACCAGCATTTCTTCCTTTGTTGAACGATTGCCGTGTTCATCTACCTCTGCCACTCCTCCAAAAGGGAGAAGCTGTATCTTTCGCACTCTCCAGCCATACGCCTTGGCGGTGCAAGCATGACCTAACTCATGAATAATAACAATGATGAACAACAGCATCACATCATAAATAAAGCCATGTAAGAGGGCAAGAAAAAAAACAAGGAAAAAGGATGGATGAATCGACAGCTTAATCAAATTTCATCACATCCAAGGGATTAATAAATACTGAATCCTTTCTTAAAGCAAAGTATAGTTTTCCTTTTCCATTCTCTGCTTGAATCGTCGTTGAACCGATAACCTGCCCCTGACCAACCCAATCATGTAATTGCACTTTTAAGTTTTGAACATGTCCATACCAGGATTCTTCACCATCTCCATGCTCGATCACAATGGTTAAACCAAGTCCTTCTTTCTGTCCCACGAAGGTAACCCAGCCTTCTTTGACCACTTCAACTGGAACCATACTTGCTGTTTGGACCATGATCCCATCCTGTCCCGAGCCAAACGCAGCCAAGACCTTTCCTCCGCTTACGGGGACAACATAATCATGATTTGGCTGTACAGGCGCTTTGGTTTGTTCTCTACTAAAAATCTTAGGCAAAAAAGCGGGTAGCTCCCCCGTTTTTTTTTCGTACCAAGCCATGACCCCCTGCACATTATATTCCCTGACTAGCACTTCATGCACAAAATCCTGTGCGCCTGCAAAAGTAGGATTGTCCGATTTCATGATGGTGTATACTCCTGCAATCAACAAGACAGAGCAGATGATTTTAACGATCAAAGCATACCCCGAAGGTTCATGGGTATATTCAGCTTCATAGAGATAGTCTGAATATTTCACCTCATACGGACTCTCTTTCTTATCCAAAACAGACGATGATGAGCTTGAAGCAGCAGGTGTATATAACCTTTGTTTCTTTTTTAATAAGTGAAGGCGTTCCTGCCTACGTTTTTTGACCCCTTCTTTGTAATCATCAAAACTCATCTTATTCACCCCTAGAGAAAAAGTCTATTACTACACTATATGACTTGTCCCTAGAAAAAATGATCTGTTATTCTGTCAACATAAAAAAGCTTTCCTCTCTTTAAGAGAAGAAAGCCTGTTTCTTACCTACTCTAAATGTCCTTCTGGTTTTGTTCGTATCGGATCAGCAAGAGTATCTCCAACACGACTCGCCGCTTCATGAAGCTGTTCATTTTCATAGGAAAATCGAGGATTTACTTCCTCACCCGTATCCCAGCCTGAAGTCTTCCCCAACTCAAAGTTCATTGCTGAGCCATAAGGACCATCGGGAAACTCCTCTAAGGCTCTAGAGTGAACAAAATTATATTCAGTCGCCAAAGGAGTAAAGGAATTCTTCTCCCCTTTTCTTTCAAGCGGCTTATCAGTCATAAAAAATCCCCTCCTTTTGACTTAGGATAGCCAAAAGAAGAGGTTTTAATTAGCCTTTCATCCCAAAAAGGCGTTTCATTTTAGAAAAGACTCCTTTTTGTTCCTCTAGATTCATCAATGGTATAGAGTCACCTAGGATGCGTCTGGCAATGTTACGATAAGCCAAAGATGCTTTGGAATCAGGATTCATTACCGTTGGTTCACCTGTGTTCGTCGATTTAATCACCTGTTCATCGTCAGGAACGATTCCAATAAGGTCGATTGCTAAGATGTTGGCAATTTCATCTACATCCAGCATTTCTCCTTTTTTCATCATCTGAGGACGTATTCGATTAATGATCAATTTAGGACTGCCGATCTTCACAGATTCTAAAAGTCCAATAATACGATCCGCATCTCGAACAGCAGAAATTTCTGGAGTCGTCACGACAATCGCTTGATCTGCACCAGCTACAGCATTTTTAAAGCCTTGCTCAATACCTGCTGGACAATCAATAATAATATAATCGTGATCTTGCTTTAGTTCGCTGATAATTTTCGCGATCTGCTCTGGTTGGACAGAATCCTTGTCTTTTGTTTGTGCTGCCGGCAGAAGATACAACTCATCAAAACGCTTATCCTTGATTAAGGCTTGCTTTAAACGGCAAGATCCTTCAACAACATCAACCAAATCATAAATGATTCGGTTTTCTAGCCCCATAACCACATCAAGATTTCTAAGACCAATGTCTGTATCGACCAAACATACCTTTTTGCCTTGAAGGGCCAATGCGGTTCCAATATTTGCTGAAGTCGTTGTCTTTCCTACTCCGCCTTTTCCAGAAGTAATTACAATTGCCTCTCCCATGTGTCTTGTTTCCTCCTCTTATACAAACCCTTTCAGCTCAGGTCGAATCTCTGCTAATTGATGCAGCTTGTCAACAACGATCTGACCTGAATCTATATATGCAAATTCCATTTGAAAGACCTCAACATCCCATTCATCAGGAGGTCGACTAACAATTGTAGCAATACGAAGTTGAGTCGGTTGTAAAGTCGAGGCAGCGATCACAGCACTGTCATCTCCCTGAAACCCTGCATGAGCCATCCCGCGCAGAGAACCCATAACGTAAATACTGCCATTCGCCTGAATACATCCCCCTGGATTCACATCACCCAGAATAAGCACATTTCCATCGCATTGATACAATTGACCAGAACGAATCGTTTTATTAATAATTTGGATATTCGCTTGTAATCGAGCCTTTGTCACTTCTTCTTTAGAAACCACAAAATTTTCAAGCTTATCGATCACCAAGTTTCCTTTTGATCGAATCAGCGTTCGAATCTCTTTCTCCTGCTCATCAGATAGATAGCGATGACCAAATTGCAAAGAAACACGAATGACTTGGTTATCTAGCTCGTTCGTCTGATATCCCTTATCTAATTTATTGGTAAGCTCTAAGATTAAATCCTGGTAAGAGCATGAATCATCCATGTTAAATACCAGGCCACCTTTGGTTCCCTTGATGGTAACGTATGATTTTGTTATTGACATCCAAAGATCACCCCACCTTACTATTTCCACACGGTAGTTGTGAATTCCTGCAATGTACTCGAGTAATTTTCAGTTCTGCCTAACTTTCATCCTCTTCTTTCATCTGAAGTAAGATGGCTCTTGCAGGATACGAAACGAACAAAGCAAAGAGCATATTGAGAATTAAAATCGGGATGACACGGTGCATATAAAAGAAATTGATATCCATATTCACTACGTTTGTTAAGGAGAGTAAACCGTAGACGATCGACTCATGAATCACAAGAGAAACAAGTACAGTTAATAAAATCAAAAAGACATTTTGTTGAAAAATACGGAATGTCAATCCACTAAAATATCCGATAAAAGCCATAGAGAAAGCATAGATACCAATCGCACTTCCATAGATGACATCATACATGAGTCCAAAAATAAGACCGATCATCAAGCCTTGAATACGACCTAGAAATAAAGCGGCAAAGATCAGTAACACCACGACAAAACGCGGCACCAAAAGAATATGTATCCCCCACCTGTCAGGGGAAAAAACTTGAACAATCGTTCCTTCAAAAATAAAGAGCAAGAAAAGAGTCAGGATAAAGAGAAAACGAGTCATGACGATGTATCCCCCTCAGCTTTCTCCTCTTCTTGGTCTGATTGGGGAAGAAAGGCTCTTTCCACCACAAAAACATAATCTGTTGAATTTAAGTTTGCTGCCGGCTTAACTAAAGCTGTTTGTGTTAATCCGTATTCATCAGGAGTCACTTCCATGATTTCACCAATCAATAGACCTTTAGGGAAGATTCCACCTAACCCTGAAGTGACTACTTTTTGTCCCACTTCCAACTTAGCATCCATCGGTATTTTTTTGAAATACAACCCTTTTTGCTCTAAATCATACTGTTCAATAATACCGTAAATGGCTTCATTCCCTTGAACAACAGCTGACACCTGACTGCTTCTGTTCACATCGCTTAATAATTCTACAACCGATGTAAATTGAGCAACGCTCTTCACTCTTCCGACCATTCCTTTATCAGTAATCACCGCCATATTGGGTTCAATTCCATGCTTTTTCCCACGGTTAATAGTCACTTGTTGATGCCAGCGATCTGGGGATCTCATAATCACTTCAGCTGCTCTGACTTGATAATCATTTAGATCAGACTCCACTTTCAGAAGCTGTTTCAGACTGGCATTTTCTTTTTCAAGCTCATAGATCTTTGACACTAGGATGGCATGCTCTTGAAGACTCGCCTTTAGCCGCTGGTTCTCAGAATAAATTTGTTTCACTTCTTCAATGCTCTCAAAGAAACCCGCTACAGCGCGAGCGGGTTTATAGGCAAGAGATTGGACAAAACCAATAGTATCTCTCAAAAATTGTTCAGCCCATGTAGTAGGGTCTTTCTTTCATGGTAACCCCTACTACAGCCACCATCAAAATTACACTGACTAATAAAATAATTAAACGCTTGTTAGAAAAAAACGAAGGCAAGTTTACACACCTACTTATCTAGTACATTCATCCGTGCTTATTTTTTTGAAAACTTATATTCAAGATATCTTCCTGTCCCAATGGCGACACAATCTAAAGCATGCTCTGCTACAATAACAGGAATCCCTGTTTCCTCACTGATCACCCGATCCAGATTTCGAAGAAGGGCTCCTCCTCCTGTTAGAACAATGCCTCTGTCCATAACATCAGCCGATAGTTCTGGCGGGGCTTTCTCAAGGGTCACCTTAACAGCTTCTATGATTGAGTATACCGTATCAGAAAGAGCTTCTGCTATTTCTTTTGAAGTGACAGTTAAGGTTTTTGGTAAACCCGTTAATAAATCTCTTCCTCGAATGTCTAATTCAATGCTTTCATTGCCAATACCAGCAGATCCAATATCCAGCTTTAGCTTTTCAGCCGTTCTTTCACCAATCATTAGATTATAATGCTTCTTTACATATTGTATGATGGCATCGTCCATTTCATCACCTGCGACTCGAATAGAGCGACTGGTAACAATTCCACCGAGCGAGATGATAGCCACTTCTGTTGTCCCTCCGCCTATATCAACAACCATACTTCCCGTAGGCTCCCAAACAGGAAGATCAGCACCTATTGCCGCAGCAAACGGCTCTTCAATGGTAAAGGCTTCTTTTGCTCCCGCTTGTTTAGTCGCATCCTCGACCGCCCTTTTCTCTACGGCTGTAATTCCAGAAGGAACACAGACCACAACATTAGGCTTCTTAGAAAAGAAGGACTTCTTCTTCTGCGCCTGATTAATAAAGTATTTCATCATGGTGGCTGTTGTTTCGAAATCCGCTATCACTCCATCCTTCATCGGGCGGACCGCAACAATATTTCCTGGAGTACGTCCAATCATATTTTTTGCTGTATTCCCTACTGCCTCGATGGAACCAGAATCTGTACGGATCGCTACTACTGATGGCTCACGAACGACAACACCCTTCCCTTTTACATAAACCAGCGTATTGGCTGTACCTAAATCTATTCCCATATCCTTTGAAAATCCACTAAACATGTATGTATTTCTCCCTTCATGTCCAAGAAAAATGAAGAACTTAAATATATCCTTGCTCCTTTAAACTGCAAAATCGTCCATCACCAATAATCAGGTGATCTAAGCATTCAATGCCTATGATCTCCCCAGCTTCAATCAACCTCTTCGTTACTTCAATATCTTCTCTGCTCGGAGATGGATCACCGCTAGGGTGATTATGAGAAACAATAATAGATGCCGCACTCCACTTCAAGGCTTCCTTATAGACTTCACGCGGATGAACGATGGATGAATTTAAGCTTCCCATAAAAACGGTTTTTTCATATATAATTTGATTTTTTGTATTTAAGTAAAGACAATAAAACTTTTCCTGTTGATCAAGACCAATCACTTCCATTAGATATGTAGCTGCTTCTTGGGGGGAGCGAATCGTCATGACCTCTGCTCTCTTTCTTGCTACTCTTCTCCCCAGCTCCAAGCCTGCTATGATCTGGACAGCTTTGGCTTGTCCGATTCCCTTGATTCTTGTTAGTTCATCAATGCTCATTTCATTCAAATGACGAATCGAGCCTAACTCCTTCAAAACTCGAGAAGAAAGCTGAAAGACAGACTCATTCTTGGTTCCTGTCCGCAGTAATATCGCAATGAGTTCTTGATTACTTAATTTATCTGCACCTTCTTTGACCATCCGTTCTCGTGGACGCTCTTCTATGGGGTAGTCACGGATCATCATCTTATCTTCAACATAAGACAAGATCATCCCTCCAATATATTAACACCACATTCTTTTAAAAACTGAGCTGTTAAACGAAGAGGTAGTCCAACCACAGAGAAATAATCTCCAACCACTCCTTCAACTAAGATTGCACCAATTCCTTGAATCGCATAAGATCCTGCCTTGTCCATCGGTTCTTTTGTGGCAATATATTGACGAATTTCCTCTTCAGAAACCTCACGCATTCTCACTTCCGTAGACTGATGTCCAACCTTGATACCTCCTGTATCTACATCAAGCACAGCAAGTCCAGAAAAAACCACATGGCTCTTCCCCTGTAAGCGTGAAAGCATTGAAAAAGCTTCTTCCTCATCCTTAGGCTTTCCAAGAACTTCCTCATTTAATACGACAATTGTATCAGATCCTATAACCAAACCTGTATCTACTTGTTTGGCAACAGCTTGTGCTTTCTTTAGAGCAAGAGTTTCCACTAATTCAGCTGGAGAACATGGTTCGTCTACTTCCTCATTTATATCGCTAACTAGAACGACAAATTCAAGCCCTAAGCCGGACAATAATTCTCTTCTACGCGGAGATCCAGAGGCTAGTACGATGGGACGTTGATTTTTCATTTACTTCAAACTCCTATTCCATTAGATTGGCTATTAACCCCTATGGATTATGCTCTTCGGTAAAGCCAAAAAGCGAAGACTAAACCTAAAACACTAGATAAGTTTAGTTTGACCTGAATAAAAAATTCATATTTCAAAATATCTAAATCCGCTTTTGGTTCCCAAGTAACAGCTTTTCCTGTCGATAAAAAAGGAATCCACGGACGTAATATTTCCCCCAAAATACTCCCAAATAAAAGCCCGATTACTAAGATGATCACCAAAACAATCGTGTTTTTAGGCATTGGTTTCTCCTCTTCTTCTTTTAGATGCTAGTTAAAGTGTAGCAGATGGTGTACACGGAAACAACAATTAGCTAAACAAAAATACACTAGATGTTTCGACACATCTAGTGTATATATGTCGCATTTATTGTAACTTGAATTTTGACAGTTGCTTCTGCATTTCATCAGCCAAATGTGATAGGGCTTCTGAGGAGGATGACACTTCTTCCATCGTTGCTAATTGCTCTTCTGTCGAAGCTGAGTTATCCTCACTTGCCTTGGCACTTTCTTCTGCTGAGGCCCTTACTACCTCAATCATTTCCATTACTTGAGCATTTTCTGAGGCTACCTTTCTCACTTCCTCCGTAACCTCACTTACTTTATGATCCACTTTTTCTACCGCTTGTTCTATCGTCATGAAAGCATTTCGTACCTCATCTGTTTTTACCATGCCGTCTTCCACTTTGTCCGCTCCTACTCGCATGATGGAAACAGCCTGTTCCGTTTCCTCCTGAATGACATGAATGAGACTCATAATTTCCTGTGCTGAGCCTTTGGATTGTTCAGCTAATTTGCGAATCTCATCGGCTACTACGGCAAAGCCCTTACCATGCTCTCCTGCCCTAGCTGCCTCAATCGCTGCATTGAGGGCTAACAAATTGGTTTGTTCTGCAATACTTGTAATAATTGTAACAATTGCATCGATATTTTGTGAGTGTTCCCCTAATCTGGTAATCGTCTGAGCAATCTCTTGAACATTCAAATGAATTTCATTCATTCCTGTAACGACAGACGCTACCCTACTCCCTCCCAACTGAGAGATTTCTCTAGCTTCTAAAGTTAGTGAGGTAAGCTCATCGTTGCGATGTGTAATACCTTGCACGGCTCTTAGCATCACCTGTAATGATTCCACAGCCTGTTCCACACTTCGCAGCTGATCCTCAGCTCCTGAAGCCACTTGCTGAGTCGTATAAGCAATTTGTTCTGTCGCTAGCGTGGTTTGTTCTGCACTCGCCGTTAATTCCTCAGAGGAACTGGCGACCTGTTGAGAAGTATCTGTAATCATAGTTAGAATAGATCTTAAATCTTCTACCATACGATTGGTTGAATGGACAAGATCAGCAAGCTCATCCTTATTTCTTACCTTAAGTGGCTCGATCATCAAATTCCCTCCAGCTACTTCCTCAAGGGCTTCTGCCACATGTCTGACTGGTGTAGAAATACTACGAATTAGAACAACCGCGTTGACAACAGTGATCACAATCGCTAGTAAAATAGATCCTGCCAAGATGAAAAGAGCCTTCTGTTGTACTGAATCGGTAGCATCTAACGCTTCTTGGACAAGAATAGCCACCTCTTCCTTTACCTGAAGCTGAGTTTCATTATATAAATCATACAGAATGGTTCCATTAGGAACTCCTACTCTTGCCTGTACAATCTTACCACCTTCGACCAGCTTAATTTGAGATTCGAAATATGCGGATAGCTTCGAAATCTGTGGCTTCATTTCTTCCACCAGCTCTAAAATTCTGGGATACCCTTGAACGAATTCCGTTAATTTCTCCAGTTCCTGCTCCATCTGCTCTTTCGATTCATAATAAGGGTCTAGATAATTGATGTTCCCTAATAATAAATACCCTCGAATCGAAGTATCTTGATTCAAAATATCGACCGAAATTTGATTTAACGTATCTTCAATTGGCTGTACTTCCGAGATAATCTTTTTTTGCTGATCCTGAATTTCTTGCATGCTAAAATAGCTTGCTGCACCGATACTAAATAATAAGACTAGGATAATGGCATAACTAATGATAATTTTCTTCGCTACTGAGAACCGCATCCTCTCACTCCCTTTTTTTCTGAACACTACCTTATATATCGACAGAAAAAAAAGAAAATTCAAGGAGTAAATCTTAAAAAACTGATGAAAATATCTTAAAATATAGAAATAGATCGTAACTGAGTCTTTACTATCGAAAAGAATATTCGAAACATTTTTTAACTACAGTTGGTCTAATATTTAGGAGGTGCTCTAAATGAAAAAATTCTTTCTTGCTTTTTTAATTGTTACGACTGTATTTTCAGCTTCAGTGATAATAGCAAATTCTAAAAACAAAATAGAAAGCGCAAGCGATTTAGAAGTATTTACAGATGTGGAATTCTCTGAAAATGAGACCATTGATTCCTCAGTTATTAAAAATAGAGGTCAACAAATCAAAGAAGATCAAGAATTAAGAAACCATGGAAAAACGAGCAAACGTATTGGGGATACTAATATAAAAGATATGAATCCTTCCTCAGAGAACTTAGACACACTAAAGGTTAAAGAATATGCTTCTTATTTAGAAAATGCATTTAATATGAACCCAGAAAAAGCAAAAATAGAAGCTTTGGAGATCGCTATCTTCAATGTTGCTATGAACAATAAAGGAAAAGAGCTGAATATATTTGTTTCAGATGATGAAGCAGTATTAAAAGCAAAAGAACAAAGAAAACTATTACAAGATCCTAACAATGACGGAGCAAAAGAAGCATTACAATATATTCAAAGCTTAATCGAAGGTCTAGGTATTACTGAGGAAGAATATTGGAACGAATATGTCATTAATGGATATAAGGATTCTATTTTAGTAGAAAAACTATATGCTAATATAACAAAAGATAGCAAGGATATGGATTCAGCATGGCTTCAATTTGTAGATCAAACCGTACAAGAATTCAAAAAAATAGTACACAAGATATTAATAAATTGAAATTAGAAATTGGATTAAATTAGGAAGTAGATACTAAAACTTCTCTTTACTGGTCAGCCGAGACAAACTTTTCATACTCCTTCAAATACTCTAATACAGCTTGTTGAGTCTGCCATAAGTAAACGGTATGATTCTGCTTTCGATACGTTTCTAGCGCATTGACGCCTGTTGTCAGATGATGAAGGAGCTGCTCCCCATTCTTCTTTCCTTCTCCTTGCCATGAGCTAAACACCTGACGTCCCTCGTCCAGTACGGCGCGATGAAGCTCTTGAAGCTGATTCCACTCTTTCGCACTTAATTGATGGTCTCGACTCCCAATTCCTTGACCGGTGATCTTACACATTTGCTCTACTAATTGATCCCCTTTGCTCAATAAACCGGGGAAAAGCTTGGTATGTTCCTGATCAGCATGGACTTGTCCGACCATATCTGATCTCTTATGTTCCCTAACAAAAATTTCAATCCCTTGTTCTTTATATACATTTGCGATCTGATTCGCCTCTTCTTTGGTCGGAGCGACTCCAATATAAAAACGATAGGGGGCTTGCTCCCCTAATAATATTCCTGGATATCCGGCTGACTGGTGGTTCTGAAGAATTTCTTTTGCCGCTTCTATATCAGAAAATGCGCCTGCCTGAATCACATAATAGGATCTTCCAGGCAATTGTAGTACCCCATCTTCAAGGCTCCCTGTAGGAATCAACAAAGGAATTTCATCCGAAGCTTGTTCATTCCCTTCTATCTCCGTTGCTGGTCCATTGACCATTCCTTGTTCCACATCTTTTTGTGCTGCTGCTTCAGGACCTATCTCCTTGTTCAAACTAGAAAAAATAGAGAGCACCATGATCCCAAGCAAAATGCCAACTCCGATTGCTGCTCCTACATTTAATATCACTTTATAGCTTTTTCTCCACGCACGACTCCATCTATATTTATTCTGCCGACTAAAGTTTGCCTTCTTCTCTTGCACAAAGCTCAGTTCAATCTCCCTATCATCTTCTGATGAATGACTTAAAGAATGCGCTAATGAATGATTTAATGGTTTATTCGATGTTTCATTCACTGAATCATTTAATGAGTTACTGAATGATTCATTAAATGATTGTGTCGTGGACTGCTTCCTTGTAGAGAAATCCTCTCTAACAAATGAATCCTTATGATGATGAAATGAATCAGACTTTGAATGAGAAGTTGAAAAAAACTTTGGCTCCTTGTTCACCTGTTTCGTCACATTTTGATCATGATTAAATTGGATTGTTATTCTGTTTTTCTTCTCCATCACAACCGCTCCTTTATCCTTCTATACTCTAAATCTATGAAAAAATAGAAGAATTAGAACAAGAAAAAAAAGAGCCTTGTTATGATATAGGCTCCTTCCCATTTTACTTACTTTCCATTATATTTACTCTCCACCTGTTTTTAAGGGATTCTTTTTTAAGCTAGGAGATGGAAAAGAGTTCCTTGGACGTTCCTCAACCTGCCCATGAAATTTAGGTGCATAATAGCTGATATCATCACCGTATAGATAATATCTTTCGCCTCCTCGCCAAAGGTAATACTATCCACCTTGATCGTCCTTTCCAGTTTTTCCAGTCCTATAATAAACTGTCGAAGCTCCTGAAAGTTCGGAGATTTTAAAGTAATCGTTGCTGTAATTTTGGTCAAGGCAGGCAATTGATCCTGCGCTTCCGCTTCAGCAGGATTTTCTTCCTGCACACTCGCTCCTGCTTGCTCTGTCATGATGGATGGATCCTCTGCTTCTTGCTCATTGAAAACAAGATTGTAAATTCTACTCTTAGTCGCTTTCTCTACCTCTCTTAGATCCATCACCAATCCATCTATATTGGGATTGGTAGGAATCTTATTTTGCAGTTCAAGCGTATCTAGCTTCGATGCTTCCTCCTGTTCCATCACTTTCTGTTGCAAGGCGGATAACACTTGATCCTCAAATTGTAGCTGCTTGACCGTTTCTTCAATCTCTTGCTTAGCAGGATTAATAAATTGGTAATATGAAAGAGAAAAAGCTCCTGTAATAAGAAGAAAAAAAGTGATTAGCTTCAGTATTCTAAGCGTATTTCCTGACATCACTTCTCTGCTCCTTTCCTTGCTTCAAAGCTAGCTTTGTTCAGCGTAAGATCGTATTCGGCTAAATAATTTCCTTTTTCACAGCCACAGTTCTCTATGACCGTTGGCATTTCTGCTTTCTCAACCCACTCCATATAAATTAACTGATGGAGGTAGCCAGCAGCTTCTTCAAGAGTTGGGAACTCCACTGCTAAACGAATGCTCCCTGCGTCCTGAAATGTATAATTCTTAAAAAATCCTTTTACCGGAAGGGCGGCACTTAATTCATCGATCATCGTAACCGAAGGAAGAGAAAGCTGTTCAACTCCTAAAATCAGCTCGTGATACTCTCTTGCTGAACCAAACGATAAAGCTCCTTCATCAACCTTCGTCTGTACTGCTTCTCGGAGCTTGATCGTTAATTCAAGCTGCTGCTTTTTCATCTCTTTTTCTTTAGTTAGCTGGTAGTATTGGAATCCTGTATATAAAGAACCGAAGAGAGCAATCCCAATCAACAACCATAGAATCACCATGTAGGCAGTACTTGGCTTCTCTCGCTGGGGAAGGAGGTTAATATCAGTTAGCATGCTAGATCCCTCCCTTTAAAGCAAGTCCTGCTAGAACGTAATAAGAACCGTCCAATACTTGCTTATCCTCTTGTAAAATGGAATGGTGGTGTAGAGTATGAACAGTGTCTTCTACCGTTTTTTCTAAATTCATTTTTATCTCCTCAAGATAAGGATGATCTCCAGTGAGCAGAATTTTTGGAATCCCTTCCTCACTATCTTTGTTCAAGGAATATTGGTAGAAATTAATAATTCGTTCCACTTCCTCCAGCATTTCTTGGATTTCAAAATGCAAATATTGCTCCTCCTCTTTCCACGAAAGAGCTTGTTGACCTTGTTCATTTTGAACCATGCTCCACTGATCTATCGAAATGTTCATCTTTAACTGACGCACAAAAATCAATTTATGCTTTTTAAAAATGCTTGCCGTAACCGTCTGTAAATTAAATTGAATGGATAAGACTGCCTCATCCGTATCTGAAGCACTCAGCTTATAATAAAGTCGATAGAGTGCCAATGGAGAGATATCTGCTACGATTGGCTTTAACCCTACATCCTCAAAGACTTTGGCATATTCTTGTACAACTGGTTCAGGTGCCGCAAAAAGCAATATCTCCTTTTTACCTTCCTGTACACCTAAGACCTCGTAATTAAAAATAGGGTTGTCAAACGGAAGATGAATCGTTGATCCTAGCTCTAAATAAAGATAGCCTTGAATTTCTGACTCGAGAATATTGTCAGGAATTTCAATTTTTCGAACCACTATGACAGGATCAGGGACAAGAAACTGAACATTTTCTCCTTTGATCTGCCATTCCTTCACACATTCGAGCAATAATTGCTTATATTGCTCCTGATCTTGAATCTTCCCTTCTTCAATCAGTCCATAAGGAAGGTATTTCTCCTTCGATCTGCCAATCGAATTCAAATCAGATTGTTTTGATTCTAATAAACGGATGACATGATCTGAAATGAAGATATTGATCGTCTTTTTCGTCGCCATTTTCCATTTAAAGCCCATTCTGCTTCCCCCATTACTGCAAGATGATAGTGACATACCATAACATGATTTTTTCTCCAAAAAAATAAGTCGTTAACGAACCCAGCACGATGGCGGGACCAAATGGAAAAGGCTGTCCTCGTTTGACCTTGCCCAAAAGCATTCCCACGCCCCCCATAATAGCGCCATAGAAAGCAGAGAAGAAAAAGGCAAGGAAGACTCCTTTCCAACCTAGTACAAGTCCTAAGACGGCAAATAACTTAATATCTCCTCCACCCATTCCTCCCTTACTCACTATGGCAATACTTAAGAGAAGAGTGAAGCCAATGACTGCTCCAAGGAATCCATCCCACCAAGGATCTAACGGAACCCATAACAGTCGAAGGAGGACAATTAACAGACCAAAGAAAAGCAAGACCTTATCTGGAATAATCATATAATGCAGATCAGAGATAAAAATAATGACCAATAAAGAGATCAATACCCAAGCAATCAGCAGTTCCTTTGACCATCCTACCAACCATGGAGTGATCGTAAAAAGAGCCGCTGTTCCTACTTCTATTATCGGATAAATGGGAGATATCCTTGAGCCACAGCCACTGCATTTCCCTTTGAGTAGGAAATACGAAAGAACAGGGATTAAGTCTAGTGCCGTTAAATCCCGTTGACATTTCGGACAATGAGAACGAGGCTGGATGATCGATTCTCCCTTAGGAATGCGCAAGCCGACGACATTATAAAAAGAGCCTAAGAGAAGACCCATAATGAAAATATAGGTGTAATAGAGAGTTGTCATATTGATCCACCTTTAAAATGAAGGCCCTCCCGATAAAGGAGGGCTTTTCATGTTTTATAAATTAATTTACTCTAAGCACATTATTTCTATTTAGATGCGTTGGTGTACCTGTAACAAAAATATCATTAGCACCAGATCCTTTTGCTAGTGTAACAGTATACTCATATACTCCATTAGTATTCTTAATTTCCACTGTACAATTAGCTGGAACATAAGCTGTGTTACCAGGTGATTGAGGTGTATCTTCTAAGAAACCCTTCTCTTTCAATGTTGTCATAGTAACCGTTACTGTACTTGGACTTTCAGAAACCGCATATAATCTAGCTGCATTCAATAATTGTTGAGCATTAGCAACATGGGCATCTTTCTTACTATTTTCAATGATATTCCCAATAGCAGGTACAGCAATCGCCGCAATAATTCCTAGAATAACAACGACAGCTAGCAACTCAATAAGAGTTAACCCTTTCTGATTCTTAAGATAACGTTTCACCATTTTCTACTCTCTCCTTTGTTATATAAATTTATAAGATAAATACATTAACCATTAATTTGGTTAAGCTTTATTGAACATGGTTAAAGACCTCAAACATAGGCACCATAATGGCTAAGACGATGACTCCCACGATGGCAGCGAGAAGCACAATCATAAGCGGTTCGATTAATGATTTTAGGGCATCTGTAGCACTTTCTACCTCTTTGTCGTAGAAATCGGCTACCTTAGCCAGCATCAAATCGAGAGAGCCTGACTTTTCCCCGATCGCCACCATCTGAGTGACAATGGGAGGAAAGATCCAATGATTTCTCATCGGGTCAGACAAGGGTTGTCCTCTTTCAAGAGAGGCTCTTGATTCCCTCAGTACCTTGGCAATAACCTCGTTACCAGATACCTTCTCGACTATGATGAGCGCCTGTAATATTGGCACGGAGCTTTTGAACAATGAACTAAGAGTTCTCATGATTCTAGCAATCGTTGCCTTTTGTAATAATTTCCCGAATATAGGCAATTTCAATATAACATAATCTAGGTAATATTTACTATAACTTTTTTTGTTTAATAGGATATAAGAACTAACTAACGCTATGGGTAATAGGAATAAAGACCACCAAAACGTCTGCATCCAAGCACTGACCCCTAAGACAAACTGTGTAATCTTAGGCAGCTCAGCACCGAACCCTTCAAACATCGTCGCAAAGGTAGGGACGACATTGGTTAGAAGAAAAGCCACCGCCCCCATCGCTACAAAAAGAATAACAATTGGATAGGTCAACGCAGATTTGATTTTTTGTATGGAATAGTGCTGTTTTTCAAAATAGACAGCCAGCCGGTCCAATACTTCCTCCAGATTTCCAGATATCTCTCCTGCTTGAACTAAATGAATAAACATCGGAGGAAAAATTTTCTTATGCTTCTGTGCCGCTTCAGAGAGCGGTTTTCCTGATCGCAAATCCTCTTCCACTTGGAACAACGCTTTTTTTAATGCTTTGCTTTGTGTTTGACTGGCTAAAATCTTCGTAGCCTCTACTACGGTCACGCCTGCCAGTAGCAGGGTAGAGAATTGGCGTAAATAAATCACAAAATCTTGTAGTTTAACAGGATTTCCTATCGTGATTTCTTTATTTAATAAGGTTTCTTGAATCTCATGGATCTCAGAAACAGCAATGCCTTTTCCCCTCAGATCGACGATCGCCTCTCTTTTCGAGCTACTGATCATTTTTCCTTTACGCGGTTTTCCTTTGGCATCACGGCCGACATATCGAAATTGAGCCACTATGAACTCATCTCCCTCAAATAAGGTTCAGCTACTTCTCTCGTAATGACTTGATTTTTGATCAAATCTTGAATGGACATTTCTAAGGTATGCATTCCTTGAGCTCGTGCCGTTTGCATGACATTAACAAGCTGATGAATTTTTTCATTACGAATCAAATTCGCCACGGCTGGATTATTCACTAATATTTCTGTCGCTACTCTCCTACCGCGACGATCAGCCGTTGGGAAAAGACGTTGCGAGAGAATGATGAGCAAGACAGAAGCAAGCTGTATTCGAACCTGCGCCTGTTGATTAGGCGGAAACACATCGACAATGCGATCAATTGTAGATGGAGCATCCGGTGTATGCAGTGTAGCGAGCACTAAATGCCCTGTTTCTGCTGCCGTAATGGCTGTAGAGATGGTTTCTAAATCACGCATCTCTCCCACAAGAATCACATCAGGGTCCTGTCGTAAAGCCGCTCTCAAGCCATTGGCAAAGCTATCTGTATCTAAACCAATTTCCCGTTGATTGATGATCGAGTTTTGATGTTTATGCAGGTACTCGATGGGATCCTCTAAGGTGATAATATGTTTTTTCATTTCTGCATTCATATAGCGAATCAAGGAGGCTAAGGTGGTGGATTTTCCACTGCCTGTTGGTCCAGTAACCAAGATCAAGCCCTGCGACTTTCTGACCATCTTCTGCATGATGTCTGGAATATACAAGGATTCGAAGGGCGGGATCTCTGATGAAATCATTCGTATGGCGATGGCTTTACTCATCCTTTGATGATAGACGTTCACTCGAAAGCGACTAAGCCCTTCCCTCCCGAATGAGAAATCGATCTCTCCTTTTTCTACTAGCTTCGCCCATTTTTCTTCATCCATGATGCTCCTTGCCATTTGTTCAGTTTTCTCCGGAGTTAGCTTCTCTTCTTTCAACTGCTTAAGCTCTCCATTCAATCGAATCACTGGTGGAACTCCCACGGTGAGATGAAGATCGGAAGCTTTTAGTTGACATGCAGTAGACAACAGTCGATATAAATGATCATCCATTGCTTCTACTCCCCCTTAATCACTAATGGCAACCTTCAATACTTCTTCTGTTGTGGTCAAGCCTTCCTTCACCTTTTGCAGACCATCATCAAGGAGAAAAATGGTTCCTTTTTCAATCGCTAAATCCCTCAGTTCTCCCATCGTTCCATTATTCATGATCATGCGGCGAACCTCCTCATCGATCACCAAGACTTCATGAATGGCAACTCTGCCCTTGTACCCCGTCATATTACAAGCACTGCATCCCTTTCCTCGCAACACCTGCTGAATCTCTATCCCCTTGCGTTGAAAGATCGTAATCTCCCGTTGCGTAGGTTCATGAGCGGTCTTGCAATCGGGGCATACTCGACGAATAAGGCGCTGGGATACAACCCCTGACAGCGAGGCGGCAACAAGGAATGGTTCAATTCCCATATCGATTAAGCGGGTCACTGTACTAATTGAATCATTGGTATGAATGGTACTGATAACCAAGTGCCCTGTTAACGAAGCACGAACCGCAATTTCCGCTGTTTCGGTATCTCGAATCTCACCGACCATAATAATATTGGGATCCTGACGAAGAATGGCACGAAGCCCTTTAGCAAAGGTCATTCCAACAGCCGAATTGACCTGTACCTGATTAATGCCTTCTAATTGATATTCCACGGGATCCTCTACAGTAATAATGTTGACATCGTCCGAATTCAAACGATTTAATGCGGCATATAACGTTGAAGATTTCCCTGAACCAGTCGGACCTGTAATAAGAACAATTCCTGTCGGCTGTTCAATCATCTGAACAAACCGATCAAAGTTTACCGTACTTAAATTCATTTTGTTCAGATCATTATAGGTACTGCCTAAATCTAGAATACGCATTACAATTTTCTCTCCGTAGACCGTAGGAAGAGTAGAGATTCGTAAATCAACGGGATGAAATTCAATATTGACCTTAATTCTTCCATCCTGTGGAATACGATACTCTGTAATATTTAGATTTGCCATAATCTTAATGCGTGCAATAATCATGCTTTGCATATTTTTAGGAAAGGTTCTTTCCGTTCGTAAGACTCCATCCACTCGATACCTTACGAGGACTTTATTTTCTTGTGGATCTATATGAATATCACTTGCCTTAAGCTGTACACCATTTAATAAGATCTGATTCACAAGCTTAACCACTGGGGAATCTTCTTCTACTGCTTCTTGAATTTCTTCCACTGGCTTTTCTTCTTCTAATAGGTCCTCCATACTATGATCATAGTCATAATATTTATTAATCGCTTTAATAATGTCTCCCTTACTGGCGATCGCTGTTTCGATTTTAAAGCCAGTTGAAAGACGCAGATCATCGATAGCGAAGAAATCCATGGGATCGGTCATGGCAATATATAATCTATCCCCTTCTTTTTTCAAAGGAATCAACATATTACGCTTGGCGACTTCTTTTGGAACAATGGCTAATATTTTTTTATCAATAGGGTATCTATAGAGACTGACATGAGGAATTCCGAGTTGAAACTCCAATACTTCAATTAATCTTTGTTCTGAAATAAAACCAAGATCAAGAAGCGTTTCTCCCAATTTTTTATTTCCTTTTTCCTTTAAAGCGGTCAGCAATTGTTCTTCTGTAATAAGCCCAGAGTCTACAAGTAGATCTCCTAATCTTTTTCGTTTTGACTTCAAAATGCGGTCACCGCCTTGCCCTGACATCTGTGATTTGTTCTATAATAACTTCATCGGTTATTCCAGCAGGGAATTAAAGCGGGAAAGAAAACCTTCTAGTTCTCTTTGCTGGGATATGTGACCAATAAATTTTGGATTTCTCCTTCTACAGGCAGAAATGAACTAGTATCTATTTGACTGTGCGTTACTTTGGACCCACCATCAGCGAAAAAAGAATGAGCAATCACCGCACCTAGTACGTTTCCCCCATTTCGTATCTGGACATGTGCATGGGGAGCATACATCACTTGAGCACGAACATAAGCTCCTCCTAGAATTCGAAGACTATTGCCTCCCGTAATAATATTTCCTTGAAAGCCTCCGCCTTGCTCCATTACAATGGTGGCATTTTGGGCATAAAATGAGCCGAAAATCTTCTGTGCTCCCCCTAAAACAAAACTCTGTGCAGGAGTAGTGGCTTTTAGAAAAATATTTAGATTTTCTGTCTTATTGTCTTGATTCGTGTTGATTGTGCTTCCACTGCCCATCGTGATGCTCTCATTGACATAGATTGTTAGCTTTCCAGAACCGATTATTTTGACATGACCGGTTATGATATCCAGCTTATCTACTACCATTTTACGATCCTGATTCCCCACATTGATGTTTAAGGTAAAGTTGCTATCAATGATTACTTCGGAAAAAGACAAATCCTGTGTTAGATCCAAAGTATACTTATCTACTGCCGAATTATTGATCTGGAGCCTCCCATTAGAAATAACTGGATATCCATTATGAATTCGGTTAGCTGCGCGTGGTAATGTTGGGAATTCAGGAAATGGAGGAAGAGGATAGCTTCTCGGTTGGATTAAGGGAATTGGATTGGGAACTGTCATCCATGCTTCCTTAAGTACAACCTCATTTCCACCACCAGGTCCAACATAGATCGAATCTCCATGACGGACACCTGCTCCTCCGGAAAATTTCACAGAATGAGTGGCTGTAGAGTTAGTTCCCATATCTCCATTAATGATCGCTCCTCCAGCCAAGGAAATAGATTGCATCGAAAACAAAGCCATATCTGTAGGAAAACGGTGTTGATGACCCCAATTCAATTCCACGTTTTTTTCCAACACTCTGGTGCGCTGATCGATCGTTCCCTTGGAAATGATTTTGTACTTACCACGTTGCATCTTTTCGACTTTCACTTCGGCTTGCGGTCTTTTGCCAAAAGAGATTTCAAAGGAGTCCAGAATAGTTGGCTGTGCAAAATAATGCTCGGCTTGTTGAAAGAAGTTATCTTCCCCCACACTAGATTGGTAAATCTCCAACACCTTCTCTTGCATCTCTTGTACCTTGTAGTTCACCCCTGCTTCAGCGATATAATAAACAGCTTGATACTCTCGTTCAATTGAGCTTAATCTAACATTGTGTAGTGTTGCCCCTAAAAGAGATACTCCAAGAATCGAAATGACCACGACAAGCAGCAAGACTAGAACCAAAGCAGAGCCCTTATTGTTATTGAAATATGAAGGTACATCATAGATTCGTTTCAAGACTCATCCTCCTACTGCCTTAGATATATTTCTGTCGCTATAGAAGCGGCTTGACCACTAGAGTGAGCTGTACTTGTCAGTTCAATTAGGACTTTATTACCGTCTTTCTCAACCTTCCACGTTGCCAAGTCCCGAAAGATGACTTGTCCATTTAGTACCAGCCCTTGGCTAGTAACTCGATATTGATCCGCCCCATTAATGATTAGCGTTTCTCCTGAAACGTGGACACTCTCTGCACTGCGAATGACTTTGGTTATTTGATTCATCGCTACTCTAACACTTCCTTGCTTCTCGACCCAGCTTGTCTGATCCATAAAATTCTTTTGACCAAAGAAATGTATAGAACTAACCAAAAGCAGTAATAAACTCAATATAGAAAAAGCGGCCAGCACTTCTACTAAGGTCATTCCTTGATTACCCTTTATATGCTGAGTCATCTTAATTCCTCCACAATAGGATGGTTTCCATTTGAGCTTCCAATTTCATAGAAGGAGCATCATATACTTTTACCAATGCCTTCACAAGATCACCAGAATAAGCCGATGACATAAACTCTATCCTTACATGAAAATCTTCTGTTGTTTTGCTGTACCTATAGTCCTGTCCAGATAGAAGCACGAATTCTGTAAATCCTTCATTCTTCAAAGACAAAAGTGCGACAGAGAATTCATATGTTTCACTTAGATAATAAAGATGTTCCATTTTCTTTTGGGCTACATAGTTCGCATCAACCATTGTCTGTGCAACTCGATTCGTATTGGCTGATTGAATATACATGGTTAAGAAGGGACCTATGATAATACTGATGATCACTAGAGCAGCTAGAACCTCAATAAGAGTAAATCCATTTTCAGAGCGGAGAAGCTCCTTTTTATCTCTCTTCAAATGACCATCCCCTTTTGTTCAGCATCTAGATTTTTGATGTTTTTTCTGATGCAGTCCTATAAAATATCGGTTGTGTCGAGCTGGTTTTTCAGTGACTAGTCAATTCTACACTCCTGTTTACCGATATAAAGGGTATATGTAAGTTTTGGAATCAAGTATATTGATCTCAATTCTCTTAGAGGTGGAAAAAACATGAAGGTAATGAAGAATCAACGAGGACTTACTTTAGTGGAGCTATTAGCAGCGCTTGTCATTCTTTCGATCATTTCTCTTTCGCTCTTTACTTTTTTTATCCAAGCAAGCAGCTACAACACACAGAATAAAAATAAGCTTGTGGCTATCAATATTGCGAGGGGAGTGACAGAAAGACTGAATGATTATACAGAGATTAAGGAAGCGGAGTCCAAAGGAAGCTTTACCTACGAGCGTTGTCTTTCCTCTGGAGGGAACAACGAGTATTGTACTAGCTTGTACAGGACAACGATTAATAATCTAACCTATCATATTGAAATTATTGTTGAGGACCATCAAACAACAGGGCAGTTTCACTTGCCTAATGGAAGTCTCTTAACCCAAGGGATAGGCTATTCTAGTCAAATTCGGGTACTGTTGCAGGATCAAATCTTAGCAGAGCTTGGGAGCGTGATTCAAGAATGAATCAAAAGTTGGTCATACGTATCCTCACTAGCCAACGAGGGCTTACCCTTGTCGAGCTCTTAGCCGTGCTGGTGCTTTTCTCGATGATTACGGGTCTGATTACCAGTATGATTATCAGCGGAATGAACCAGTACAAAAAAATCAATGCAGAAGCCTTGATTCGTGATGAAGCTGATCTTGTTATGACACAGCTTATGAATCATTTATATATGGCACATCGAGCGGAAAGCATGAGTAGTCCAGCAGGCACAAATCAATCATTGCTTAAGGTCACAAAAACCACTGGAGAGATTCTTACGATCGGGTTTAATCATACAACTGGCACCGCCGTTATTGATGGAGCCAATATCCTTTCTCCTCATTTCTCACAGGAGGCTTCGACGATCAGCTATGAGCCAGCCTCCCATTCCATCGTGATTCACTTAAATCTGCGGCATCATCAGATCTCCCTGCCTTCACCCATGATCTTAGAAAGTCGCATTCATTTGCTTAGAATTGATGAATAGAGGTGTCAACAATGAAATGGCTACAAAACGAGCGTGGCTCGGCTCTTCTCTTGGTTTTATTGATGACTATTATTTTTGCCATAATAGGGCTTTCTCTCATAAGCAGTTCACTAAATGGTGCTCAAAGAAATGCTTTTCGTGAAGGGGATACGGTCGCCCTATATCAAGCGAAGAAAGGAATCGAACACTTTGAAGAACACTGGCAGAAATTTAATGCTTCATTAGCCAGCTTACCTGATCTAACAGAGGAAACTGCCAGTATGGCAATTAGTCAATTCTTAAACCAATACCCGCGTACCTTTACCCAACCCTTAGGCTCGGCTGAAGTGGAGATCAAACATATTCACTCTCCTGTCCCATATACGTATCAAGTGGACGTTCAGTCTATCGGAGAAGATCAAACAGGGAACAGAAAAAAAACAATCACTCAAACGTTTAGAATAGAAATCGTCAGTGCTCCTGAACAGCTAAAATACGCTGTGGGAGCAACAGGAGATTTATTTCTGCATGGGGCAGCTTCCATTGTGGGAGATATCTATGTCAGAAGGAATTTGATTACTGTTAATAAAGGGTACTTTAGTGTGGGAAGCACAGCCTATTGGCAAAACACCGATCGCCCTTCAATAGAATCCTTGACTCCAGGAGTTCGGGCTGGGCTGACTCTAGGAGGGAAAATTTATAGAATTACGAATACAGAAATTGGACAATTAACAACAACCACAAGTTATCAGAATCATTCGGGACTAAGTCTTTCACCAGTAAAGCATGAGGACGCACCTGCAAAGTATCTCCCTATTGCACACGAAAACATTCATCAGGTTTTCAAGCTACCCTTCTACCCTGAAATCGTGGAGCAAACTGTTTTTTTTAGTGATGTTCCTATTGCCGAGAATAGAAGTAGATACCTTTTAAGTCAAACGACCATGACTATTGATGGAGAAACAATAACGGCTACCCCTTCTAATGCAACATCCTTTACAGGAAACCATTCAGCCCTTGCCATTCGCGCGGAGAATTCAGGGGACATTACCATACAGAGTGCTTCATTTAACCGTTTTTCTACTTTGGAGCGCTCAGGAACCAAAGGAAAAATCACCATCAACGGAACGGAGTTGGTTGATTTTGGGAAGGGAGCCTTCATTGATGGAGATGTGAATATAAAAGGGAGTCCTAAAATCCGTGGTCCCCTATTCATCACTGGAAACTTAACCATCGATAGTGCGGATGTTCAATTTGACTCCACAATCTATGTTCTGAAAGAAACGGAGATTAAAGAATCCAAGATTAGTGGCATGCGGATGTTCAATCCAGATGGAACTCCCTACTATACAAGTCTTGTTCTATTTGGAAAACAAAAAGTAAGAATCTATAATACTAATTTGTATTTGGAATCCCCTTTAACTACTGAGCAGAAGCTAAGAGCGTTCTTATACTCGGAAGAACATATTGAAATCTTTGGGGTGGGCTCAAACATTTCAATAGTGGGTGGGATTTTTGGTAGGAATGTGATCTTTAATGCCGTGAAAGGAAACACTTATGGAACCAGCAGAGCAGGTTACATTGAATTCGGAGGTCGTTGGTTCGAACCCAATCAAACCAATATTCCCACCAATCGTTCTCGCCTGCGAATTGAATATAATAAAGAACTGATCCAGAATCCTCCTCCAGGTCTACCACCCAGTGTGAATTTTAAGCGAGTGAATACTAGAATAGAGTAAAATAAAGCGCTTGTATGTGAAGATTTCTCTCACTACAAGCGCTTTTTCCTTTTATACTGCACTATAGACGGCAACTTTATTTCTACCCTTTCTCTTCGCTCCAATATACATTGCTCGATCGGCATGGCGAATCAGGCTCAGCGAATCGTCTGCATGTTTGGGATAGCAAGCTAATCCCATACTCACGGTCACTTGGATCGGAATCTCTTCTAAGTGCTCCTGTACTTTTGTTAAATCTGTAGGAATTAAAATGGATTGTGATTCCACTTCCTGTCTTATCTCTTCTGCTAATAAAAAGGCTTCTTTTTCTGTGGTATTCGGTAAGAGAATAGTAAACTCTTCTCCTCCATAGCGCGAGATGAGCCCCTTTCTTTGCATTTTTTTGATTAACAAAGTAGATAAATGATGAAGAACCCGATTACCAGCTAAATGCCCATAGGTATCATTGATTTTTTTAAAATGATCAATATCCATGATAATCAGGGATAGCGGTTCATTTTTCTCCTGAGCTTCCTTGAACCAAGAAAATAGCTCGTGTTCAAAATGACGGTAGTTAAATAGCCCCGTTAACTCATCGATCTCGCTCTGCCGCTTGGCTCGTTGGTATTTCTCAGCATTTTTTATGGCGATTGCCGTCTGATTAGCAATAATTTCGATTAAAGTCGCATCTTCATTAGAATATTTATCTCGCTCCCGATGCCCTACTGTCAAGACTCCAATGACTTTATGATTTCGAATCAACGGGACAGACAAGATCGATTGAAGACGTGTAATCCCCTTCGGTTCATTAGGTAAGATATGTTCTTGCTTATGATAATCTCCAATAATCTTATATTTCCCTTCTAATGCTACTTTTCCAGAAAGCCCTTCCCCTAAGTTAAATTCTCTTCCTAGAAATTCCATTCTTTCTTTCTCAGTTAGATCATAGCCATAGTGATAAATCACCTTCAGCTTTCCTGTTGGCTCATTGATCTTAAAGATGGAGCAATAGTCATAGGATACAAGGGAAGAAATCGCATTCGTTGCTTCCATAATGACTTTATGCTCTTCAAGCTGACGCCCAATGATATTTCCCGAAACATTAATTTGCTGTAATCGCTTGTTCAGATGATCTAACCGTGTATAAAAGCGAAAAATAAGAGAAAACGCAACGACTGGAATCATGCATAAAAAATCGCCTGAATATGAAAATGACCATAGAGAACATAGATAAGGACTCCGATTGGGGTAAGTAAGAGATTAATAAAAATCTCCCACATTAAGTCCTTAGATAAAAAAGAGCTGTGTTCCTTATATAGTTTGTTTAACATAAAGAATAAGATCACATGGTTAATGGCTATACATACTCCCACATAGGCAATGATCGGAAGGACTTGTACATTTCCAATTGAATCGATATGCGGATTGGTATGCCCCCCTAAAAGAAAAAAAACCATAGCTGCACCGACAGAGGTAACGAGAAACATCATCAAATTCAATAAGTATCGTTCCCACTGGCGAAACCCCGCCTTCACCAAAAAAAAGAGGATCGTTACCTGTGAAACGACAATTTCAACAAGTAACCCATACTGTAAAAAAACAGCAAGCAAGATCGGTTGAATAATCACAATATGGGTATTATTAATCATTACTGGAAAACTCACGACTAAAAAAAGAAGAAGAACAAAAAAGAAGATACCTATATAGTTGGAAACGGTGAGATGAGTAAAATCCGCTGTTATGAAAAAATATCCCAGTATGGAAAATGAAAAAATGAAAATAGAGCAGATCCATATTTTATGCCACTTTTCCATTTTTTCATCCCCTCATACCATTTTTTTATAATGAATATTACCTAATAATAAATACCTATAAAGAGGTATGCATGTGACTATTTTACCATCAACTTCTGTACTATTCAATATTATGGTAATACTCTTTTAATTGATAGGCTACCTTCCAAATATCACCTGCACCCATGGTTAAGATTAGGTCACCTGGACAGGTTGATTGGATTAGATAGTCTACAATCTCTTTATAATTTGGGACAAAAATGGTGTTTTTATTACTATTTTTTTCAATTTTACAAGCTAATTCAGATCCGCTTACCCCCTTGATCGGTACTTCTCCCGCTGGAGAGTAGATATTAGCAATAATCACTTGATCTGCTTCGGCAAAAGCATGGCTAAAAGCTTCTAACAGGAAATAAGTCCTAGTGTATCTTTGGGGCTGAAAAACAACATACATTTTTCTACCTGTTGATTTGGCAGCTTCGATCGTTGCCATAATCTCTGTTGGGTGATGGGCATAATCGTCGACGATGAGGATATCCCTTGCTTCACTGACTACTTGAAATCTACGTTTGGCTCCAACAAATCCTTTCAGGGCTTCCTGCATCAGATGAAAAGGGACATGTAGTTTAAGACCTAAACAAATCGAGGCAAGGGCATTTAATAGATTATGTTTTCCCGGAACATTCAAGCATAGTTCCCCAAGCAACTGTTCTCTATCCCAAACTTGGCATTGTACCGAACGGTTGCTGAGCAAGAGATTTTTCGCTCTTATGTTAGAATTTTCAGAATCAATTGCATAAGAAAGGATTTCTATCTTTCTTTCCAGCAGGATTTCCTGTATTTCCTTTCTGCTTATCAGCTCTTGGTTAATAGGATCGTCCTGACAATAAATTAAAGTACCCTGAGGCTTAATCTGATGAACAAACTGGAGGTAGGCTTCCTTTAAATTTTCAAAATCTCCTTTATAGTTTTCAAGATGATCGGCTTCTATATTGGTGATAATGGCGTGCTTGGGGAAGTATTGCAGAAAAGAGCCATCGCTTTCATCTGCTTCAGCAATAACATATTCGCTAGCTCCCGCTTTGGCGTTATAGCCAAAATCTAGAATCTCTCCACCTATCACAAAGGTCGGATCTAGCCCCGCTCGTGACAACATTAAAGAGATCATAGACGAAGTTGTTGTTTTGCCATGAGCTCCTGTTACTGCAATGCCTTCCTTCTGATTGAGCAGTTGAGCTAATGCTTCTGAGCGATGGAGAAGCGGAATCTCCTTTTGGTTCGCAGAGATCAACTCTACGTTATCCTCAGGAATACCAGAGGAATAGACAACTATATCGGCTCCTTGCACATTCTCCGCTTGGTGTGATGAATAGAATTTCACCCCTTGAGTCTGCAATTGTTTTGTGATTTCATGTTCTTGGATATCTGAACCCGATACCCGGTATCCCATCTCTACCATCACTTTTGCAATAGCACTCATTCCTGAACCACCTATACCAATAAAGTGGACATGTTCAAGTCGACTCAAAGGGTTCACCCACCTTTAGTTGTTTTTTAAGTATTGACGTACTTCTGAGATGAAATAGAGCGATCCTGTTATGAAGATCACTTCATTAGGAGTGGCTTCTTGTACCACCTTCTGGTACGCTTTCTTCCAATCCTCTTCTCCCTGTATCTCTATCGTTGCATCTATTGTTTCTATTTGCTGCATTAACTCTGCCACCGAAGCAACTCTTGGAAATGAAAACTGTGTTAAGATCAAGCGGTCGACCAATCCCTCTATTTTTTCAACATTCCTTTCATTTCTTTATCTTTCATAGCAGAAAATATTACCGTAATCGGTCGATCTGAATAGTACATCTGAATGGTTTGGCTAAGGGCTTCCATTCCTTCAGGATTATGAGCACCATCAAGATAGGTTAAAGGCTGTTCATTAATTTTCTCCAGCCTCCCCATCCATTCTGTTTTTTGCAAGCCCGCTCTCAAATGCTCTTCATCCCAAATGATAGCATAATACTGTTTGAGCACCTCTAATGCCATGATGGCAAGGGAAGCATTATGAACTTGGTGTGGTCCTTTCATGCTAAGCAGAAGGTGATCATACTGCTGAAACATCGACTGAAAAGAAAAGGTTTGGAGCTCTTCTGTAAAACTCTCTAACTGATAATGAAAACCTGAATTTAGTGTGTAGAGTGTCGCTTTCATTTCTTTGGCTTTTTCAGCGATCACTGGCAGAGCCTGATCATCGGTTACACCCGTCACAACGGGGATACCTGCTTTGATGATTCCTGCTTTTTCAAATGCGATCTCCTCAATCCGATCGCCTAATATATGTATATGGTCAAAACCAACATTGGTGATAATGGACAATATAGGCACGACCACATTTGT
The DNA here is from genome assembly GCF_000615945.1 of Caldalkalibacillus mannanilyticus JCM 10596. Classification (GTDB taxonomy): domain Bacteria; phylum Bacillota; class Bacilli; order Caldalkalibacillales; family JCM-10596; genus Bacillus_AT; species Bacillus_AT mannanilyticus. The sequence continues at coordinate 41,350 of NZ_BAMO01000021.1, forward strand.
AGAGTCTAATCTTCCTCCCAAGCCTACCTCCCAAAGTACGTAATCTGGATAAGCCACCGTTGCATAATAGAGAATGGCAATCATCGTCACAATTTCAAATTCCGTTGGAGCTCCCAGCTCTGTTTCAGCTAACTCCTCTGCTAAGGGCTTTACTTTTTGAGCTAGAGAAAGGAGATCATGATCCGCTATATCCTGGCCATTGATTTGGATACGATTTTGAAAGCGCTCGATATAGGGAGAAGTAAAAGAACCAACTTCATATCCAGCCTCCTGCAATACATGACGCATATAGCTTACTGTAGAACCCTTCCCATTGGTTCCTCCGACATGGATGAACTTCACCCTTCGTTCAGGATGACCGCAGCGTTCTAACATCCATTCCATCCGTTTTAATCCTGGCTTGATTCCTAGAGTGAGGAAGCTATGAATCCATTCAATCGCCTCATCAACTGATTTCCATTCTGTCTGATTCATCTTTATTCACATCCCTTACCTATTTTTCTATACATAGAGAAGGCGAACCGCATTCGGCTCGCCTATAGTTGGTTCATTCATTGCTCATCCATTATTTACTCTGCTTTTAATTCCTTGATTCGTGCTTTCACTTGTTCACGTTTCTCCATATAATCCTTTTGCTTAGCTTTTTCTTCTTCAATCACATGAGCAGGGGCTTTCGCCACAAAGCCTTGATTAGCCAGCTTCTTCTCTACTCGTTCTACTTCAGAATCCAGCTTCGCTAATTCCTTCTCTAGTCTTGTAATTTCTTGAGAAATATCGATCAATCCTGCTAGAGGGAGGTAAATTTCTGCCCCGCTAAGAACAGCAGACATGGCTTTCTCTGGAACCGCTAAGTCAAGGGAAATCTCAAGCTTTTCAGGGTTCGTTAAGCGGCTGATCACGCTTTGGCTACGCTCAAGATACGTTAAGCTCTCTGGTGATTTCGCTTTGATCATTAGCTCAATAGGTTTTCCTAATGGAACATTGACCTCTGCACGAATATTACGAACGGAGCGAATCACATCCATCACAAGCTGCATTTCTTTCTCTGCTTCAGGATGTTGGAATTTAGATTGGGCTTCTGGCCAAGCTGAAACAGTAATACTCTCTCCCTCGTGCGGTAGGTGCTGCCAGATTTCCTCTGTTAAGAACGGCATGAATGGATGGAGCAGACGAAGGGTTTGATCTAATGTGTAGCATAGTACTGACTGAGTTTCTTTTTTCAACTGCTGGTCTTCACCATAGAGTGGAATCTTCGCCATTTCAATGTACCAATCACACAGGTCATCCCAAATAAAGTTGTATAAAATTCTACCCACTTCACCAAATTCATAGGTTTCAGAAAGCCTTGTTACATCTTGAACGGTTTGATTCAAGCGGTGTAAAATCCACTTATTCGCTGTACTTAAATCTCCGCTTAGATCAATATCCTCTGCCGTAAAGCCCTGTAGATTCATCAAAGCAAAACGAGAAGCATTCCAGATCTTATTCGCAAAGTTTCTTGCTTGCTCTACTTTCTCCCAATGGAAGCGTAAATCATGTCCTGGTGAACTTCCTGTTGAGAGCATAAATCGAAGAGCATCTGCTCCATACTGCTCAATTACATCCATAGGATCGACACCATTACCTAGCGATTTGGACATTTTGCGTCCTTCTGCATCTCGGATGAGTCCATGAATCAACACATCTTTGAAAGGTCTTTGATCAGTAAACTCAAGGGCTGTGAATATCATTCTAGCTACCCAGAAATAGATAATGTCATAGCCTGTTACTAAGCAATCCGTAGGGTAGAAGCGCTTATAATCCTCCGTCTGATCAGGCCAGCCCATCGTTGAAAACGGCCATAATCCTGAACTAAACCATGTATCAAGTACATCATGATCCTGAGTAATTTGCGTCGTCTGATATTTTTCTTGAGCTTGTTTTAGAGCCTCTTCTTCGTTTCGTGCGACAATAACCTCTCCATTTTCGGTATACCAAGCAGGAATACGATGACCCCACCATAGCTGGCGTGAAATACACCAATCACGAACATTTTCAATCCAGTGCAAGTAGATTTTTTCGAAGCGATCAGGGACGAATTGAACTTTGTCCGTTTCTTTTTGCTGTAGCTCAATTGCTTTTTCAGCAAGAGGCTTCATTTTGACAAACCATTGTGTAGATAAGTAGGGTTCAACAACAGCACCGCTTCGTTCGCTATGACCGACACTATGAATATGTTCCTCAATCTTGAAAAGAATCTCTTGTTCTTGTAAATCCTTCACCAGCTTCTTACGGCACTCAAAGCGGTCTAAGCCTTGATATGGACCTGCATTGTGATTCATGACTCCGCCTTCATCCATGACAAGGATTTGCTCTAGCTGATGTCTATTGCCAATCTCAAAATCATTCGGGTCATGAGCAGGAGTAATCTTCACGGCTCCACTTCCAAATTCTCGATCAACATAATCATCGGCAATAATTTCAATTTCACGTCCCACAACAGGCAGGATCACTTTCTTACCGATGAGGTGCTTATATCGCTCATCCTCTGGATGGACAGCCACGGCTGTATCTCCCAGCATGGTTTCAGGACGTGTTGTAGCTACTTCAATATAGCCTGTGCCATCGGCTAGAGGATATTTTAAATGGTAAAATGCCCCCTTCACTTCCTTGTATTCTACTTCGATATCAGAAAGTGCTGTTTTAGTCTGAGGGTCCCAATTGATAATATACTTCCCTCTATATATCAGTCCTTTTTCGTAGAGCTGAATAAATACTTCTTTGACTGCTTTGGAAAGCCCTTCATCAAGAGTAAAGCGCTCGCGAGAATAATCTACAGAAAGTCCCAGCTTCGACCACTGTTCACGAATAACACTGGCATATTCCTCTTTCCATTCCCAGACCTGATCAACAAATTTTTCTCGCCCTAGGTCATAACGACTCTTTCCTTCTTCTCGAAGCTTTGCCTCAACCCTTGCTTGAGTAGCAATCCCTGCATGGTCCATTCCCGGTAACCATAGAGCTGCATAGCCCTGCATTCTTTTCATACGGATAATAATATCTTGTAGAGTGCCATCCCAAGCATGCCCTAAATGGAGACGACCTGTCACATTCGGGGGAGGAATGACGATGGTGTAAGGCTTCTTATTCTTATCATCACTTGGTTTGAAAAAACCTCCTTCGACCCAATGTTTATACCATTTTGCTTCTGCTGTTTGAGGTTCATACTTTGTAGGCATAGTTACTTCTGATTGTTGTGTCAATGATCTCACTCCTTCATTCTTTTCAGCTTTTTGATCTGTTGTTAGGGGTAACCTGTTCGTATTTCAGAAAAAATAAAAAACCTCTCCATCACTAAAGGACGAACAGGATTCGCGGTACCACCTTTGTTTACTTTTCTCTGGTTCTAAAAAGAGCCAGTTCAAAGTACACTCTTATAGAGATAACGGATCTACCGATTTTCCTTAGAACAGATCTAGTTTCTTACTTCATCACATGCTTTCAGGAAAATGACTCCAGGGTGACCTTCAATAGCTTCTTCACGGAAAATGTTTCAGCCAAGCATTTTCCTCTCTGCAAATGATCCACTACTTACTCTTCCCTATCGTTGTCTGTCAAGCTTATGTACTATCATTATTTTTGACCAAGATTGTACTTATTATTCTACCATACAGCAAGGTGGCTTCGTCAAGCCCAACACGAGATAAAGTAGAAGAGGAAGTCTTACCGACGGTTAGAACGAGATAAATAGACACCCTTTTGCTCCTTTGTTCATAAACTATTACATCAGAATGTGTAGCCAAGGTGATGAAAATGAGAGGACCCCTATTTAATAGATACAGATTGAAAATGAAAATGGATCAGTTGAAGTATCAATGTCGATATTGGGGCTATAGGGCGAAAGAAGGAGCACGGCAGATTTTTATCCCGCTCGCCATCTTTCAATTAGTGCGCACCATTTTCTTCCCTACCCCCTTCGATGTATTTCTCCTAGTTCTCATCTTTCTGGTCATTGTTATTTTTCTGCTTGATTGGATGTAGATGTTCTATCTCTTGACGACAGAAGCCATTCTGTCGTTTTTTTATCCTCTTAGAGTTGAAAAAAAGTGCCTAGAGAAAATTCTCCAGGCACTTCGGATGATCAGCTTTTCGCTTCGATCATTTGCTTCACAAATTTACGGAAGAAATGCATAAGTTGAATCTGACGCTCAAAGAAACGCACCTTTTTAAGCGGAGACCAGTCTCTCTTCCCTTGATAATAGATTTCTATTTCTTTAAACACTCCCTCGGGAAAGAGAAGATAGATCGAGAGAAGAAGCTTCTCCGAGGACAGAAGAGGGTTTTCCTGTTCATACGCTTCAAGCCATTCATAAGCTACTTTTTCATTCTCCAACAACTTATCTCCATGCCTTCTATAAAAAAGAGCGATATCTCTTGCAGGAGAATCCAAAGTAGCTTGTTCAAAGTGATGGATATAGACTTGATCTACTGTATGAATAATATTCTTTCGGTGAAAGCTCCATGACATAAAACCGTTCTTCTTTCTCCCTCAGGTACCTTTTCATCCCATTCCTCTAAAAACCGAATGGCTCTTGTAGCCATTTCCTTCAACCATTCAAAATGCTTCACATAGGTCATTTCAAGCGGTGACATGATATCTCGACTCTTGGCAAAGTTTCGCAAGTCCTCCATGTCATCCACTCGTTGTTTCCAGCGCCTTAATAAAAGCGGAGGGGTAAGCGAGAAAGCAGAATTCCCATTCGTTTCAACCCCTAAGCTTTTCTTATGGAGCTGTCCCATGGCTTCAATCAATATTTTCTCCCACTGAGGAAGGTATTTTTCTTCTACCTTATCCTCCATCCATGGAGTAACATAGTAAGCATCTCCTTCAATAGGTACAAAATAATCTCCGTATTTATTCCGGCATAAAGGCAGAATATATGGATAATGTTGCTCCGTTAATCGATGAAGACACTGAACAATAAAGGAGAAGTGGCCCAGACTTACCTTCGCTTTTTTCAAGGCAAAAATCCCTTGGTTACAAGTCACTTTTTTCACTGAACCGAGGGTTTCTATCTTTTCTGGATAGAAATCATATTCATTAAGTACCCATTCCTCTTTCTGCTTGGTCGAAAGCATGTGAAGTACTTTCATAGCGATACCGTTTCCTCTCTCAGTCGATCAATTCGTTCTGCAAACCAGACATAGAGTTGATCTAATTTCTCCTGTTTCTCGCACTCATCCATCCACTTTTCTACACTCTCTTCAATCGTTCCCATTCCCGAGAGGTAGGCTCCTAGAATTCGCATAAAGGTACGCGGATAAATCATATGAGCCATGATCAAATAATGTTCCTCTAAGCTCGCTTGGCTTGTTGATTCAAATCCTGTTAGGAAGGCTTCAACCTGCTCTAAACCTACCTCCTCTTGAAGAAAAGCCTCCTGCATAAACTCTGAAATTCCTTGCAGCCCTTGAAGCAAGGAACGATTTTTTGATTGCAAAGCTAATCCTCTTTCTAGCATCACCCACTGCTCAAGGTGCAATGTAGGATAGAATAAAAGAAAAGAATTTTTGGCATGACTGGCTCTTTCTATGGCTTGCGCATGCTTCCATCTTTTCTCTAGCTCCTTCCAATGTAAATGGACCAAGTGAGTAAACATATTATCCTGAGCCAATAGCTTTCTTTTCATTAAAGTAAGATCTTCAAGATTCACAAGACTCAGAGGAAAAGGCTGATCACGATCAGTCGGTAGGTTTTGTTGCTGATCCTGAAAAGTAGAGGAACTCTCCACACATGCTATATAAATCATGCCGCAAATTTGCCCCACTCGTTCCCATACTTCAGCTGATCCATATGCCATTTGTTCTCCATCAAAAGCATCCTGAATAACTAGGTATTCCTTATTGATTTGTACAAAGGGGGCTCCATCTCTAGTACGAATGAATCGATCGATCTGACGAAATCCTTTTTTTGCTACCTCTTCTCTCCAATAAAAGGAGCGTTGAAGTTGCTCTTTCTGATTCCAAATGAAAGCATATTTAGAACCTACATTAGTTTCTAAGCGAAAGCCATGCTCAAGAGGAGTTGTATGGTAGACATGAAAGTGATATTCCTTCGTTATCGTTTGTAATAGAGTTGAAAGGTTCAAGATTTCCCCCCCTTTGAATTAGGATTTTGGGATATAGAGAATCTGCCCTTCATCAATTTGCTCAGAGCTTAATTGATTGACACGCATGATGTCTTTTACAGGTATGGAATAGCGCTCAGCAATCGATTCAAGCGATTCATTCCGCTGAATAATACACATCTTAAGTCTTGTAAACTGTTCTTGCTCTTCCGTTTCGCGTGAAGACATGAGCTGAGTTAAGAAACTTGTCGTTAATGAACTTGATTTTTTGGGTTCCTCTTCCCTCGGCTGATCGTTGTCAGGCTCTTGTTCACTCTCTTCCCTTTCTTCCGTTGAAGGCTTACTATGAAAGACTGTTCTAATCTCTTGATTGAATAAAGGAACGACCTTTTCTTCCTCCGCCTCTCTTTCTTCTTCCTCATGATGTTCCCTTGCTTCTAGCTCTTCGACTTTTTCCTCGGTTGAATCCCCTCTAGCCGCCTTTTCTTGTTCAGAGATTTCCGTGTTCCCCCTCGTCTCCTTACTCGATTCGTCGCGCGCTGATTCTGGCTCTGAAGCGCTTTGCTTCTCTCCTAGAAGCTCCGCTCTTAGGTCTACCTTGTTTTCTTCTCTCTCTTCGCTCTGAGCCTCTTGCTGAGCCTCCCTAGGTTCTTCATTCTGTTCAACTTCCTCTTTAGGGTCATACTCAGCGTTCTCATCTCTCGAAGCGGCTACATCAAAGCTTGGTAGCAATGGAGCTGGTGCTATTTCATGAAGAGTAGACCTTTCTTCTTGCTCCTCTTCTACTCTAACCATGGCTTCGCTTAAAATTCCTGTAATCTCTACATCCGCTTTGATTTGCAGGAGATGACCATCAATCACGTTATAATCAAACTGATCCACTTTCACATAGACCTCATCGATGTCACTGACTCGATTCACTGGTACAGTCACATCCACAGGAAATGTTCGTGAAATCTTACCTCTGTGACTCTCTTCGAACACCTCTTGCTGCTCCACTCGAAGAGGCTGAAATTGAAGCTGCTCTGCCAGAGAGCTAGATTCTAAATCTAGGGAATGATCCCCTTCTTCTTCTATCACATCAAAGCGCCCCTTCAACACAAGGCTTCCTGTAATCGTTGTATAGTTTTCATCCTCCATCACTTCAATGTCCGGCTCAAGCTCTAAGCTAATGATTTCGGCACCTCTTGCATGATGATCTAACCATACGGATTCTTCCAGTTTAAATCTAATTGGCGAATATTGCTCGTTAGACATTCTGCTCCCCCTCCCAAAATAGACCTTTACGGTAATATATATGGAAGTCCTGATTTATTTATGATTATTAAATTTTTTCCCTATTTCGCTTCATAATAACGATCCGTTGAATGGAGATTTAATGTATGTTCTTCTGTTCCTTGATAACTCAACATAAATTCAGGAAGCATTAACTTGTAGTGATACAATATTGACTGACTACTCAAGTGTATATCTAGCCTTTCCTTCTCAGAACCCGGTAAAGAATACGAGCGAGTACGATATGGCTGTGCAAATTGGATGGCTACATCACTTCTACCACTAGCTTTACCGAGAAAAGGAGCAATACTTCTCAGGATCACCTCTGGTTGCTCTGCATCAGCGGGAATTCCTGTGAGTGTAAAGTAACCGTTTGTTAACTCGTAGCTATCTTCTCTCTTTTCTTTCTGCGCAAAAGGAGCTTCGATAGTAGAGGGAACCAACTCCAGAGTGATAGTGGGAGGTTCTAGGAAGGGTTCATCATATTTTTTCAGCTTAAACGTCCAGCCTAAATAAGAAAACAGCTTATCCCCAGGCGAAAAATGTTCAAGATCAATGGTAATATTGTTGCTTTGAATTAGCGTCATATCGAACACTTGTAGAGAGATTTGTTGTTGATCAACGTCCTCCATTCGGTCGGTAAATAGTAAAAAATGTCCTCGCTCTTCTAGGTGAACCATTTCCTGATAAAAATAACCTGCCTCTGGTGTGACACTCCCCTCCACTGGAACCTGCCAGCGAATCCGAAAATCATTAAGTACATCCACATCCGTTGATGAATGAACAATAACTTCCCAAACAGCGTGATCATAATAATTCACCATTCTGACGAACTCAAGTTCATGATCTGGTGATAGGCGTATTTTCTGACCCATCTCATACTTCCTACCAGGATACACTGGCTTCAATTCAAAATGATGGCTGATCGGCAGGCTCTCTTTTCTAGAGATTGCTACTGAAGGAATGACATCCAAGTCAAGCTCATAGCGCTTTGGCTCTATATTCAAGTACCGTCGCTTGAGAGGAAAAGACTCTATCTTGATATTTAACACCATCTTCCAGCCATCTTCTTCTTCTACTAGCCACGACTCATGCTCAAAAATGACAGTGTTAATGCCTTCTACTGCATCTACGCTTCTAATCGCATAATCAATCGGCAAATACGGAAGAATATATTTCTCTTCTAGTTTTTTAGTTTCATACTGTGAGAATAGATCCCCTACTGAAACATCTAAGAAAAGCTCACTTTCTAGCATCCAAAATCCATTGATCGTCAGATCCACTCGCTGTTGACGTAGATCTTCATCTTCTGGATATTCAAAAAAATAGGAAAGTCCATCTTGAAAAAAGGACTCCATTGTTATCGGGAAGACTTCATTAACAGGGTAGTAAGTACCGATTTGTCGCGCTAATTGATACCGGTCTAAGCCTTCATAGCCTACAGTGTCTAAGAAATCTTTGTTCTTCTGTTCTAATGAAACAAACGGTTCTCTGATACTTTTCGCTACTTCTCGATCTACTTCTAAGGGAAATTCACCCTTGAAGTAGTTAGTAGGAGTTAAATGAATGCCTTCTTTTTCTTGCCATTGACTCACTGTTAGTTCGCTTCTATATTTATTTGCTTCGAGATAGAAAATACATCCCACTAGTCCTATCAATAGAAGGACAACGAAACTAAGTTTTTTATGTTTATTCACTAGATTCACTCCACCTTTTATTTGTAATACATCTGATCATTCCTTATTAGACTTTTTTTCTAAGTCTTTTTCTAAGTCAACGATCATTTTGTCTTGTTTATCTTTTTTTAAATCTTTAATGAACAAATCTAAGGTGTATTTTTCATGATCTACTATACCATTTTCATACAATTTTTCTACAGCTTTTTGAACCATAAGCTGTTCTTTATAGTTCTTTAATGTTGATGGATGTGTGAAATATTCTTTTGTGCTTACTTCTAAAGATTTTGCCATTTGATTTAGTAATTCAGTCATTTCAGGAGTTGTATTTTTGAAAGCTTCTTCTGTTTGAAGAGCTATTTCTTAATTCCCTAAATTCCAAATAAAAAATGACCTTCACCAATACTATTGCTGGTGAAGGCCTGTGCTGTACTCATTCTATTCTTGAAGCCATATTTTATGTCTATACTTCCTCGTTATTCTTTCGCCAAGATGGCTAATGCTTTCTCATTTGCTTCAATGGTCCGATCTAAATCCTCCTGTGTATGAGCAATGGATAGAAACATTCCTTCAAATTGGGAAGGAGGAATATAGACTCCTTCTTCAGCCATCAGTTGAAAATAACGAGCGAAGCGGGCTAAATCTGATTTTCTTGCCTGCTCAAAGTTTTGGACAGCTCCCTCGTTAAAGAAGAAACCGACCATGGAGCCTACTCGATTGATGCAATAAGGAATCTGATGCTTTTCAGCATTTTGGCGAATCCCAGCTTCTAAGTAAGCTCCCTTCTTTTCTAATTCTGCATACTGCTCTTTAGTCATCAACTTTAATGTTTCATACCCAGCCGTCATAGCTAGGGGATTCCCAGACAGCGTTCCAGCTTGATAAATAGGTCCAATAGGAGCCATCTGCTCCATGATTTCTTTTCTTCCGCCATAGGCTCCAACTGGAAGCCCTCCACCGATCACTTTCCCTAAGCAAGTGAGGTCAGGAGTAATTCCAAATAGACCTTGCGCACAGTGATAATCTACACGAAATCCTGTCATCACTTCATCAAAAATCAACAGCGCTCCATTTTTTTCAGTGAGCTCTCTCAGACCCGTTAAGAATCCTGGGAGGGGAGGAACCACACCCATGTTTCCGGCGATTGGCTCTAGAATGACCGCCGCGATCTCTTGATCAAAACGTTCAAAAGCAAGCTTTACACTTTCCAGGTCGTTATACGGCACGGTAATCGTATGAGTGGCTGTTGCTTCAGGGACTCCTGGGGAATCAGGCAATCCTAGAGTAGCAACTCCTGAACCCGCCTTAATCAACAAGGAATCTGCATGCCCATGATAGCTTCCTTCAAATTTTAAGATCTTATCTCTTTTGGTAAATCCACGAGCCAAGCGTAAAGCACTCATTGTGGCTTCCGTTCCAGAGTTCACCATACGCACAATCTCTACAGAAGGAACACGCTCTACAACAAGCTGAGCCATCTCGGTTTCGATTTCGGTTGGAGCACCAAAGCTAGTCCCTTTTTCTGCTACTTTTTTCAGCGCTTCCACCACTTGAGGATGCGCGTGTCCCGCAATAAGAGGTCCCCATGAACCAACATAGTCAATATAAGAGTTCCCATCAAGATCATAGACCTTAGAGCCTTCTCCCCGTTCAAAATAAATCGGATTCATCCCCACGGATTTAAAAGCACGAACAGGGCTGTTCACTCCTCCGGGAATGTACTGCTTCGCTTCATCAAACGCTTGAATGGAACGATTGTATTTACTCATTCGCCTTCCCTCCTAACCATCTGGCTACATCCTTTGCATGATAGGTTAATATCATATCTGCTCCCGCACGCTTCAAGCCTGTAAGTAATTCTAGGACAATTTTCTGCTCATCTATCCAACCCTTTTCTGCTGCCGCTTTAACCATGGAGTATTCCCCGCTGACATTATAAGCAGCTACCGGATATGGAAAGTTGTCTTTTACTTCTCTAATGATATCCATATAAGCCATCGCCGGCTTAACCATCAGGATGTCCGCTCCTTGCTCAACGTCTGCTTGAGCTTCACGTAGAGCTTCACGACGATTAGCTGGGTCCATTTGATAGGTTCGACGGTCACCAAATTGAGGTGTTGAATGAGCGGCATCACGAAACGGTCCATAGAAGGAAGAAGCATATTTGACAGCGTAGGACATAATGGGGATATCCTCATAACCTGCCTCATCCAGCCCTTCACGAATGGCATAAACAAACCCGTCTAGCATGTTGGAGGGGGCAATGATATCCGCTCCTGCTTGAGCTTGAGAAACGGCTGTTTTGACGAGTAATTCAAGAGAAGGATCGTTCACAATCTTCCCCTTTTCTACCACTCCGCAGTGCCCATGATCGGTATATTGACATAGACAGGTATCGGCAATGACCACTAAATCAGGTGCCATATTCTTTACTACTTTCGTTGCTTCTTGAACAATTCCATTGTGAGCATAGGCTTCGCTTCCATGATGATCCTTATGCTCCGGCACACCAAAAAGAATCACTGCCGGAATTCCTAATGCTTGAACCTCCTCTATTTCTTGAGGTAATAGATCTAGGGAAAAATGATACACACCTGGCATTGAAGGAATTTCTTCCTTCACCCCTGTTCCTTCAACCACAAATAGGGGATAGATAAGATCCTGAATCGCTAAGGTCGTTTCTCTCACCATGCTTCGAATCCCCGTGCTCCCTCTCAGTCTGCGATGTCTTTCAAAATAACTCATTTCGCTCACCTCGTTTTTCCTTGATAATATCTTTCTATTTCTTCTATTAAGCTATCTGAAGTAAATTCCTTGGCTTCAATTTGCACCTCTAAGCCACTTTCCTGCGCTGTTTGGGTCGTAATTGGACCAATACTAGCAATCGTCAATGTATGTAAATACCTTCTCCAATCTGTCATTTCAAATAGGTCTACAAAGTGTTTTACCGTAGAAGAACTGGTAAAGGTGATCACATCGATTTCTCCCGATTGAAGCAAATGAAGGAGCTCCTCTTTTTGCTGATCAACAACAACAGAGGTATATAAGACGATGTCATCGACCGTTATTCCCTGCTCACGAAGCTCCGCAGTTAATTTTCGTCTAGCCATTTGAGCACGTGGGTATAAGACCCTCATCCCTGGTGAAAGCTGCTCTTGACATGTCTCAATGAGTGCCTCCTGATGAAAGACGGTAGGGACTGCATCTGCGGTGAGTCCATAGGCATGCAGCGCTTTCTCTGTTTTTGGACCAATAGCAGCTAGCTTCTTTTCGCTTAGCCACTTCAACTTCTGCTCTGGATGAATGGCATTTTTCACTTGATCGACAAAGAAATGAACCGCATTCACACTGGTGAATAATATCCAGTCATACTGATCAAGCTGAGCAATGGCTCCCCGAATGGGCTCCAGGTCCTCTGTCAGCCGAGGTTCAATTACAGAAAAGAAAAAGGGGATTCCACCTTTTGCCGGATCATCTCCCCCATCTCCTGCGCTTGTCTTTCGGCACGCGTGACCACAATTCTCTTCCCATAGAGAGCAAGGTCTAATTCCGCACTCATGCTTCTAGCTCGCTCTTCACTTTGTCTAGTATTTCCATCGCGCCTTTTTCCTTGAGCAAAAGAGCAAGCTCTTGACCTAACGCTTGTGGCTCCTCACCTTTTAAGGTTTCTTGGATGATTTTCTTTCCATCGGGAGAGCCCACAAGCCCAGTTAGATGGATCACGCCATCCTTCCGTTCACCATAAGCAGCAACTGGAACCTGACATCCCCCTTCGATCGTATGTAAGAAAGCTCGTTCCGCCTGAACAATGATCCCTGATTCAGTATCGTGGACACGTTGAAGCAATTGGATCACCTCTTGATCAGAGGTGCGGCACTCAATCCCTAGCGCGCCTTGTCCAACCGCTGGTAAACATGTTTCTACAGACAAGTATTCCGTCACCACTTCCTCAGTCCAGCCCATTCTTTCTAAGCCTGCTGCGGCTAGAATTATCGCATCATATTCTTTCTCGCGAAGTTTATGAATCCGTGTATCGATATTCCCTCGAATCCATTTTAATTCTAAATCAGGTCTGTGTTTCAGAAGCTGTGCGGATCGACGCAAGCTACTTGTTCCGATGATCGCTCCAGCAGGTAAATCTGCTAAAGTTTGGCCTTCATTAGAAAGTAAGCAGTCACGTGGATCGACTCGTTTCGGGATACAACCGATCATAAGACCAGCAGGAAGGACAGCAGGCATATCTTTAATGCTATGTACAGCGAAATCAATCTCGCCCTCTAACAGTGCCTGTTCAATTTCCTTTACAAATAACCCCTTTCCTCCTACCTTAGAAAGAGTCACATCTAAAATGCGATCACCCTTGGTCACAATCTCCTTGATTTCGAAAGTATAGGGGAGATCCAATGCCTCCAACTGACGAATAAACCATTTGGTCTGTGTAAGGGCTAGTTTGCTTTTTCTTGATCCAACAATAATCTTTCTCGTCATCCTATCACGTCCTTTGTACTGTGCATCTGAATACAGCTATATCCATTTTTGCTCACATCCATAAATGAAACTTAGAAAAAATACTAGCAAGTAAATAATTAATAAGTAACACTAAAAAACAGATAATATTTAACTCTACAATTCGGCGACCTGACCAGCCTTTCACTACTCGTTGGTAGAGATACACACCATACATAAGCAGAACAAGAATCGAAAAGATCACCTTAGGGTCATAAAGAAAGGATGCATCCAAAGTATAATAGCCCCAGACAATCCCCAGAATTAAGCTTAGCAATAATAATGGCACTCCTATTAAGTTAAGACGAAATGTATAGAGGTCTAATTGAACCAGACTGGGCAGCCTTCTGACATGCTTGGTCCATTTCTTTTTTTTCAACATCGAATGCTGGACTAAATAGAAGCTGGAAAAAATAAAAGAGAACGTAAACGCTGCATAGCTGATGAAAGCCATTGAAATATGTATTAAAAGCCATTCCGAGCTTAACTGCTCCGCCATTTGAGCTGGGATTTCCCGACCAGCTACAAATAAGCTTAGGGAAAGTACAGTAAAGCCAATCACATTTGTAAAAAAGAGAATAAGGTCCATTCTAAAAAACCAGTTAATCAAGAGGCTAAGCGTAATAAGAAGCCAAGCATAGAAAAAAAGAGTATCAAACTGTGAAAATAGTGGTAGAATCCCTTTTTGTATCGCACTCATTCCTATGTAGACCGTTTGAATAACCCAAACTATAGAAAGCAACCAGAAAGCAAATTGATTTGCTTTCCGGTTGTTCTGTAAAAAATCATAGAAGTATAGTAAAACACTGCTTGCATATAAGACAACCAAAAGCTCATAATACCAAATCTGTTCAAACATCGGCTATGAACCTCCTTTATAGCTGCAACGGAAGTTCTTTTCCGGTCTTGCTTTCATGAATAGACTTATTAAAACTCACGGCCGTTTCTTGTCGTTTAAGGTTTGATTCCTTTTCTTGTTGGACTTTAAGCTCCTCTTCCAAGGCAAAGATCTTGGTAAATATTTCTAATTGTTCCTTTGAATCGGCTTCAGCAGCCATTTCTTTGATTCGTAAAATAGGATCTCTTAAAAGCTGGTTGACAATGCTTTTGGTATGCTTCTTCAACACTTTTATTTCTCTTTCGTCTAGATCTGGACATTTATTTAGAATACTTTGCATCGTTTCCTCTTGAATATCCAAAGCCTTTTTCCTTAGTGCGGTAATAATAGGAACAACCCCTAAGGTCGTAATCCATTTCTTAAATTCGACGATCTCTTCCTCAATCATAGACCGAATTTTTGTCGCTTCTTTCTGTCTTTCTGCCAGATTCGCTTGAACAATTCCATTGAGATCATCAATATCATAAAGGAACACATTATCTACCTGATGAATTTCAGGATCAAGGTCACGTGGAACCGCGATGTCAATTAAAAATAATGGATGACCAAAACGATATTTCATGACTTTTTGTATTTTTTCTTTTGTAATAACAAATTCTCTTGAGCCTGTAGAACTGATCACGATATCAACTTTTTGCAGACAGGATTCTAATTGACTAAAATCGCAGGCTTGTCCTTTGAATTTAGAAGCTAATTCTTCCGCTCGCTCTAAAGTCCGATTGAGCACAAATACCTCTTTTACTCCATTGGAATGAAGATGCTTAACAGTCAGCTCGCTCATTTTTCCTGCACCTAAGATAAGAACGGATTTATCTGTTAAATCTCCATAGATCTTCTTTCCTAACTCAATCGCCGCATAGCTTACAGATACCGCATTCTGACCGATTTCTGTTTCTGCATGTGCTTTTTTCGCTAGGGTAATCACTTGCTTAAAGAGCATATTAAAGATCGTCCCGGTGGTTTCAGCTTCTTGAGCGCTATGAAAAGCATCCTTTACCTGACCTAGAATCTGAGTTTCACCTAAAACCATGGAATCGAGCCCCACCGCCACTTCGAACAAGTATTGGATCGCTCTATCATCTTCCTTGAGATCAATGTATTCATTAAATTCTTTTCTTTCAATACCGAACCATTCTGATAAAAAACCTTTTATGAAGTGGCGACCTGTATGCAATTGATCTACTACAGCATAGATCTCCGAACGATTACAAGTCGATAATATCACACATTCAAGAACACTTTTGGTATGACGCAGAGCTACCAAAGCCTCTGACAGTTCTTCTTTCGCCCATGAAAAGCGCTCACGTAAATGAACGGGGGTATTTTTATAGTTGAGACTTAATGAAATGATATGCATCTGCTTTCACCCCTTCTATTGCCGAATCCAATTCTTTGTTTATTATTAAGGTTTTCCTGAAAAAGAATGGACTAGTCCTAATCCATACTATTATATCAAATTTTTTTTGTGGGTAGGAAAAAAAATGTGACTTTTTATCGAAATAAGGGTTGAAATATCTGTAAATTTACATTTTCCCATGTTATGATATTTTTATGAAAAACAGACCTTTACTAGCAGACTTTATTTTATTACTTGTTGCTTTTGTGTGGGGAGCTACATTTGTCCTTGTAGAGAATGCCATTGCCTTTTTACCGCCATTTCTCTTCAATGCCCTTCGTTTTACCTTGGCATCTGTTAGCTTATTCATCGTGATTTTTATTTTTTATCGTCGCCAGCTTATGGCGATAGACTGGAAGCTGATGATTGCTGGAATCATTTTAGGCGTGTGGCTTTTTTCAGGATATTTATTTCAAACGGCTGGACTTCTGTATACATCCTCCTCTAAGGCAGGATTTATTACAGGGTTATCCGTTGTTCTTGTCCCCCTGTTTTCATTTCTTATAATGAAGCAAAAAATATCCATCAACGCAGCCTTGGGCATTATTGTTGCCACCGCTGGTTTGTACCTATTGACGGCTGGTGATGTTTCAGGGGTTAACCTTGGAGATATGCTTGTTTTTTTCTGTGCCATTTCATTTGCTCTGCAAATTGTCTTAACCGGAAAATATGCACCACAGTTTCCTGCTTTAATCCTTGCTTTTGTACAGATTTCAACGGTTGCTCTTCTAAGCTGTATCGGTGCCGCCTTTCAGAATGAATGGAGCATTGTTTTAGATAGTCCAGATATCTTACTGGAAAATGTGGTCCTATGGGCTTTGCTAATCTGTGCTTTACCTGCCACCGTATTTGCCTTTGTGGCACAAACCGAGCTACAAACCTATACAACACCCACAAGAGTCGCCCTGATTTTTGCTACGGAACCTGTTTTTGCCGGACTGACGGATGGGCTCTGGAATCAGAATTGGTTATCCTCTCTTGGAGTGATTGGATGCCTGCTGATTCTAGCAGGGATGATCTTATCTGAACTAAAATTTACTTGGGGGGAGAAAAATGCGAAGATTATACAAATCAAGAAACAACAAGGTCATTGATGGGGTATGTGCGGGGATCGCCGACCATTTTGCCATTGATCCTGTCCTTATTCGCTTAATCTGGGTTCTTTCTTTTTTCTTTGGTGGAACTGGAATCATAGCTTACATCATTGCTATGTTAATTATTCCTGAAGAACCTAAGGCCCGTACAAAAGAGAAACCGATGGCTGATCCGCAGTCGGAGCAATCGAAGCAGATGGATACGGAAAAGAGCATCAATCATGAGGAAGCTAAAGAGTACTCACCCTACCATAGCACTCAGACCTCTCATTCACCTTATTATACGGTCGATTCAGAGCTCCCTCCCGATCCTACAAAAAGAGGCTATTCATCGTTGATCTTTGGGTTGATTCTCGTTTTCTTTGGGGCTGTTCTATTGGCAGAAAAATTATTTGGAATTTCAATCAATTTTCGAACGATCTTTAGAAGTATTCAACACTATATGTGGCCCTCCATCCTTATTCTTATTGGGGTATTTCTACTCATAAGGAGAAATAGACTGTGATAAATCAAAGATTACTTCCTGGATTTATTTTGATTGGACTAGGTGCTTATTTTTTACTTAAGCAACTACAGCTTCCTTTATTTGAAGAATTAATCAGTTGGCCTTTGATCTTAATCATTGTAGGACTCTCCTTCATCCTTGCTTCGTTTATGGGATGGGAGAAAATACTGATTCTTCCAGGAGGAATTGTTTTTTCACTAGGATTTCACTTTTTTGCTTTATACAATTTCTCTTTTTGGTCCCATCATTGGTCTCTCTTTCCTGGAGCTGTCGGAGTAGGCTTTCTGATTACTTTTCTTCGTACAAGGATCATTCATTTTATGATTCCTGCAACGATCCTTCTGGCACTCCCTGCCTTCCATTTTCTTTTTGGAGGGATGAGTTTTCTCTTTCAATGGTGGCCAGTTATTCCGATCTTGATTGGTGTCTATTTGATCTTTGGCAGAAGAAGCTGGTAAACCCCATATGTATCTGAACACCAAAGCCCTGTTTCAGCAGAGTTTAGCTGAATACAGGGCTTTTTCTATTATTCATTATCCTGAACGTCGTAAGTAAATAAGATATACTGATTCTGTCTTAATGGGGTGTATTGCACAGTTACCTGCTTTGAAACCCCTTCCGTTCCATCCTGAAAAATCATGCTCCCCTCTTCCATATACGCTAGTTCCCAGTCTCCTCTTCCAACTCCCTCTAATCGCGGAAGATAATCTAAAATGTATCTTTCCTTACCTTCGTAATACGTGACAAATCGACTTGAGTCAGAAGCCACCCACAAAACCTCTCGATCCGAACTATTCAAGTACCACAAGGTCGTACCAAGAGCTATAGGATTTTCTCCTTCAAATAAAAGAAGTCCGATCCCAAAGAGAATGATTCCAATTATGAGCAGCCCTCCTAACCATACATATTTATTTGTGACCCATCTATTCATGTGTTCCTTCCCCCTTAGAGTACTTTGCTCAGAAATTCCCTTGTCCGCTCTTGCTTAGGGTCCTCAAATACTTGGTCAGGTTTCCCCACCTCTTCGATTCTGCCTGCATGTAAGAAGCAAACCCAATCCGCTACTTCGCGAGCAAAACCCATTTCATGAGTAACCACCACCATCGTCATCCCTTCCTGCGCCAATTCTTTCATCGTTTCTAGCACTTCACCCACTAACTCTGGATCTAGAGCAGAAGTGGGTTCATCAAAAAGCATGATTTTAGGCTTCATTGCTAAGGAACGAGCAATCGCTACTCTCTGCTTCTGTCCTCCTGACAAACGGGAAGGATATTCATTTTCTTTTTCAAGCAAGCCTACTTTTTGCAGAAGTTCTCTCGCTTCCTCGATGGCTTGCTCTTTCTTCACACCCTTAACCATGACAGGCGCTTCGATTATATTCTCAAGCACTGATTTATGGGGGAACAGATTAAAATGCTGAAAGACCATTCCTACCTGCTGGCGAACCGAATTTAAGTTATCCCGTGTCGGGTCAACTTCCTTGCCCTCAATGATAATCTTACCTGAATCTTTGAATTCCAGAAAATTCAAACATCTCAGTAGTGTACTTTTCCCTGAGCCACTTGCTCCAATAAGACAGACAACATCACTTTCCTCCACATGTAAATCAACGTCTTTGAGTACGTGTAACTCCCCAAACGATTTATTTAGTTTCTCAACTCTGATCAAGGCTTTTCCTCCTTACCTTTCACTTACACTCAAGCGATACTCTAGCTTATTCACCAACCAAGTAAAGATTAAAACAATAATAAGATAATAAAGTGCTGCCATCACATAAAACTCCAATTCTAGATAAGTGACCGAAACAAATTGCCTAGAACGATTAAATATTTCTGTCATTCCTATAAAAGCTGCTAAAGATGAATCTTTAAGACCTATAATAAATTGATTACCCAATGGCGGAATCGTTCGCTTAAAGGCTTGAGGTAAAATAATGCGGCGCATTGCCAAAGAACTTGTCATTCCTAATGATCTTGCTGCCTCCATTTGGCCTCGATCAATGGATTGAATTCCCCCTCGAAAGATTTCAGCAATATAGGCTCCATTATGAAAGGCTAGAGCTAAAGAAGCAGCCCAAAAAGGAGTAAGGGAAATAATTTCGGTAAATCCAAAATACAAAACAAATATTTGAACAATAAGCGGTGTCGCTCGGACCACCGTAATATAAATATTAGCAATGGAATGTAGGATTCGATTGGAAGATAGCTTTAACAAAGCAAAAAATAAGCCAATTCCCATTCCTATGACAATAGAAGCCGCCGTTAATTGTAAGGTAAGCAGCATTGCTTTTAAGAAAAACGGATATTTATCCACTAAATGATAAAAGAATGCGGGTAATTGAAAAACAGCCACGCATGTTCACCCTCCTTAGAAAGAGAAGGTGCGCAACTCTCGCTGCGCACTACTCTAAAATATCAACTCCAAAGTAACGTTTACTAATCTCTTCATATGTTCCATTTTCACGAATGGCTGCAAGAGCCTCATTGATTTTATCTAGAAGTTCTTGATTTCCTTTTTGAACAGGAATGGCAACTTCTTCTTCAAAAATCAGGTCCCCTGCCATCTCCAATTCAAACCCTGTTTCATCGATGGCAATAAGTCCTACGAGTCGATCGGTAATCACAGCGTCCAAATTATTCGAAGTCGCTAAATCCCTAAGTGCTGTCACATCACTCTCATATGTAGCCACCTGCTTAGAATATTCTCTAGCCACGGGCTCATAGGAGGTTCCTAAGGCAACTCCGATCCGAATCTCATCGGAAAGATCCTTTGCTCCTTCAATTGAGCTTCCTTTTTTGACAAACAGCTGTGCTCCAGATAAGTAATAAGGATGAGAAAAATCGACTTGCTCCGCTCTTTCCATCGTAATTCCCATAGATCCTATAATGGCATCAAATTGGCTGCTTCTTAGTCCAGATAAGATACCTGACCAAGGAGTGGCTACCGGATTAGCTTCCCAGCCATGATATTCAGCAATCGCTTTCCCTATTTCTACATCAAATCCTGTTAATTCACCACTTGCCTCATCTACATAATTAAAGGGATGATATTCTCCTGACATAGCAAAAGTAAAAACGTTATTTTCAAGCAGATATGTCACGCTTTCTGTTTCTCCCTGATTTTGTTCAGCCTGCTCCTCCCCTTTTCCTTCAGTAGGAATGCTTTCAGTTCCCTCATCAGAGCCTGTTTCAACTCCTCCACATGCTGTGAATAAGAAACTTATACAGAGTAATAATACTAAAACCCCCACTACTTTCTTATACATTCACTTACCCCTCTCTCTTTTTTAAATGCTTTTTTGCCAAATGTTTTCCATTTCTATTATATCTTGATCTTCTAGTTGAAACAAAAGAGCTGTACTGCTATATATGGGGCTTCTTCTTGCTGAGAGAGGGTAAATGGAGAATTTCAATACCCATCCTTAAAGTTTGCCTAAGTATCCTCTGTAATCCTTTGATATTGACAAAATTACGAAACATGCTAAACTAATTTCATGAAATCCATAAAAACATACCTATTTAGTTAGTTTTTATTTTTTGTTTTTCAAATCACAACTTTTTATTTTGAATGGAGGAAGAATGATGAACACTTATTTACGTCCGATTCTTATTTTATTAATGACTTTCACTCTGATCACGGTGCTAGCTGCGTGTGGTACAGCTCCCACTGAGGAGTCTGATAAAACAACTGGTTCAGAAACATTATTAGAAAAAATTCA
This sequence comes from Caldalkalibacillus mannanilyticus JCM 10596, assembly GCF_000615945.1. GTDB lineage: Bacteria > Bacillota > Bacilli > Caldalkalibacillales > JCM-10596 > Bacillus_AT > Bacillus_AT mannanilyticus. Next base: position 62,525 of record NZ_BAMO01000021.1, read on the forward strand.
AGCTGAAGGTAAACTTCCAATTGGAACAGAAGGAACCTACGCTCCATTTACATTCCATGATGAAACGGGAGCACTAACTGGTTTCGATGTTGAAGTGGCAACAGAAATAGCCAAAAGGTTAGGGGTAGAGCCTGTATTTATGGAAACACAATGGGATGCGATGTTCGCTGGCTTGGATGCTGGGCGATTTGATATGATTGCGAATCAGGTAGGAATTCGTCCAGATCGAAAGGAAAAATATGATTTTTCTGATCCTTATATTGTTTCAGCAGCCGTATTAGTTGTGCATCAGGATAACGATTCTGTTAAGGATTTTGAAGATATTACTGGACTGAAAGCAGGACAAACGCTAACAAGTAACTTAACCGATATCGCCAGAGAGCATGGAGCGGAAATTGTAGGCGTGGAGGGCTTTAATCAAGCCATGGATTTATTAAGCTCCAAACGTATTGATGTGACCATTAATGATGGATTATCTGTTCTAGACTTCCTGAAACAACGTCCTGACGCACCCGTTCAAATCGTAGCTAGACACTCAAACGCTGCTTATAACGGATTTATGTTTCGAAAAGGAAACGAAGAGTTAATTGAGGCGGTAAATCAAGCGTTAAAAGAAATGCAAGAAGACGGAACCTATTTACAAATCTCTGAGAAATGGTTTGGTGCAGATGTATCTAAGTAACCTCTTCGAAAACCCTGAAAGAATCGAAAGGTTAATAGAAATTGCTAAGAGCTCCTTTCTGCCTTTATTGAAAGGAGCCTTAACCTTTTCAATTAGCTTAGCCCTCATCTCTTTTGTTATTGGACTTCTGCTTGCCGTACTTACTGCACTTGCCAGAATATCTAAGGTGAAAATATTACATATTCTTGCTCGCACATATGTTTCAATCATTCGTGGCACTCCTTTACTAGTGCAATTATTTATTATCTTTTTTGGACTGCCCAGTATGGGGATCGTCCTCGATCCCTTTCCATCAGCCGTGATTGGTTTTTCCTTAAATGTGGGAGCCTATGGATCTGAAATTGTTCGTGCCGCTATATTATCTATACCTAAGGGACAGTGGGAAGCAGCTTCGTCGATTGGCATGACCAAGTTTCAGGCGCTAAAACGAATTATTCTTCCCCAAGCAGCTAGAGTTTCTGTACCGCCACTATCGAACTCATTCATTAGTTTAGTCAAGGATACTTCACTGGCAGCCGTGATTCTTGTCCCTGAAATGTTTAGAAAAGCTCAGGAAATTGCAGCGGCAACCTATGAACCCCTATTAATTTATACAGAAGCAGCTCTGATTTATTGGATGATCTGTTTTGTTCTATCTATCATTCAGGATCGAATTGAAGCCAAATTAGACCGTTATGTGGCGAAGTAAGGAGGAAAAGGAACGATGATCTCGTTATACAATATTCGAAAAAGCTTCGGAGAACGTGAAATTCTAAAAGGGATCGACTTAGAGGTTCCTAAAGGCAAGGTTGTTGTCATCGTAGGGCCTTCTGGCTCAGGAAAAACGACATTGTTGAGATGCATCAACTTATTAGAGCTTCCTTCAGCAGGACAACTTAAAATAGACGATATGCAGCTTGATTTTTCCACTCCTCTAACGTCCAAACAAACCCTTTCCTTGCGGAGAAAAACAGGGATGGTTTTTCAGAACTACAATCTATTCCCCCATATGACCGCTTTGCAGAATGTGATGGAAGGACCGATTACAGTCAAGAAGGAGAATAAATCCACAGCCAAGGAAAAAGCGCTCCATCTGTTAGCTAAAGTGGGGCTAGCCGATAAAGCAGACGCCTATCCCTTCGAGCTTTCGGGAGGACAGCAGCAAAGAGTAGGGATTGCTCGAGCATTGGCTATGGAACCTGCTGTCATGCTCTTCGATGAAGCTACTTCAGCACTCGATCCAGAGCTTGTGGGCGAAGTGTTAAAAGTCATGAAGGAGCTTGCTCAAGAAGGAATGACCATGATCGTCGTCACCCATGAAATGAGTTTTGCCCGCGATGTCGCTGATGAAGTCATTTTCATGGATCAAGGCGTGGTTATCGAGAGAGGAGCTCCGAAACAACTGTTCCATGAACCTAAAGAAGAAAGAACGAAGCGTTTTCTCAATATATTTTCTAATTAGCATGAAGAATGAGCTAGATAATACGAAAAACTCGGCTTTGCCGAGTCCTTTTTGTTTTAGTATTTTATGAAGCTTAGTACCTCCAACTGACGGCAGAGGAATACCTATCCTCCATTCCAACGCTCATCGCTTAACTTCCATTTCGGACAGGTATTCCTCTGCCTAGTTTGTCCTCTCTAGTATATTCCTACATTTGATATGTAATTAATACCCTATATATCGGACTTACGATATGTGGTCTTTTTCTTCTAACCATTGCTCCACTTTTTTATCCATCTTTTGTTTTAAATCCTCTATATTTCCACTATCTTGTTTTACCAATTTCAAGTATTTATTAGGAAACATCTTTTGTAAAGAGGACAGATACAAATTACCGTCTTGGGGTTCAATGTATTCGATAACAGAATAGCTGCCCTCTTCTTCTTTCTTTAAACGAATGACAGCGGGTAATGAATGTCCAATTTGGTTTTCTACACCAGTGGATTTATTAAAACCACCATAATAAGACCACATATAGACACTTAGGACTCCATCTACTTCACTTGTGCCATATATTCTATGGACCTCAAATTGCTTTTCTATATCATTATTTGAAGAAGAGTATACTTGAATAATGTAATTAGAAATGACTTCATCCATCTCTAGAGTTATATGTTGATCTCCATCTATTAATTGAGTTTCATTTCCAGCACAACCTATTAAAATGACTGCTACAACTAATAGAAACAAAATAAAATTTATTGGGTTAACTACAGCTTTTATCTGAATCACCTCCTAAATTACCTACTTTTTTCTTTCTTCTTTTGTTGTTTTCAAGATGCTATATTCTTTTGACATTGATATCAAGTCCCTTTATTGGATACTTGCTCATATTGTATCCGTTTCATTTATGAACTACAACATACATGCACTGAAAAAAGGATAGTTTGCCCTTATCATGGACTAACTATCCTAACAATATTATCGTGATTAAACTATTCTGCTTCTCTTTCTGCTTCTTCTCTTTCTTCTTCCTTTACTTCCTCTGGTTTATTCATTTTGGTTTTAATATGATAGAGAATCGTTCCCCATGCCTCATCCTTGCCTTGACCTGTTTCAGAGGAAAAGGCAATCACAGGATCTCCTTTTGGTACACCCAGAGTCTCCTTGACAACTTTTATGTGCCGCTGCACTTTTGTTTTTGGAATTTTATCTACCTTAGTGGCAATAACAATCACAGGAATATCATGATGCTTAAGCCAATCATACATCGATTGATCATCCTTCGTTGGTTCATGTCTTATATCAACAAGAAGAATAATCGCTTTTAATTTATCACGATTTAATATGTATTCTTCAATGAATCTTCCCCAACGCTCCCGTTCTGCTTTTGGTACCTTAGCAAAACCATAGCCCGGTACATCCACAAAGTAAAGCTCTTGGTTAATTTTATAAAAGTTTAAGGTTTGTGTCTTCCCCGGCTTTGAACTAGTTCGCGCTAGCCCTTTGCGGTTAATCATCTTATTGATAAAAGAAGACTTACCTACATTGGAACGCCCTGCCAAGGCAATGTCTGGCAGGGAATCCACTGGATATTGTTTCGGTCCTACAGCACTAATCACCAATTCCGCTTCTGTTACTTTCATATCTATTTCTCTCCCACTATCGCAAACTTCAAGACTTGATCCATATGATCAACAGGCTTAAATACAAGATCCTTTCTTACACTTTCTGGTATCTCGTCAATATCCTTTTCATTATCCTTCGGAAGAATGATGGTTTTAAGCCCGGCTCGATGTGCCGCTAAAGATTTTTCCTTTAAGCCCCCAATTGGCAAGACGCGACCACGCAGGGTTACCTCTCCAGTCATTCCAACAATATTGGATACTGGCTTTCCTGAAAGCGCCGAAACCAAAGCTGTTGCCATTGTGATTCCTGCTGATGGACCATCTTTCGGGATAGCTCCTTCGGGAACATGGATATGAATATCTTTCTTTTCATGAAATTGAGGATCAATTCCTAATGATTCCGCTTTGGAGCGAATATAGCTGAATGCCGCTTGAGCAGATTCCTTCATTACTTCTCCAAGCTTCCCTGTTAAAGTCAGCTTCCCTTTCCCCGGAAGAACTTGAACTTCAATACTTAAAATATCTCCGCCTACAGACGTCCACGCTAAACCTGTTGCCACTCCAACTTGATGATCTGTTTCAGCCAAGCCGTAACGGTATTTTGGATTGCCTAAGATGGATTCTAAGGTATTCTCAGTTACCATGACTTTTTTCTTTTCTCCAGCTACAATCATTTTGGCTGCTTTTCTACAAATCGTGCCCATTTGCCTTTCGAGATTACGAACACCAGATTCTCTCGTATAGCGTCGGATTACTTTAACCACAGCATCCTCATTCACTTGCAGCTGACTCTTGCCCAGACCATGCTCTTTCATTTGCTTAGGAATTAGATAATTGAGTGAAATATGTTTTTTCTCGACTTCTGTATAACCAGGAATATAGATCATTTCCATTCGATCCAATAACGGTCCGGGTATCGTATGAGTTGTGTTCGCTGTCGTGACAAACATAACATTCGATAAATCATAGGGTTCTTCTATATAGTGATCACTAAATGTATTATTCTGCTCTGGATCTAATACCTCTAAGAGTGCCGCAGCAGGATCACCTCTAAAGTCATTCGCCATCTTATCAATTTCATCTAAAAGGAACACAGGATTGATGGTTCCTGCTGTTTTCATCCCTTGCATAATTCTTCCAGGCATAGCTCCTACATAGGTTCTTCTGTGACCTCGAATCTCTGCTTCATCCCGTACTCCTCCAAGGGAAACACGAACAAATTTACGCCCCAAAGAATTGGCAATAGAACGTGCCAATGAAGTTTTTCCTACCCCAGGCGGTCCAACAAGGCAAAGGATCGGTCCTTTGATTTTGTTGACCAGCTTTTGTACAGCCAAGTATTCCAAGACACGCTCTTTTGGTTTCTCTAAACCATAATGATCCTCATCTAGGATCTTTTGAGCTTGATCAATGTCAATTTGATCCTCCGTCTTTTTGGACCATGGAAGGGCTAGAAGCCAATCAATGTAGGTTCGTATGACTCCACTTTCAGCAGAAGTAGCGGGCATTTTTTCATAGCGTTCAAGCTCTTTTTCGATTTTTTGTCGAATGCGATCTGGAACTCCAGACTCCTCCATCTGTTCTCGTAAAGCTTCTACTTCTCCAGTCTTCCCTTCTTTATCGCCAAGCTCTTTCTGGATTGCTTTCATCTGCTCACGTAAATAGTATTCCTTTTGAGTCTTTTCCATTGATTTTTTGACTCGTTGACCTATTTTCCGTTCAAGCTCAAGGACTTCCTTCTCATTGCTTAAAATATCCAGGATTTTTTCTAAGCGCTTATTTACATTTGTAATTTCTAATATCTCTTGTTTGTCTTTAATCTTTAAGGACAAATGAGAGGAAATCACATCGGCAAGTCTCCCCGGCTCTTCAATATCTGTGACAGTCGATAAAGTTTCTGAAGTAATTTTCTTAGAAAGTTTAATGTATTGCTCAAACTGTCTTAATACCGCACGCATGAGTGCTTCTGACTCAGATGATTGTTCATCTTCATCAAATAAAGTTGAAATCCTGACCTTCATAAAGTCTGCATTTGGAATAAACTCATCAATCTTCGCTCGTGATATTCCCTCTACCAGAACTCGAATGGTTCCATTAGGAAGCTTTAACATCTGCTTCACATGAGCTACTGTACCAACTTTATATATTTGATCTTCCGTGGGTTCATCTATATGAATTTCTTCCTGAGTTGCCAGAAGAATCATGTGGTCATCCACCATGGCCTCTTCTAAGGCCTTCACTGATTTTTCTCTGCCCACATCTAGATGAAGCACCATCGTCGGATAAACCAACAATCCTCTTAAAGGCAGAAGAGGAATGATCCTACTATTTTTGTCCCTCATAAACAAGGTACACCTCCATAGCTGTCCTACACAACATGTTTTTTTGGGTGTTAGACAATGATGTATGTATGTGTGTGTTTCATTTTATCTCATTCATGACATCTTGTCTAACATGTTCTCTTCTACTCTACACAGGTGTTGAAGAAGCTGTTAAAATATCTGCATTTTGAGGAACCTCGTATGTTTGTTGTTCTGTTTCAGTAAGCAAGGCGATCTTCAAGACATCCTCCAGATACTCCACTGGGATGACTTCGATTTGATCATTTTCTTTAAATATCGCCTGATAATTGTCTTTCGGAACAATCACCTTGGTTGCTCCTGCTTGCTGAGCTGCTTCTACTTTAGCAACAACGCCCCCGATAGGTTTCACACGCCCATGAATGCTAATTTCACCAGTCATTGCTAGCTTGTTATCTACAGGAATGTTTTTGATCGCTGAATAGATGGCGGTTGCCATAGTGATCCCAGCAGAAGGACCATCTATAGGTGTCCCTCCTGGAAAATTCACATGCAGATCGAAATTATAGGGGTCCACATCTGTTTTGCGCAGAACGGTCAGGACATTTTCTACAGAGCCTTTTGCCATCGATTTTCGACGAATGGAACGGTTAGCTCCTCCCATGGTTTCTTCCTCTACCACACCCGTAATGTTGATCGTTCCCTTTCCGGGCTCCTTCGCTGGAATGGCTGTTACTTCTATTTCAAGAAGGGCTCCCATATTTGGACCATACACTGCCAGTCCATTTACAAATCCCACTTGAGGTTCATCTGGAATTTTCTTCTCTGGTCTAGGCGAAATTTGACTGCTATGGACCACCCATTCTACATCGCTGGTCTTGATTTTGGCTCTTTCTTCGGACATAGCAATCCCTGCCGCAATTTGAACGACGTTAACTGATTCTCGCCCGTTCTTGGCGTATTTGGTTATCACATCGATTGCCTCTTCCTCATACTCAAATTGAATCTTATCCATAGCTTTTCTAGCTACCTTGGCAATTTCCATAGGCTTTAAGGAACTAAAGAAGATCTCTAAACAACGAGAACGAATCGCTGGAGGGATTTCATCAGGTGTTCGAGTTGTAGCCCCGACCAATCGAAAATCAGCAGGCAATCCATTTTGAAAAATATCATGAATATGGTTAGGAATATTGATATTTTCTTCACTATAATAAGCACTTTCTAAAAAGACCTTTCGATCCTCAAGTACTTTTAATAGCTTATTCATTTGTATAGGGTGAAGTTCACCTATTTCATCAATGAACAATACGCCACCATGTGCTTTCGTTACTGCACCTGATTTAGGCTGAGGAATCCCAGCCTGCCCCATCGCTCCTGCTCCTTGATAAATAGGATCATGAACGGAGCCAATCAAAGGGTCTGCAATTCCACGTTCGTCAAAACGAGCGGTCGTTGCATCTAGTTCAATAAATTTGGCATCCTTTTTAAACGGTGATTTTTCATTTTGTCTGGCTTCTTCTAGAATAAGTCGTGCAGCCGCTGTCTTTCCTACTCCAGGGGGGCCATAAATAATCACATGTTGTGGATTGGGTCCACAAAGCGCTGCTCGTAAGGCTCTAATTCCTTCCCTTTGTCCTATAATTTCTGCAAAAGTGGTAGGTCTTGTCTTTTCATTTAATGGTTCAGATAGCGAAATCGAACGAAGCTTCCGCAATTGATCTAATTCCTTTTTTGACTCTTTATCAACAGCCACTTTATTGGAGCGCTGGTTTCTTAATAAATTCCAAAAGTAAAGCCCAATAACAATTCCAAAAAACACCTGCACAAATATGACAATAGCCATAATGCTCATTACATTGTTACCTCCCCTGATTTTTTCTATTTTAGTGATTTGTAGATATCTTGTAGTATTGCCTGTAGAGAGGAGAGATAAACAATAAAAGCCACCTGAGCAGAGCTCAAATGGCTAGTTTCTTTTGGTAATTTTCCTAATTAAGCACTTTCCTTGGGCTTAGGATTTTGGATCACTTGACCTTCCTTTGTGGTTAAAACAGGCGGTACATTTGCGTCTACCACATCCTTTGTGATCAAGCATTTTGAAATATCATCACGGGATGGTAAATCAAACATCACATCAAGCATGATTGATTCTATAATAGAGCGTAAGCCCCTTGCTCCTGTGTTTCTTTTGATGGCTTCTTGAGCAATCGCTTCAAGCGCCTCTTGTTCAAATTCTAATTCAACATCATCCATATCTAACAGCTTTTGATATTGCTTCACTAAAGCATTTTTTGGTTGAGTTAAAATTTGTACGAGGGCTTCTTCATCTAGTGGCTCAAGCGTTGAAAGAACCGGAAGCCTTCCAACAAACTCTGGTATAAGACCAAATTTCAAGAGATCCTCAGGAAGAACTTTCGCTAAGTATTCCCCTGATTTCATATCCTTCAGGTCATTTGCACCAAAGCCAATCACTTTCTTTCCTACACGGCGCTTAATAATCTGTTCAATCCCATCGAAAGCTCCACCACAAATAAATAAGATATTTGAGGTATCTACCTGGATAAATTCCTGATGAGGATGCTTACGTCCTCCCTGCGGCGGTACACTTGCCACAGTTCCCTCCAAAATTTTCAGTAAGGCTTGCTGAACTCCTTCACCTGAAACATCTCTTGTAATAGAAGGATTTTCGGATTTGCGAGCCACTTTATCAATCTCATCAATATAGATGATCCCTTTTTCAGCTTTTTCCACATCGTAATCGGCTGCTTGAATCAGTTTTAGCAAGATGTTTTCTACATCTTCCCCTACATAACCTGCTTCCGTTAAGGACGTTGCATCGGCAATAGCAAAAGGAACATTTAGAATACGAGCTAGGGTTTGGGCTAATAAAGTTTTTCCGCTTCCTGTTGGTCCTAAGATTAAAATATTACTCTTTTGCAGTTCGACATCTTCATTCTTAACGCCCGCTTTAATTCTCTTATAATGGTTGTAAACAGCAACAGAGAGCGACTTCTTCGCTTGATCCTGACCGATAACATAATCGTCTAGAATCTTACGGATTTCTTGAGGCTTGGGAACCTCTTTAAAATCCATTTCTTCTTCAGTTCCTAGTTCTTCTTCAACAATTTCAGTGCACAGCTCGATACATTCATCACATATATATACTCCAGGACCAGCAACTAATTTGCGAACTTGATCTTGGGACTTACCACAGAATGAACATTTAAGTTGCCCTTTTTCATCGTTAAATTTAAACATTCTACCACCCCTTTACATCTAATTGATACACGAATCCAATCTGTCTGAACTCTGAATATCGGAAGCCTGCCCATTTCCTCCACCAAGAGGCTGGTGGATTTCATAATATGTATTTCGCGATTTTAAAACTAGATAGCATGAGCTAAGATCGATCAGATTGGTATCTCTTCAACTAGCCATACTATGTATATGTATTTCTTTTTCCTTTTGTTTATAAAACAAGGCACGAATAAACGCGCCTTGTTCTATTGTAATACCTAATTTATGCAACAGTTTTGCTATTGTTCACAAGAATCTCAATGGCTTTACGGACTCTCAAGTCATTTACTAAGCATCTGTATTTCCTTGAGCTGCAAGACGTTGTTTTAAGTCCTCAGCTGTTAAGCCATAACATTTGAGCCATTTTTTCTACTTCTTCGTTGACTTCTTCTTCAGATACTTCAATGTTTTCAGTTGCAGCAATCGCTTCTAAAGTTAAATTAATACGTACTCTTTTTTCTGCATCTGTTTTAAACTGATCTCTTAAGCCTGCTTTGTCTACCCCAGAGAATTGAGCATATAGGTCAAGATTTAGTCCTTGCATTTGTAGACGTTGTTCAAAGTCTTTAAGCATGAAGTCGATTTCTTGAGAGATCATCGCTTCTGGAATTTCAATGGTAGCATTCTCAGCCGCTTTCTCTACAAGGAAATCTTTCTTGTAGTTTTCTTCATCGTTCTTAGCTTTTTCTTCTAATTTACTACGAAGATCCGCTTTATATTCATCCAATGTTTCAAACTCAGACACGTCTTTAGCAAATTCATCGTCAAGTTCAGGAAGTTGCTTACGCTTAAGTTCATTTACCTTCACTTTGAAATTCGCTTCTTTTCCTGCTAATTCCTCTGAATGATACTCAGCTGGGAAGTTCACTGTAATTGTTTTCTCTTCCCCTTTTTTCATTCCTACCAATTGATCTTCAAAGCCTGGGATAAAGCTGTTTGATCCGATTTCTAGAGGATAGTTTTCTCCTTTTCCACCTTCAAAAGCTTCTTCACCTAAGAAACCTTCAAAGTCGATCACTGTCGTATCTCCTTGCTCAACAGTTCCTTCTTCAATGATAACAAGTTCAGCTTGGCGAGTGCGGGCTTTTTCTAATTCTTCAGCAATCACTTCATCAGTTACTGTAAAGTCTTTTGCTGGAATTTCAAGTCCTTTGTACTCTCCTAATTCTACTTCTGGTTTAACTGTTACCGTCGCCTTGAAAATAAGGTTCTCTCCTGCTTCCATCTTTTCAATATCCACTTCTGGACGATCTACAGGATCGATTCCCGTTTCTTCAATAGCTTTTGAATAAGCTTGTGGTAAAAGAATATCTAACGCATCCTGATAAAGAGATTCAATTCCAAAACGAGATTCAAAAATCTTGCGAGGTACCTTTCCTTTACGGAATCCAGGTACATTCACCTTTTTTACAACCTTTTTAAATGCTTGATCCAAAGCCTCAGAAACCTCTTGTGCATCCACTTCCACTGTTAGCACACCTTGGTTCTTTTCTAATTTTTCCCACTTAGCACTCATTTTATGCTTCCCTCCTATGTATCTTACCATCAGAATTTCTCCCGATGAACATAACGCTAATTATCTGCACAAAAAATAAGATATTTGCCAGTATAACCACTATATTATATCATAAACCGCTCTCTTTTCAAGAATTTGCATGGCTATACTTGTTGCAAAATCGTTTCAAATCTAGAACATGCATGGATAAATTCCTTTTCTTCCATCTCGTATAACAAGGCTAGCTTCTCCACTGACTTTCCAGACATATCAAAATCTACCATCCTTAGTGTATAGGAATGGATGGCGGCTGTCCACAATAACGGGTCATTCATCTCTGGAATAAAGGGGTATTCCTTCTCCAAAAAGAAGAACCACATCTCTTTCGCCAGTTCGATTAGGCTTGGGTTGTCATACGCTTTTTCTTCTAGTAAGACAAGAGGGCTGAGTACTTCCTCCGACCACTCTTCCTTTTCCACCGGAACCTCAGATAACATCAATTCTTTTTTCTGATCGGATTTGTAGACGATAAAGCTAAGCTTTCCGGGACATATCAGCTTTAGTTTTTGAAGAAAGCGTGTTTTTAAGAGCTTATCCCCTTGCTCTGAAACCAAAAATAATCGAATGATTTCTTGAACATCTTCATCAATAAAACCGAACATTCGCTCATAGGTATTCCATTGCTTAGGAGCTTCACTAAGTAACCCCTGTTTCCAGTTGTGAATGATTTCTGGTGTTAAACATTCATCTTCTCCCTGCTCCAAGCGATCTTTTTTACTGAAATTAGGAAAGGGGATAATATTATCATCCATGTCTATACCTCACTACTGCAAAAAAAACGCTCCTATAAAGAGCGTTTTTATGGCAATTTTTATTGATTTCATTATATAAGGAACCTCAGAAGAGTGTCAACTTTGCAGATGTTTTAATGCTTCCAATACAGCCTCGGCTAATTCTCTGTACTCCTTGTCCCCAAAGAGGTTATAAAGCGTCATATAGTCATTATAATCATCCAATAGACTGTCTGTTCTGCTCTGTATGGTTTTTTTTGAGGATGTCGCTTTTCTAAAATAGGAATCTTCTGTTCGTTTCATATCAACAGCGTCACTCACAAGTGTAAGATCTTCATCGTAGGCGTAGATGCACATTCCGTCTTTTTCTAATTCATATGAAACCTCTGTCCACTCCTCATTTTTATAGCGATAAATCTCGATGATAACCCCTTTGACAATATAAACTTCCTGTTCGTATCCATCTACATAGACAAGATCATCATACGTATAGTTTTGAACGAAACTGATTGATTCCTCAACCTCTTCCTCTTGTAACTCTTCACTTTCCTCGTAGGAAATCAACTCTTTTTCCATGACCACCTTAGAAATTTCTGCTAATTCATAGAACACGTTGTGATCTCCTAGGATAATGGACTCAATTGTACAAACCTCTGATTGAGTGTTCCCTTGTTCATCATGACATACATATAGCACCTTGTCCCCTTTTTGAAATAGTGGCTGTAAAGGTTGTTGCATAAACACGCACCTCCTTACCTAGGTACTATATTATATGCACGTCCTTTCTATTTGCTTCCTATAATCTTGATGAAATAGAGCACATCTTCTGTAAGGTCCATTCATATTGGGGCATCTGTAATTGTTATCAAATCACCGTGTAGCCATTTTAAATATCACCGTATCATGAAATAAAATTCCTAAATAGCTATATTTGATATGAACCTTTTGTATTTCTTCAGAATGAAAAACACTAATCCCGTATATTTCATCATCTTTAGTAGCAATCCCATCATCTAGTTTTTTATAAGTAGTTGATGGAGCCGTACCTTTTCTAATAACTACGTCATCTATATTTGTAAATCCAAATTCTTTTTCCTCTTCCTGGGTATAGTCATTTGTTATGATGAATCCTTGCAATGCATTACTAACTTGGATTTTGGTATTCGAAGGCTTTTCATTATTATTCACTGAAACATCTACTATTTTCACTTCACCTAAACCTTTATTACCCATGCCCACAACAACTGATTTGTGGTCTTTACTTGATGCGAGTGTACCAATCTCCAAAGGTGGATCAAATGTAATAAAGAAATAAACACCACCGACGATTATCGCAACTAATAAAAGTGTTAACCAAAGTTTCTTCTTCAATTTCCCACATCCTTAAGGTATTTTTAATTAATTATTAATTCAAGTATTTCCTTACTATTTACTATCCATAAGGGCGGATCCTCCTCTCTGGAAGGGAGAGAAGTGCCTTTAAACCCATCCTATACAGCCATCCTTTTGTTTTGTTTATCACTTATCCGATCGCCTCCCTAATTTTTACTCTATTTATCATAAGAAAGTATATCCCTTTTAAGTATATTTCTTTTTTCTTCTATAAAGCGGAGAAAAAATCCTAAAATCAGGAGTAATTCTAAGTATAATGGTGCATCTGGGAGTTTAACTGACTAGAATCAAGCACATTCGAAATGCACACACTTCCCAATCATGTTATCATCTTTAACTGTTAGGATGTTTACTCTAAAAATTACAAAGGAGGAGATATTTTGAAGAATCATTTAGTAATGGTGTTACTGTTCATAGCTCTTGTTGCGACTCCTATTACAGCCTTCGCCATAAACGAGAATGCAGGGGAGGGAACAAAGGAAAGATCAAAAGTAATTTTTTCTCAAGAGGAAGTAACTGATTTAAACGAGCTTTTTGAAAGAGCCAAAAGAGGACAAAGTGATCTTAAGATGGACACTATTCTAGGTAGCAAGCGAAGGAACATACCTGAGCAAACACTTCAGCAAATCTCTAGTTTGAACGAAAACCCAAAAGCCAAGTTAAGAAACAGCAACGGAGTAGAAGCAGAAGCAGAAGCATTAGCAACCACTCAACTCCTAAAAACAATAGAAAATGAAGAAGGGAATGTTGTTAATTATTATGTAACGGATACCTTCTTTATAATAGAGGAAGAACAATTACATGAGTTTGCAATGAACTCTTATATTTCGGAAAAAGATAAAGGCTATTCCGCATGGGATAGCACCTATGGGATAAGAGCACATTCCCGAATATACTATGATGATCACAGTACTGTATGGCAAGATTACTTCCTTATGGTTGGTGTAGAAGGGAGTTGGAAAAGTTTTGACAGAAATGTAACACTAAGCCCAAACTATGTCAAAATGGGCAATACTGGGTATATAAAAGGTTCTGCCAAATACACTAGCCAACAAATAGAAGAATGGTTTCCAGACTCATTATCATTTTCTTATGGAGCTCCTTCAGATTGGGAGCCTACTACAGGTGGAGATTCGATTGGAGCAACCACTCGCGTTGATATCTCAGGATATGGCGATAACTGGATGATTGTATTAGTTAATAATATTACTTACGAAGATTCCCATGATTGGGATCCAAACAACCCACATAGCTATGACTAAGAAAGAATAAAAAATAAGATCAAATTAAATCAAATAAAAATAATAGAAAAAAAAAGCAAGGGACTAATTTTAAAATCCTTTGCTTTTTAATATATATCTAAAAAAGTATTCATTCATGTTGTTCTAAATAGGTCTAATAATTCAAAATATAAAATTTCCCTTCAAACTGTTCGCTAACACTTATCAGTATCTCTATTCTTTTTCTAACAGATCTAAAGCCTGACTAGTATTCGATGTAGATAGTATTGGCCCCTTTGAATCGAGTACAACAATAGTAGGGAAAGAATTAATATTTAACATTTCTGCATAAGAATCATGTTTCTCAGTCTTACTAAAATAAACCGTTTCAACTTGATGGTATTCGTCTAAGAGGTATTTAAATTCTTTAATTTCATCAGTAGGATTAGAATCACTAAAAATCAAAACCTTATATTTCCCCTCAGAAGGTAAAGATATAGGAGTTGTATTGGTATCTGAATGTTCTATTTCACACCCCACCAAAAAAGAACCTAACAATAAAATAAAAGTTATCATCATTAAATATCTATTATTGATTATGAACACCCCCTTTACAGATTTCTTAGAGTAACCGCAGACCTGGACTTACTTCCCGATCCGGACCAATTAACACCACATTATTACTACCCTCTATAGGTATTCCTAAAACCAAGACTTCAGACATAAAGTCCGCGATCTGTCGAGGAGGAAGATTGACAACAGCCATCACCAAACGATTCTGTAAATCTTCAAGGTTGTAGATACCTGTAATCTGCGCACTGGACTTGCGGACTCCAAGTTCCCCAAAATCAATCCATAATTTATACGCTGGTTTTCGAGCACGTAAGAACTCCTCTGCTCGGATTATTTTTCCAACCCTAATATCAACATCCATAAACTTATCTATTGTGATGGTATTCACTATTTAACTCCTTTCTTTTTCCGTATAATTCAAATATGTTTCTTCAAGAAGTTCAAAATTCTCGATCAGGCAATAATCCTGTACATACAACACTCTTTTTTAATGTACAAAAAAGAGATGCTCCCACAGTGTCCTATTCTGTGTTAGCATCCCTTATCATTGGACTATCTCCCCCCGCTGGATACAAGTTAATGCACCTTTAAAAATTTGTCCAATTTACTGTTGACATACCATTTTTATATTTTCATTATTCCACCAGTGTTCGCCGATGTTACTAACTTTGAATATTTTGCTAAATAACCTGTTTTAACTTTAGGTTCTGGTTGAACCCACTTCTCTTTACGTTTGGTCAGCTCTTCATCAGAAACGAGTACATTTAATGTACGGTTAGGTAAATCGATAGATATGCGATCACCATTTTTAATTAAGGCAATAGGTCCGCCTTCAGCTGCTTCTGGAGAAATATGACCAATTGATATCCCTCTTGATGCACCAGAAAATCTACCATCAGTCAAGAGAGCTACTTTTGTACCAAGGCCTCGCCCAACAATTGATGATGTTGGTGCTAGCATTTCAGGCATTCCCGGTCCGCCTTTAGGCCCTTCATAGCGAATGACAACAACATGACCTTCGCGGACAGTACCGTCATCAATACGAGCCTGCGCTTCTTCTTGAGATTCAAAGATAATCGCTTCACCTTCAAAGGTTTTTATAGATTCATCTACAGCTCCCACTTTAATAACAGCTCCATCTGGGGCGATATTTCCAAATAGGATAGATAATCCTCCTACTGGACTATATGGGTTTTCTTTCTTTCTAATAACCTCAGAATTTACAATATCCGCATCTTTAACATTTTCATAGACCGACTTCCCTGTAATCGTAATTCGATCTGGATGAATAGCTCCTTCTATGCTACATAGCTCTTTGATGATGGCACTAACTCCACCAGCGTGATGAACATCTTCCATTGAGTAATCAGATGCGGGACTAATTTTTGATAAGTAAGGTACACGTTCTGCCACTTCATTAATTCTGTTAAGATCGTAATCAACACCTGCTTCATTAGCAATTGCTAACGTATGGAGAACTGTATTGGTTGAACCACCCATTGCCATATCTAAAGCAAATGAGTCATCAATTGCTTCTTCCGTAACAATGTCTCGTGGTTTAATATCTTTTTCAATTAAATTCATTAAATGATTTGCAGCATCCTTTATTAAGCGATGCCTTTCATTCGATGTAGCAAGGATTGTTCCATTTCCCGGGAGTGCCAATCCAATCATTTCCATCATTGAGTTCATTGAATTCGCTGTAAACATTCCTGAACATGACCCACAGGTTGGACATGCAGATTGTTCAATTTCAAGTAATTCTTCTCTACTCATTTTTCCAGATGAAAATGCACCAACACCTTCAAATACAGATGCTAAAGATAAGGCTTTCCCATCCTTTGTTCGCCCTGCTTCCATTGGTCCGCCAGTTACAAATACTGATGGCACGTTCGTTCTTACAGCTGCCATTAACATACCTGGAGTAATCTTGTCACAGTTCGGGATGAAAAACACACCATCGAACCAGTGAGCATTGATGACTGTTTCTGCAGCATCTGCAATAATTTCACGACTTGGCAACGAATATCTCATTCCTATATGCCCCATCGCAATCCCATCATCTACACCAATCGTATTAAACTCGAATGGAACGCCTCCAGCTTTTCTAATTTCATCCTTTACAACTTCTGCAAATTTATTTAAATGAACATGCCCTGGTATAATGTCAATGTACGAGTTACAAACCCCAATAAATGGTTTATTCATGTCTTCATCTTTTACCCCAGCAGCTCGTAAAAGGCTACGATGTGGTGCTCGATCAATGCCCTTTTTAATCATATTGCTTCGCATCATTAAATCGCTCCTAATTCCTATTGGTAAATAATCAAATCATTTATAAAAATTTAAATTTACTATAGATAAAATGTATTCATCTATAAATAAGTACTACTCATTTATGTTTGTATTTGAGCAATATATTACGCTGAATATAGAGTAGGGTCAACCACTTTTTATAAAATTATTAGACAATTTCGAAAATGTAGATAACTTGTATGCGCTTACACCCTTGTTGTATTAGGATTTTTTTCATTTTAATTTTTTTTATTTTCTAACACTAGTATTACATTAATTAACTAACCGTTATGGATAAGAGGTAGGTATCCAACTTCATTTAAGGCTTGTTTTCATGGATATCAGCAAAAAACCTCTAATTCCTTTTTATAGGGATTAGAGGTCTATTAACTATTTTTTTAACTATTTTATGTATGAAAATGGCGTCCCAGGAGAGATTCGAACTCCCGACCCACAGCTTAGAAGGCTGTTGCTCTATCCTGCTGAGCTACTGGGACTTACTCTCAACACTTGTTGAGTATAAAATGGAAGGCGTTGATTATACTCATTTTTCAAATACATAACCCAAAAAGGGAAGTTACATAATTCTAACTTTTTAGTTCGACTCTTTTTATAATAAATATTTATCCAAATATTCAGATTCTAGAAAAAGTGCTTGAAGCATTTCTGTAATGATGTTGCCACCAATATACATCCCAAAGTACCGAAATTGCGATTATTGTTTTAAGAACTCTCTTTGCAAGTACCTTAATTGCTTCAAAAGTAAGTATTTGACCACTTCTTATTAATGATGCAAGTTCCACTACGAGCCCAAATGCTCCTGCTAATAGAATACTTTGTTCTGATGATCTCATATTGTTTACACTTGATCTGAAACTGTCAAAATTACGATTACTTATGCTAGTACCTTTTAAAGTATTAGCATGAGATGCCATAGCATGATCATTTGAATAAGAAACTAATTTA
>NZ_BAMO01000020.1 GCF_000615945.1 Caldalkalibacillus mannanilyticus JCM 10596
GCTTGGCAGTCTCAGAGTCAAAATGGTTTTCATTGGCTCCATTTGATTGAAATGGAGAAGAGGCTTGAAGGTAGATTTTATCGATTTGCCAGTTTGTTTGTGGATGTTCCGCACCTACAAAGTAATGTGCGAAATAGACAGTGGCTAGCTTTTGTCACTCGTTTCTTTCCGTTCACCTCTGCCTCTGCCTATAAGTATTTATATCTAAAAACGTTTGTTAGAGCCAATGAATATCTGGGGATCTATATACGCTTAACAATCATTGGGGCAGTGGTCGTATACTGGATTCCTGACCTTTACGGGAAGGTGATTGCGTATACCTTGTTTCTATTTATGATGAGCATACAGATCAAGGCGTTATTCCTACACCATCAACATCAATTTTGGTTTCGATTGTTCCCTCTGCCCCAAACTCAATTAAAGAAGGATTTTCAATGGTTGAACGGACTTTTGTTATTTGTACAGTCTGTGATCATGTATCTTCCTATTTTATGGCTGGAAGGTTCGTTTTTGATTGTTGCTTTACCTGCAATAGGACTGATTTATTCTTTTGTCTATAGTTCAGTCTACCTTTCTAAGGTGTTAAAAACCTAGTAAAGCTACTTTTTGTTTCGAAGCACGACTATGGCTTTTTTTAATCGCTGGGGAACAGGGATACCCGCACGACCGGCATTTTCAATAATGCTTAACATTTCATTAGCAATATAGAAATAGATCGTCATATCACGAATCATCATTGTTTGACCCAGGATCACATCGATGAGGTGTGCCACGGCGACGATGGCAAAAATAAGGACCTTTTTGGCAATTCCTTTAAAGCCATGGGCACTTGAAAGATTACCTTCAATGAATGAGGCAAGAATGCCTGTCAAATAATCTATGATAACCATAGCAAGAAGGGTCGTTAATAAACCTGTCCAACTTCCAAAAAGAAAAGAAGCAAGGGCGCCGCCAAACAGTATAAGTGTTTTAAAAATCGTTTCCCAACTTGGCATATTAACACCTCCGTATGGTATATTCTATGAAAAAAAGACAAAGTCGTTCGATACAAAAAAGAAACTGGACGTCCTAAAATGTACCGATTCCAAGGGACATTTTAGCCATTCCAGTTTCTTCTTTTTAGTTAGGAGAAATTAGATCTCGTTGATATGAGTGAAGCTTTGACGAAGAGGGAGGGTCACTTCGACTTTAGTCCCTCTGTTTTTTCTGCTCTTAAAAGAGATTTCCCCCTGATGGTCCTTAATAATCTTAAAACTAACCATTAAACCTAATCCAGAACCTTTTTCTTTCGTCGTATAGAAGGGTTCACCAAGCTGTGCCATTCTCTCTTCTGGAATACCAAAGCCCTGATCGATAAAACGAATAGACACATGATGTAGGGCTTGTTGAGCTACTTTAATCTTGACTCTACCCCCTTGAGGCATGGCTTCAATAGCATTTTTTAAAATATTAATGAATGCCTGTTTCAGTTGATTTTCTACACAGTAAATGAGGATGGAATCCGATTGAGATTCAATCATGATATCTACATTTTGTACAATTGCCTGTGATTGAAGTAAAGTGAGAACATTATGTAGGATATCAAACAAATCCTTCTTTTCATAGTGGATGACCTGAGGTTTAGATAGAAATAGAAACTCACTAGCAATGGCATTAATGCGATCTAATTCTGAAAGCATGATCTGAAAATATTCATTGCATTCTTGTTGCGGCGTGGATTGTAAGAGCTGTAGAAACCCCTTCAATGAAGTGAGGGGATTTCGGATTTCATGTGCCACTCCCGCAGCTAATTCACCTAATACAGTGAGCTTGTCTGCTTTACGGAGGAGATCTTCCGTTTTCTTTCTCTCAGTGATATCTTTAAACGTTACGACCGTTCCAACTCTTTTTTGATTTTCGAATATGGGAGTAGTAAGGTATTCAACTGGAAAATAGGTGTTATTTTTTCTCTTGTAGTGATGCTCATTTTCTGCGGAAACAAATCGTTCTTGTTTTTGTCCGATAAGCTCTTCTACTGTATACCCTAGAGTGGCTGCGGCGACAGGATTACAGAATGTGATGGTTCCTTCTAAATCCAGCCCATATATTCCTTCTCCGGCAGAGTTTAGAATCAGTTCCTTTTGGTGACTTAGACGTTGATTTTCAATTAATGCTTGCTCTAGCTTTTGATTTTTTTCATAAAGCTCTGTTGTTCTTGCATTGATAATGATTTCTAGATGTTCCATTCGGATGACATTGGCAAGAGCTGTTGCTGTCGCATCAATGATGGATTGAGCAAGGTGGAGATCCTGTTGCGCGTATTCTTCTTTCTCAAAGGTGACAACAGAGATGGTCCCCAGTACTTCACCAGTAGCGACAAGGGGGAAGGTGATGATCCCTTTTATACCGAAGAGTGAGCAAAGATTCTTATCAGGACGTGAATCGAGTTCGATATCAGGGATATAGAGTAGCTTCTTAGAGGACACTACCTCTTGGAAAACCGGATCGGCCCTGTAATCCGTTCGATGCCTCTCAAGGATGTGCTTCCACTTTTCTTCTGACCATTCGCTTTCCCTGCATAGCTTGACAGGGCGAAAATTGGTATCAATGGAGTCGGATAAATGGACACCTATGTTTCTATTGTTGAGTACCTGACCGACGTACAGAAAACAGGTTTGCAGAACTTCTTCTACGGAAGTAAGTAAGGAAAGTTTTTTGGTGACATCTAACAGTTTTTGCTTTTCAGCTAGCAGAGATTGGATGTGGTTGAATTGATTTGAGTTTCGAATAGCAACAGCAGCCATATTGACATAAGCTTCAATGGCTTCGATTTCTGAGGAGGTTAGGTTCATAGGTTTACCATAATCAAATAAAAAGACTAAACATAGAGCTCTGACCCATAGCAGATCGGCAACCCTAGTAAGGACTTGATCTTAAATACATGAATGGGGGATGGATCAGGTCTAGGATCAACTGAGGTATCAGGAATATAGATGCTCACCATGGTTTTAATAATCTCTCTGGCAAGTAGATCTTTTTCGGGGTCAATGATCATTTGATCGATGGTCTTGTTGTCAATATAGGATGGTTTACTAACATACCCTCTGAAGGTTCCATCTGCTTGCGGTAGATAGATTCCTACAGAGTCACACCGAACGACTTCCTCGGAAATGGCTGTAACAACGTATTCTAATGTTACCTTAAGATCAAGGTTGGAGTTGATCAATTGAGTAATATTAGCAAGACGTGCATATCGAGTATGTTCTGGCATTATGGTTTTTCCCCTTCTTTATATAGAAATTGGTAAGGATGAAACAGGATGTTTTCATGATAAGTAAGTTCGACAGTTCTACGTTAAATCCTTTTACTATTTTCTATTTAAATGGAATATATTATAATTTCACTTCTATTTTTGGAAGGAAGAAAGGAATTTTACACGATCTCCCATTGGAGGAGTGTTGTTATCAACCAAGGCAACTTCTAAAATAGCAGGTCCATCTAAAGTGATGAGTCGTGTAATCTCTTCTTCCTTTAAATCTTCCAGTTTATCGATTCGATAGGATGGGATTCCTAATTCCTTAGCTAGGTTGCTAATATGAATTGGACTCTGTTCAAAGCGTGGATGACTGCGCTGATATTGCAGGTTATGACCATGATAAACCATTCCTAAGCGCGCATTATTCATAACAACAAATAAAATAGGAAGCTGGTACTCTTTTGCTGTTAGAATCTCCATTCCATGCATAAAAAAGCAACCGTCCCCTGTGATAGATACAATAGGTCTGCTAGGGTCTGCGAGATATATTCCAATTGCCGAGCTAATACCATAGCCCATAGGTCCAAAATGAACATTAATTTCAAAGGAGTCAACCTCTTTTACAGCCATATAATGAATGACATAGGACATAAACTCCCCAATATCGACGGTGTAACGGGTATGATCTGGTAGGTAATCTTGTAAAGCCTGCAATAGGGTTTGAGTATTGTACTCCCAAGGCTCTCGAGACATCGAAGGTTCATGTACACTGGAGAAATTATCTTTTTTAGCAAGCCCAAGTTGATTCAGTTGGTTGCATAATGCTTTCAAGGTTTCTTCTGCACTGGCATGAACAGGGAAATCGATCTCATACTTACGTTGAAATACGGAGGAGTCCATATCGATTTGGACAACAAAACGATCCTTGGTTAATTCTGGATTCCAATTACTGGTGGCTGTTTCTCCTAGACTTGAGCCGATGATGACAAGAGCAGTTGCATTGGGATTCTGGATAATCCTCGTGGCAGATTCATGTCCAGCGAAGCCGAAAACACCATAATGCAAAGGATGTGAATCAGGGACAAACCCTTTTGCTTGTGGAGTAGTAAGGATGGGCCAATTCAATAATTCAGCCAAATGAATGGCTTCTGCTATTGCTTGTTTTGCCCCTTGTCCAATAAAAATAATGCCTA
The DNA here is from genome assembly GCF_000615945.1 of Caldalkalibacillus mannanilyticus JCM 10596. Lineage (GTDB taxonomy): Bacteria > Bacillota > Bacilli > Caldalkalibacillales > JCM-10596 > Bacillus_AT > Bacillus_AT mannanilyticus. The sequence goes on from NZ_BAMO01000020.1 coordinate 4,429, forward strand.
ACTCATGTTTGGTTAATGCTTGTGCTAGTGTTTCAATGGTGGTAGTGGGAGCTGTCAAGGGCTGTCTGAGTGGAAAGGAAGGGATCTCCTGAGGTTCTATTTCACTAAGCTGAATATCAATCGGCATTTCAATATGAACAGGACCAGGAATGTTAGAAAAGGCAATATCAACCGCTTTCCTGACCTCTGGTAGTAAATCTTCGCTCTTCTCAACGGAAATACTGTATTTGGTCACAGGCTGAAAAAGGGGGACTGCCGAAAGCTCTTGAGAAGCATTTAATCCCATTGTACGTACAGGAACAGCTCCAGTTAGAAAGAGGACAGGCAGTTGTTCTCTCATAGCATGTGCGGCTCCACTAAGCAGATTTGTACTTCCTGGACCACTACAGCCAATACAAACTCCTAGATGTTGGGTGTACTTGGCATAGGCAGCTGCCATATAGGAGGCGGCTCCTTCATGCTTGGTGATGATAGGGGTGATATGAGGTATTTCATATAATTCATCAAACAAGGCATTGACCGACCCAGCAGGAATTCCAAATAGATATTGAACTCCTCCTTGGGATAAATAGTCAAGTACAGCTCGAACGGATTTCATTTGAACTCCTCCTTTATCTTACATGTTTTAGTAAGCATGTAGCTGTCGTATTGGCAATCGTTTGAGCTTGTTCAATTTGATCAGAGGTATAGAGAAACTTTGATCCAATTCCTACCACGATGATCACTCCGATGGCGAAATCTTCAACGAAAAGAGGAAGCATCAGCATACTCTCCACACCAAATTGACGACAAGCATTGTGACAGGACGATGATCTAATTCAACATCGGGGACTAGGATCGATTGTTTACCTTGGATAGCTTCTTGAAATAAAAGATCATTTTCATAATCCAACCTAATTTGGCGATGTCTAGATTTCCATGTATCTTCATCGAAGACGCTTCGCTTATGCATGACAGCAGGTTGAAAGTCAGTATGTTTATTCATTTTCATATGAACGGCAATATTCTGATTCCCGAGAACCTGTGATAGGTGGTGAAAGGAAACCTGCAAGATTTCTTCCAAACTAGAACACGTTTCCATTTTACTAGTAAGCTGTTGCACCATATCCAATTGTAACAATCAAACCCCTCCCCACATTATGACAAATATACAATCAAGAAACCTATTCAACACAAAAATCCAAAACTCCTTTTTTTGTGATGTATTTTTATAAAAAAAAACGAATAATCTGTCAAAAAAATGTAGACAAAAAAAAGAAGGGTGCTGCCCCCTCTTTTTCGATTATCCTATCATTACATATTAATATTTACTATCTGGATGATGTGAGATTCCTAAGAACGTTTCAATACGACTGGTTAATTCCTGAGCCGAGCTTGCCAAATCATAGTTTGGAATAGCAATATCACATTCGGATTGATAGCCCATAATTTCGTCATAATGGCTAAGGTGTCGATCCACTGATTGTTGGTCATCCCCACGAGCGAACTGTCTCTGGGTTACTGTGTCTCGATCTGCATAAATAAAAATCGTTAATGTTTTGTCAAAAAGCTTTTTAAACATTTCACAGCCTTCAGGACTAAGGATTGCAAAAAAGCTGCCGTAATCTTTTAGTAAACGCTCACAATCTGTTTTTTTAATTCCATAGTGGATGCCATCAGAGGTAAAAATCTCGATGAATTCGCCATTCTCTTCCATTGCCTTGAAGGCTTCGGTACTAATAAAAAAATACTCTTTTCCTTCCGTTTCCTTTTCTCGTTTTGGACGAGTAGTATAAGAAACCACTCTTGGTATTTGTAAGGTGATGCCGATTGCTTCAGCTAACGTGTGGCGGCCTGATCCATCTGGACCTACGAACAATAACGCTCTTCCTTCCATTACTATCTCCTCCAAACTTGTAATTGTTCCTTACTGTATGACAGATACAAGTAAGTCATTTCTGTTATTATAACACTTTTGATACCAAAACAGTAGTTCTGCTCATCATATTTAGCTAATAATTGTTTTCAAGGAATCATTTCCCACTAAAAAAAGGAGCATGGAGCATGAAACAGCAGCAGGAAAATGGTATAATTGTCATACAGAGAACCGTAACAGGGCAAACTTATTGAAAAATAAGGACGCAAAACTATAGGGCTACAGCACTTATGCCAAGCCAGCCAGATGCCGGGAGGAGATCGTACCATGAATGAGTTAATCAAAGCAATTAAGGATTTCGAAAGCTTGTTAGAGAAGCACCCAGATGATTCAAAATCGGTTCATGCTTTCAACCATTTTCTCCGTTATTTTCTTCGTATAAAAACAAAGGCAAATTGCAATCTTCCTTCTATTGAAATCATGACCATCCTAAAGCATCGTAAGCCAGTCGTCTATATGCTGATGAGACGCCAAGCACAAAAGAGTGGTGCTCTAGGGATGCTTACTTATCTGGAGATGGATTTAGAGGAAGCGAATAGAAGAATTGACGAAATTAAAAAAAGCAAATGTTATCATTAACCTTGTGTATCGTTTCTCTATAGAGAGTGGGTCGAAAGCGTGGCTGCTCACCTACTATGAACAAAGGCAGATCTGATATGAATCATCATATCAAGTCTGCCTTTTTTTCTACCAAGCACGACCATACTGCTTGGGTGCAGGTAAGGAATATCCCAACTCTTTGGCTGCTCTAAGAGGCCAATAAGGATCTCTTAATAGCTCTCTTGCCACAAAGATGAGATCAGCTCGATGATTCTGCAATATTTCTTCGGCTTGAAGTCCGCTCGTAATCAAACCCACCGCACCTGTACTGATTTGCGCTTGATTCTTGATCTGATCAGCAAAAGGAACCTGGTATCCTGGAAAAACAGAGATGGGAACAGGAACAACGGCTCCTGAGCTACAATCAATAAGATCGACACCCTCTTCTTTCAATTGCTGTGCCATGCGAACATAGTCCTCTACCGCTAATCCGTTCGGATGATAATCACTAGCAGAAACACGGACAAACAAGGGACCACTCCAAATCTCTCTAATCTCTTCTATTATTTCTTTTAGAAAACGAAACCTTCCTTGTGCATCCCTTCCGTACTCATCCTGTCTGTGATTGGTTAAGGGAGAGAGAAACTGATTGATTAAATAGCCATGCGCTGCATGCACTTCAATGATGTCAAATCCTGCGGTTTTAGCTCTCCTTGCTGCTTCTTTAAAGGCGCTGATCGTTTCCTTCACTTCTTTCAGGGACATTTGTTGAGGAGTTTTCAGCTTCTCGTCAAAAGGGATCGCAGATGGGGCAATAATAGGTCCTTCTACAGTCGCTTTTCGACCTGCATGAGCCAATTGAATAGCCGTCTTTGATCCTTGCTGTTGGATCAAATCGACCAAACGTGAGAAGTCTTTTATATGTCGGTCATCCCAGATTCCTAGATCGAGAGAAGAAATCCGTCCTTGAGGAGTAACAGCCGTTGCTTCAATCATAATTAACCCAACCTGACCTACAGCTCGGCTGACATAATGCTGGACATGCCATTCTGTTAGGCTGCCATCCTCCTGCTGAGCGGAATACATACACATAGGCGACATAACGATTCGGTTTTTGAGTGTGACATTTCGTATTGTAAGGGGTGAAAATAACATATTCATGGATTGAAAGCCTCCTTCTATTGATTTGCTCTTCTCATGATGACAAGAATATTCTATCATAGGAGAATAAGAACCCATAAAAGAATGCTTGCACTACAATCCATTCAGGGGATTGGGTGGAATATAGAAAGAAAAACAACAGCTCTTCTTAACGATTGAGCTGTTGTTTTTTTTGTTCTATGTATGTTAGTTTTTGACGAAGTTGTTGCTCTGTTTGGTTTCCTTGGATGAACTCCATAATAGAGAGTAATGATCTTCCTTTCATGTGTCCATTCGAAGGAGGAGTAAGAGTGTGGTTGAGTTTGAATGATTTCATAAGTAACCCATTTCCTTTCTCTGAATCTAGTATAGTGTATGCCTAATAAGTGAGAATTATTCAATTGGATAAATAAGTAGGTGAGAATGGGGAATTTGAGCTATGTTTGCATACCCATGGAGGGTATATTATAATGAGAGGAAAGCAAGAGGTTCAAAAGAAAGAGTGTTAAGATTGGAGGACATTGAGGATGAATCAAAAGAAAAAATGGATCATAATGGGCTTGTGTATGTATCCCTGATTATCGTTGGATACTATACCTACGCCTATTTGGTCATGGATCGTTCGGGTCATGTATCGCATGAAGAAACTGAAAATATGGATCATCATCCAGAGCAGGATGAAGGAGGCGATGAACAGGGAGGGCATGATCATGGTCAGGAGGAGAGTCATAGCGACCATGCTACTCATGCCAGTGGGGCAAGTGAGGTAATCCCTAAGCTTAATTATGATGGTCAGAAGCTAAGCATTTTCTTTCAAAATCTTGAAGGTCAGCTCGTCACAGAGCTGAAAATGAACCATGAAAGGCTAGTACATCTCATCCTTATCAGTGATGACTTAGAAGAGTATCTCCATCTTCATCCTACCGCTGTAGGGGATGGCACATTCCAAGTCGAAGTAGAACTGGCTACAGGAAGCTATAAATTATTTGCCGATATTCTCCCTGTAGGTTATAAATATGAAGTAGAGGGTATTCCTCTGGTAGTAGGGCATGATCACGGTAAGCAAGAACCACAGCTCGTTACTGGTCGGGAACTTATTCAACAAATAGAAGGGTATAAGGTGTCATTGCTTCCTTTTTCCATGAAAAAAGGGGAGCCAATCAAATTAGAATTTGTGATTGAGGGAGGGACTCCAGAGCCTTACTTAGGAGCTTTAGGGCATGTGGTCATTGTGAATGAATCACTAGAAGAGTTTCTTCATGTTCATCCATCCTCTAAGAATAGCACTATTTTTGACACCAGTTTCCCAAATACAGGTTTTTATAAGATTTTTGCCGAGTTCCAATTCCAAGGGAAGGTGTATGCTTTTCCGTTTGTTATTCAGATCGAATCATAAGACAGAAAGGACAGACCGAGATGAAAACAGTAGATGTACAAAAGCTAACTGAAGTTAGGGATCAATTATTGAGTCATGAGGTGTACACCCAAACCAACACACCAGAACGGATTAAACTATTTATGGAATACCATGTGTTTGCGGTCTGGGATTTTATGAACCTGTTAAAAAGACTACAACAGTCCTTAACTTGTTTATCTCTTCCTTGGATGCCAGAAAAGCATGCCCAATATGCGCGATTTATTAATGAAATTGTGCTTGGAGAAGAAACAGATGAGGATGGAGAAGGGGGATATATCAGCCATTTTGAATTATACCTTCAGGCGATGAAAGAGGTTGGAGCCAACACCAAACCAATAGAGGGATATTTGGAGCGCTTGCAGCAGAATATGAATCCTTTTGATGCTCTAAAAGCCGATGACATTCCAGAGAGTGTACAACAGTTTGTCCACCATACATTACATACTGCTTATGAAGGAGAGATTCATGAAGTAGCGGCTTCCTTCTTCTTTGGGCGAGAGGATATTATTCCGAAGATGTTCAGCCATTTGGTTCAGGAAACGGAGAGAGAGAATAAAAGTGCAAAGAAATTAAACTATTATTTGCATCGTCATATTGAGCTAGATGGTGATGAACATGGCCCATTGGCTGAGAAGCTATTACAATCGTTGTGTGCTGGAGAACAGGAAAAGATAGAGCAGGCAGAACAAGTGGCTATTGAATCCTTACAGAAGAGAATTGAGCTCTGGAACGGAGTGCTTGAGGAGTACAGTAGGCGAGAAAGCATATAAGGGGCACATACAAAAAGGGGATCGAAGAATGATCCCCTTTGATCTTACTTCCTGCCCCCATTAGTTAGAGGAAGCAATATCGACTATCTGAATATGACGTTCAACTCGTAGATCAAGATATTCATTCTCCACTTTGATGAGTGGGCGATGAGGCTCTTCAGGAAAAATATAAACTATCTCACCTGATTTTCCATTGTCTAGCAGGGCTTGATCACCTACTGAGCTATTGGCTAAATAGCGAACAAAGGGAACAACGATTTCAGGATTGAAATTTCCTTTGTAAATTCCCTGCATCAGCTCATTTGCTGCATAATATGGAGAAGACTTCAATTTGTAGATTCGATCCGAACAAATCGCATCATACGTATCTGCCACAGATAGAATCTGGATCATGAAAGGAATTTCTCCTTCTTTTAGACGATAGGGATATCCGCTTCCATCTAATCGCTCATGGTGATAGAGTGCTCCTTCATAGATTAGCTCTGATACACCTTCCATCTTCTTGAGTATTTCGTACCCATAAACAGTATGAAGCTTAATGGCATCAAATTCTTCTTGGGATAGATTGCCTGGTTTATTTAAGATGTCATCATGTACTCTTAGTTTTCCTATATCGTGTAATAAACCCATTTGTCCCAATAAATATTGTTCATTTTTAGATAAGCCGAGGATTTTTCCGATGACCCCTGATAATAGCCCGACATTAATGCTATGCCTATAGGTGTATTCATCATGCCCCTTGATTTTATGAAGAGGATGGAACAAGAAGCTATATTCTAATGTTCTTTCTAATAAAGGTGAGTAAGTTTCCATAAAGTCGCTTAAGGGACATATTTTATCATTTACAGATTGTTGAAATAAGCCTTTAATTGTATCAAGACAATACAAATAATGATCTTTCAGTTCATAATCATTATGTGCCCATAAATCTTTTATCTGTGTAGTTACTTTCTTTGATACAGAATGGACCTCATCATAAACCTCAATCTCAACAATTTGGCGGTTTAAAAGCATGGTAATATCCGCTGCATCAAGCTTAGTTCCTTGGCTCAATAATAAAAGACCGTTATCCGAAAAAATATCTTTCGACAGCATATGATCAATGAGATGATACGAAGTTGTTTTTAATGACATAGCAATAACACTCCCTATTTAACATATATCTGATGGACAAATAAAAATATATGAACGAAAAAAATAGCGGGAATAACGGTGGTTAGAGGGATTCATGTGTATAGAATAAATTTCGACTTTAATATTATTCGACAAAAGAAGCATATATCCTGCTCATACCACTTTGATCATAAAAAAAGTGTACGATTCGCCGATACTATATATAACAAATTGAAGAAAGTTGTGAGTACGATGAAAAAGATGCTCAAAAAACTAAAACCTCAAGTGATGCAAATTTTTCACCATTTACATCGTCATCCTGAAATTAGTTGGAAGGAATACAAAACAACGGAATACATTGCCCAATTCTTGCAAAACAATGGCTGTCAGGTACGGACTTTTTCTGATTGCACCGGGGTCGTTGGGGAGTGGGGATCAGGCTCTCCTACCATTGCTTTACGAGCAGATATGGACGCTTTATGGCAATCCGTCAATGGTTCTTTTCAAGCGAATCATTCCTGCGGTCATGATGCTCATATGACCATGGTTTTAGGGACCATCCTGCTGCTTAAGGAAATGTCATTTGCACCTAAAGGGAAGCTGAAATTAATTTTTCAGCCGGCAGAGGAAAAAGGAGCGGGTGCTTTAAGGATGATTGAAAAAGGATTGATCGATGATGTCGATTACCTCTATGGTGTCCATCTGCGTCCTTCTCAAGAAGTTGAAAACAGAAAAGCGGCTCCTGCTATTATTCATGGTGCTAGTCAGAAGATCACTGGCGAAATTATTGGGCAAGAAGCTCATGGAGCTAAGCCGCATTTAGGGATTAATGCTATTGAGGTAGGAGCTTCTGTAGTGAACGCTCTAGGCAAAATTCATGTTGATCCCATGATTCCTTATTCTGTGAAAATGACACGATTTCAAGCTGGAGGGGAAAGCGGCAATATTATTCCCGGTTATGCTCAGTTTACCCTAGATTTACGTGCCCAAACGAATCAACAAATGGAAGCCTTATTTCAGAAGGTAGAGAAGGTTGTCAAAGTGATTGCGGAGCTATATAGTGTTGAGATTGCTTTAGAATACGGTTTTCGCTTAGTTGCTGCGGAGGTTAATGATGAAGCGAAGAAAATCATGTCTAAATCAATTGTAGAAGCCTTGGGTAAAGCTAATCTGATTCCACCTGTGGTTACATCTGGAGGAGAGGATTTTCATTTCTATATACAGAAACGTCCTGAGTTAAAGGCAACGATGCTCGGCTTAGGCTGTGACTTATACCCTGGACTTCACCATCCTGAGATGACATTTGATCGAGAGGCACTATTAGTGGGAATTGAAATTCTAACGAAAACCGTTCTGCAAACATTTGAACAGTGGACGCCTACTCAGGAATAAATAGCTCTAATGATTCTAAAAACAAAATAGTAAAGAAAAGAAAATCCCTATTGCCTCGCCCATCAACATGGGTTCAGCAATAGGGATTTTGTTTATTCATGATCTATTGACTATTGAGCCAATTGACGAAGAACAGTTTGAAGAATTCCACCATTACGGTAGTAATCTACATCCACTGCACTATCTAGACGAACGATACAATCGAATTCAAAGCTAGAGCCATCTTCACGAGTAGCTGTTACCTTAATGTTTTGACCAGGCTTCACATCGTTAGAAAGTCCAAGAATGTCGAAGGTTTCTTTTCCAGTTAGTCCTAATGATTGCCAGCTCGCTCCATTGGCAAACTGAAGAGGAAGAACACCCATACCTACTAGGTTACTACGGTGAATACGCTCGAAGCTTTCAGCGATAACCGCTTTAACGCCTAGTAAATAGGTTCCCTTAGCTGCCCAGTCACGAGAGCTTCCTGTACCGTATTCTTTCCCAGCTAGGACAACAAGAGGAGTACCAGAAGCTTGATACTTCATCGAGGCATCATACACGCTCATCACTTCATTTGTTGGGAAGTAGGTTGTGTAACCTCCCTCTGTTCCTGGAGCCACTTGGTTACGAATACGAATGTTAGCAAATGTTCCGCGCATCATGACTTCATGATGTCCACGACGAGAACCATAAGAGTTAAAGTCAACTGGCTTTACTCCTTTATCTTGAAGGTATAAGCCTGCTGGAGAATCTGCTTTGATATTACCTGCTGGTGAAATATGGTCTGTGGTAATGGAATCACCAAGCATTAATAAGGTTCTTGCTCCCTTCACTTCTTGAATGTCACCTACTTCAAGACCTAGGTTTGTAAAGAATGGAGGTTCTGCAATATAGGTGGATTCTTGATCCCACTCGTAAATCTTTCCTTCAGGAATTTCGATTTTGTTCCATACTTCGTTGGCATTAAACACGTTTGCATATTGAGCTTTAAATAACTCAGGACGTACAGCCTTCTTCATAGCATCTTGAACTTCTTGAGAAGTAGGCCAGATGTCTTTTAGGTACACAGGATTTCCATCTTTGTCTGTTCCTAAAGCATCTTTTGTTAAATCAATATTTACCGTTCCAGCTAGGGCATAAGCAATGACAAGAGGAGGAGAAGCTAAGTAATTGGCTTTGACTTGGGCGTGTACACGTCCTTCAAAGTTACGGTTTCCTGAAAGAACGGCAGAAACGGTAAGGTCTCCATCTGAAATTCCTTGCCCTACTTCATCTGGTAATGGACCTGAGTTACCGATACAGGTCGTACAGCCATATCCAGCTACATGGAAGCCTAATGCTTCAAGAGGCTCTAATAAGTTGGCTTCTACTAGATAATCTGTTACCACACGTGAACCAGGAGCTAAACTGCTCTTGACGTAAGGAGGCTTGGTTAAGCCTTTTTCTACGGCTTTCTGAGCTACAAGACCAGCTCCAATAAGTACGCTTGGATTGGACGTATTGGTACAGCTTGTAATTGCCGCAATGACCACGTCTCCATGAGAAAGTTTCGATTTTTCTCCATTTGGATGAGTAAGTGGAACCTTCTTATCTGGATCTGTAATTCCAAATCCACCTTCAGCGACTGGTTTTTGTACAGCATCATTAAAGGTTTGCTTCATAGCTGTAAGCTCGACACGATCCTGAGGACGTTTTGGACCTGCAAGAGAAGGGACGACTGTGGAAAGGTCTAATTCCATTACCTCTGTAAACACAGGATCCGCCATATCATCTGTACGGAACATATTTTGTGCTTTATAGTAGGCTTCAACAAGCTCGATCTGCTCTTCGCTTCTGCCTGTTAAACGCATGTAATTAAGGGCTTCGCTATCTACAGGGAAGAATCCGATGGTTGCCCCATATTCAGGAGCCATGTTCGCTACCGTTGCACGGTCTGCCAGACTCATGGCACTTACTCCAGGACCAAAGAACTCAACAAATTTACCTACTACACCTTTTTTACGTAGAATGTTTGTTACAGTCAGAGCTAAGTCTGTTGCGGTTGCTCCTTCTGCCAGTGTTCCAGTAAGTTTGAAACCAACGACTTCAGGTGTCACGAAATAAAGAGGTTGACCAAGCATTCCTGCTTCAGCTTCAATTCCACCTACACCCCAGCCAACAATTCCAATTCCGTTGATCATTGTTGTATGTGAGTCCGTTCCCACTAGAGAATCTGGGTAAACTACGGTTTCACCATCGATTTCTTGAGTTGCCGCGACAGTGGCAAGATACTCAAGGTTTACCTGGTGTACAATTCCTGTAGCTGGAGGAACAGCTCTGAAATTGTTGAACGCTGTTTGTGCCCAACGAAGGAACTTATATCTTTCCTCATTCCGTTCAAATTCTAAATCCATATTTTTTTGCAATGCGTCTGGGGTACCAAAGGCATCGATCATAACAGAGTGGTCGATAACAAGATCAACAGGAACAAGAGGGTTGATTTTATTAGGATCTCCACCCATTCTTTCCATTGTGGCTCTCATTGCAGCTAGGTCAACGACACAAGGAACGCCTGTAAAATCTTGAAGGACGATACGTGCTGGTTTAAAAGGAATTTCCTTATTCTTATCCTGTCCTTCTGTCCAGTTAGCGATTAAATTGACATGATCGTTTGTGATTGCTCTACCATCAAATTGACGAATCGCCGCTTCTAATAACACTCTAATTGAAAACGGCAGTTTAGAAATTGAGCTGTAGCCACTTTCCTCAAGCTTAGGCAAGGAGTAATAGGTATAGCTTTTCTCACCAACTTGAAGAGAGGACTTGACGTTAAAAGCATCTTTGTTTGCCATGCATGAAACCTCCCATTTCATAAAAAAGTTAAAACTCTAGTTTCACTGTTTGAAACTATGTTTCTTTTCTTGGTTTTATTATAACGTAAAATAGCCATTGCGTACATGAATTTTTGAAAAAGTTTCAGAATAAGCTCTATAGGTATCACTTTAATGACCTAAAATAATCATTTACCTTTTTAAAAATATTATGTATAATTAAAAATAAAAAAACTAAGTTTCGTCAAACGAAACAAGGTGTTTCGCCTGGTGATAAGGAAGGTGTTCAAAGTGGAAGAAAAAATGACAGTGAGAGCTGTTGAACGTGCTCTGGATATTTTGCTTTGCTTTACAGATAAACTAGAACTTAGTTTAACAGAAATTTCGACCCATGTGGGGTTAAATAAAAGCACTGTTTTTAGACTTCTTGCTTCCCTTGAGAAGAAGGGCTTTGTCATGAGAAATCAGGACAATGAAAAATATAGGTTAGGCTATCGCTTATGGGAGCTATCGTCTAATCTCACTCATATCGACGATCCTGCTGTGATGCTTTTGCCCGAGATGGAGCGCTTGCGCGATGCTTTGGATGAAACCATTAGTTTATATGTACGGGACGGAAAGGAACGCGTGCGGATTCAAGCAGTAGAAAGTAAACAAACCATCCGCAGAGTAGCTCCTATTGGAGTAAGGCTTCCATTATCTGTTGGGGCTTCAAGTAAAATTCTTGTTGCCTATGCGGATCCAGAAACACAAAAAATGATTCTAAATGAGCCTCAATGGCCAACAAATATAGATAAGGAAACCTATATGTTACAGCTCTTACAAATTCAACAGTTAGGCTATGCTACGAGTATGGAGGAAAGGGAGGTAGGCACCGCTGCCATTGCTGCACCGATTAAGAATCAGTCCGGTAAGCTGGTTGCTGCACTCTCTGTATCCGGTCCCTCAGGTCGCTTGACCCTAGAAAAATGAAGGAATATGCTCCTATGATCATTGAAGTAGCCAAAAGAATGGGGAACATGGTGAAATAACCACGTTCCCTTTTGCTTTTAATAATAATCTCTCCCATTTTTCTACTGACTACCCACCTCTTCAGCTGATGGAAGTCTATTTTATGAGGTTGGGAGTTTTGTTATGTTAGAAAGAGGTGTGCTAAACGGAATGACACGCTGCTCTCTCGGGTTAAAGTAGACCAGAAGTAAAGACTTTTCTTTCTTCATTTCTCCTGTTTGGATATAGTGTCTTGGATCAAACGGGAGAATCTCAATCATCGTGTGTTTGTGCAGAGCGGTTTCGTTTAGCTCAAGAGCAGCAAATTCCTCTGACAATACACTAGGGCGCTCAGCCACAGTTCGCAAATATTCAGATTGTTGCTGTTTAGTTAGTGAAAAATCCCACCAGGTTTTGCGTGGCTTGTTTTTATGATGGATAAAGTAATCATATTTCATCAAGCCTTCAATAAGGGTCAGCTGTTTCGTTGACCTTGATGAAAGAAAGAGGTGCAATCGAAGAAATAAATCCTCCAATTGATGTCCAATTCTGGACCAGCCCTGCTTGTCCCAAAAATCTCCAAACTCTTGAAAGAAATCGAATGGGGAAGCAAACTCCGTTCTGATGAGATACATAAGGGTGTGATCCATTCGGTGGTCATTCCAATATTTCTCAAGAACATCCTCTACTCTTTTCATACGAATGATTTCATCAAAAGACAACACATTGTTACCCAGAATCTCGTAAGGGGCATGCTCCATATAAATATAATGATGATCCTCAGCACGTAAGCGCACACCTGTCCCTCGAAGCATCTTCAAAAAGCCAAGCTGCAATTCTTCCGGCCCTAGGGCAAATACATCATTAAATGTTTTTCGAAAAGAGGCATAATCCTCGTCCGGTAAGCCAGCAATAAGATCAAGGTGCTGATCGATTTTTCCACCTGCTTTGACCATACTCACCGTACGGGAGAGCTTCTCGAAATTCTGCTTTCGCTGTACCAATTCATTGGTGGCATCATTGGTGGATTGAACGCCAATTTCAAAACGAAAAACACCGGGAGGAGCATGATCATTCAGAAATTGAATGACCTCAGGCCTCATGATATCGGCTGTAATTTCGAACTGGAACACACAGCCTTGATGGTTGTCTATCAGGAATTGAAACATTTCAAGTGCATAATCCCGCTTAATATTAAAGGTACGATCGACAAATTTGATGAGCTTTGCCCCTTGCTCGATTAAGAAAAGAAGATCTTTTTTCGTCCTCTCTATATCAAAATAACGCACACCTACTTCAATAGAAGAAAGACAGAATTGACAACTGTAGGGACACCCTCGACTCGTTTCTACATAAACCACTCTTTTACTTAAGTGAGCCCGATCCTCTTCGAAGTAAAAAGGAGAGGGAATATCATTCAGAATTAATTTAGGGCGTGGAGGATTTACAATCGCTTTGCCTTCTATACGATAGGCAAGACCGAAAACAAGATGGTACTTCTTCTCTCCCTCGATTTCCTGTAATAAATGCTTAAATGTTTCTTCCCCTTCTCCAACGACAATGAAATCGACTTCTGGTATTCGATCTAACCAATACTCGATGTCATAAGAAACCTCAGGTCCCCCTAAGACAATCTTCAATTCTGGCTTTACTTTTTTCAGCATTTGAATAATAGGAATGGTTTCTTCAATATTCCAGATATAACAGCTAAATCCCACCACATCAGGATTCTTACTATATAAGTCCGAAACCACATGCATGCTCGGATCTTTAATGGTGTATTCTGCCATTTCTACTGAATATTCAGGTTCGGCAAAGCTTTTTAAATAACGCAGAGCTAGGCACGTATGGATGTATTTCGCATTTAATGTACTTACAACAACTTTCATGAACGGACCTCTCAATCTAAGCCATAATGGTCTTATTATATCGAAATAAGAAGAAGGAAACAAACTTATTAAAAATGGGTAAGAGTCCATACATTTTCATAGAAAATGAATATGTTATATATTGTACGAATCAACAATAAAAATAAAGGAGGTTGAATAAATGTACGGTGGTGGATTTACGTTAATTGTTGTGTTGTTCATTTTATTAGTCATCGTTGGAGCTTATTATGCAAGAGGTCCAGTTTGCTAATTTCTAAAAAATCTGATTTTTTAAAATGAATAATTATCACACAGAAAAGCTACACATTCCCTAATTAAAGGGATTTATGTGTAGCTTTTTTGAATTATAATTCCTATAGGAGAATATTCATACCATCGATTGAATTGTTGGAATATTTTACATTTACAAAAAGGAGAAGATATCTGTATAATTGTATGTGTCCAAGCAATAGGTTGTCAGAAAATCTGTCATATTTCATAGTTATGCAAAATGAATGCTTGGAAACAGAGAGAAAAAGAAAATATATTTTAAATGAGAGGGGTTTTTGGAAGCATGAAATTGAGAAAGGGTTTAGTCTTCATAGCCATTATTTCTTTACTTGCGCTTGCATTGGTTGGATGCGGTTCGAAGGAAACAGCAGGGGATGGAAAGAAACTTGTTGTTGGAACAGATGCGGCATTCCCACCATTTGAATACCTAGACAAAGGAAAGATTGTAGGATTTGACGTTGATTTTCTTGAAGCAGTGATGAAGGAAGCTGGAATTGATTACGAATTAAGGAACATTGGGTGGGACCCTCTATTTGCTGCTTTACAAAGCAAGGAGATTGACTTAGCCATCTCTGGAATCACAATCAATGATGTTCGTAAACAAACATATGATTTTTCACATCCATATTTTGAATCAACACACATGATTCTTTTTAAAGAAGGCGTAGATGTGAAAGGTGCTCAAGATATTGTAGACATGAAGATCGGTGTCCAAAATGGAACAACAGGTCAGTCTGCTGTAGAAAAGCTTATTGGTGTAAATCATCCGAATATTGCTAAATATGAAAATAATGTAGTTGCGATTATGGCTCTGAAAAATGGAGATGTAGAGGTAGTCGTGACAGATAATACAGTAGTAAACGAGTATATCAAAAATAACCCTGACGATAACCTGATTGGAGTATCAGATACGGAAACATTCGAAGCGGAATACTATGGTTTAATGTTCCCTAAGGGTTCAGAGCATCAAGAAAAAATCAGTGCTGCGATCAAGACCGTGATTGAAAATGGAACGTATGCTGAAATCTATGAAAAATGGTTTGGAACAACTCCAGATATCGATGCTTTATTAAATGCAAAGTAATTTTCTCAAGTAGAAAAAGTTAAAATTGCGTAACGTACGTCCGTTACGCAATTTTAATGTCTAAACCAAGTAGACTTTACTTTTGAATAAAGGGGTTAAAATATGGAAGCGCTCACTAACTTTTTTGCTATGTTTAACTTTAGACTAGATATTGTCATAGACTATCTGCCCTTTTTCCTAAAAGGAGCCATGATGACAGTGGCGGTATCTCTAGCAGGAATTGGAATCGGAGCCGTTCTTGGTCTATTTATAGGGTTTGGAAAGATGTCGCCCCTCGCGATGGTTCGCTTTCCCTTTGTTTGGTATATTAACTTCTTTCGAGGAACTCCTTTATTCGTTCAGCTATTATTAATTCACTTTGGAGTCATGCCTTTATTTATTTCACCACCAAGTGCGTTAGCCTCCTTAGTTGTGACCTTATCCTTAAATGCCGCTGCTTATATGGCAGAGATCTTTCGCGCAGGAATTCAATCTATTGACCGTGGACAGATGGAAGCAGCGCGTTCACTGGGAATGACGAAGTTCCAAGCGTACCGCTATGTTATTCTACCTCAAGCGTTCAAGAGAATGATTCCGCCGCTAGGAAACGAATTTATTATTTTACTCAAGGATTCTTCTCTAGGAGCTGTTATTGCTGCACCAGAGCTTATGTACTGGGGACGAGCAGCCGCCTCGCAATACTTTAAGGTATGGGAGCCTTACTTGGCAGTTGCCATGATCTATCTCATTCTGACCCTTTCACTTACGTATCTATTAAATTACATTGAGAGGAGATTAAAAACAGAATGATCACTGTTCAGAATCTAAAGAAATCATTTGGAGATTTAGAAGTACTCAAGGATATCAACGCAGAGGTCAAAGAAAAAGAAGTGGTCGTAGTGATCGGTCCTTCAGGTTCAGGGAAATCCACTTTTTTACGTTGCCTAAACCTCTTGGAAACCATTACAGGTGGGCATATTTATATCAATGGTGTTGATTTAGCAGATAAAAAAACAAATATTAATAAGGTCAGGGAGGAAGTAGGGATGGTGTTTCAATCCTTCAACCTCTTTCCACATAAAAGCGTACTAGAAAACATCACAATGGCGCCAATGAAGGTACGCAAATGGAGCAAAGAGGATGCAGAGAAAAAAGGCCTGGAGCTTCTTCGCAAAGTAGGATTGGTAGAAAAAGCGAATGTGTATCCTGATTCATTATCAGGGGGGCAGAAACAAAGGGTTGCCATCGCCCGAGCGCTTGCCATGGAGCCTCAAATCATGCTATTTGATGAACCTACCTCTGCTCTTGATCCCGAGATGGTAGGGGAAGTATTAGAGGTCATGAAGCAATTAGCCAAAGAAGGAATGACGATGATTGTTGTGACACATGAAATGGGCTTTGCCCGTGAAGTGGGAGATCGAGTTATCTTCATGGATGGTGGATATATAGTAGAAGAAAACGAACCTAACGAATTGTTTGGCAATCCGCAAAATGAAAGAACCAAGGCTTTTTTAAGTAAAGTATTGTAAGATAAAGCAAAAGCAAAAAGCAAAAAGAAAAAGCAAAAAGAAAAAGCAAAAAGAAAAGCAAAAAGAAAAGCAAAAAAATCTAAAAAAGAGCTAAGTATAATAGGGGCTATACTCCACGTTACGTGTCATTTTTGAATGATGAACACATGCGAGTATAGTCCTTTTTGTCGAAAAAAATACAACTTATATTCTAGGTTGTAAGGGTATGTAATTGTAAGAACTTGTAAATGATAAGAACGAAATTAAGGAAAGGAGGAAAGCGATCATGATTCGTCGGTAGCTACCCAATCGAGATATTATGCTGGAGTATTGCCCTTCCAGGCTTTGGACAATTTATTAATCGAAAGTATATCAAGGGAGTTATTTTTGTTCTCCTTGAATTTCTGATCAACATTCAGGCAAAATTAAACCTTAGTATTGTGTATAGCTTTCAAGGGCAGATTGATAAAGCTATTTCTGTAGCAGACTATCAATGGCTGATGTTCTATCCCTGTGTGTATTTATTTGCCATGTGGGATGGCTATCGTGATGCTCTCATTCTAAGCAATCAGAATGTTTCTTCCTATCAATTCCTTCCCTTTGTCCTTTCGGCGTATCTATCCACAATTGGATTGATTTATTCCGATCTAGGGATCTTTCATATTACGTTTGGTCCTGTTTTTCAACCGCTGATCTCTATTGCAATCGGATTGACTATCGGCTTCCTGATCCAGAGATGGCTGATTCAAAAAGAACATAGCACGTAAAAAAAGATGGCACAAAAAGTTCTCAATTGTCATCTTTTTTAATGAGATCAAGCCTATCTTCAATTGCGTTCTGATGCCTTTTTAGATAAAGTATAGGAAGAGAGAAAAAATATCGTGGAGAAGAAAAGGAGAGTAACTATGACTTTGAAATTTGATTATAGTAAGGCACTTTCATTTATTCAACAAGAAGAGCTATCCTATCAAAAGGATTTAGTACGTGCAGCGCATGAAATGTTACATAACAAAACAGGTCCAGGAAGCGATTATCTAGGGTGGGTTGATCTACCACAGAACTACGATCGTGAAGAATTTGCCCGCATTCAACAAGCGGCTGCTCGAATCACAGAGCAATCGGAGGCTTTAGTTGTCGTTGGTATTGGAGGCTCTTATTTAGGAGCGAAAGCAGCCATCGACATGCTGACACATACCTTCTATAACCAGTTGCCGAAGGAGCAAAGAAAGACCCCTGAGATCTATTTTGTTGGGCAGAATATCAGCTCAACTTATCTAAAGCACCTTCTTGATGTTTTAGAGAACAAGGATTTCTCAGTAAACGTCATTTCTAAATCAGGTACGACAACAGAACCGGCGATTGCTTTCCGTATTTTCCGGGATTTATTAGAGAAGAAATACGGAGAAGAAGGAGCAAAATCAAGAATCTATGCAACAACAGATGCTCAAAAAGGAGCATTAAAGCAGCTTGCCACTGAAAAAGGCTATGAAACCTTTGTTGTTCCAGATGATGTCGGAGGACGTTATTCTGTCTTAACAGCAGTAGGTCTTCTACCGATCGCTGTAGCTGGGATCAACATCGAAGAGATGATGGCTGGAGCCCTCGAAGCACAAGAGAAGTATGCTAACCCTAGCTTAGAAGAGAATAGCTGCTACCAATATGCGGCTGTCCGTAATGCTTTATACAAAAAAGGCAAAACAATTGAACTGATGGTGAATTACGAGCCTTCTCTTCATTTCTTCTCTGAGTGGTGGAAGCAACTCTTTGGCGAGAGTGAAGGAAAAGACCAAAAAGGAATATTCCCTGCGGCAGTAGATTTCTCTACGGACTTACACTCCATGGGCCAATACGTACAGGATGGACTGCGTATCCTATTCGAAACTGTCATTCAAGTGGAAAAATCACAAGAAGAAATCATCATTGAAGAAGAAAAACAAAATTTAGATGGTCTTAACTTCTTAGTAGGAAAAACCATGGATTTCGTCAATAAGAAAGCATTTGAAGGAACCCTTCTTGCTCATACTGATGGTGGAGTTCCGAACCTAGTTGTTACCGTCCCTGAATTAACGCCACATACCTTTGGACATATGGTCTATTTCTTTGAAAAAGCATGTGGAATCAGCGGATACCTACTAGGGGTAAATCCATTTGACCAACCAGGTGTAGAAGCCTACAAGAAAAATATGTTTGCGTTATTAGGCAAACCAGGATTTGAAAAAGAAAAAGAAGAGCTAGAAAAAAGACTATAATATAGAAGTGCTCATTGAACATCTAGCTGTCTAAATCAATCTAATACAATTCTCAGGAGGAAGTGAAATGCAGATTACTTTTCATGGGCATAGTTGTATTCAGGTAGAAACACAGACACATTCACTGATCATCGACTTTTTTAACAGGGAATCCAATCGCCAAGATCAAACCAGAGGATGTAAAAGTAGACTATATCCTACTCACTCATGGTCACAATGACCATTTTGGAGATGCCATTGAAATCGCCAAGAAAAATGATGCGACCATCATTGCTCCGAATGAACTAGGGGTCTATGTTGGCTGGAAGGGCTGTAAGAGCCATCCCATGCACATTGGTGGTTCTTATACCTTTGATTTCGGTAAAGTTAAATTTACTCAAGCCTTTCATGCTCTGCCTATATGGAGGAGGAAGACCAACGCATCACCTATCTAGGAATGCCGGCTGGAATTCTTTTAACCATTGAAGGAAAAACGATCTATCATGCGGGAGATACTGGCTTATTTAGTGATATGAAAATGATCGGAGAGCTGAATCAGATTGATCTCGCTTTTCTGCCCATCGGAGACAATTTCACCATGGGACCTGAGGATGCCCTCATTGCAGCAGAATGGCTTAAGGCAGAGAAAGTTATTCCTATTCACTTCAACACCTTCCCACTTATTGCTCAAGATGGTGAGCAATTCATCAGAGACCTCCATGCAAAGGGGATGGAAGCAGAAGTCCTTTCAGTGGGAGCTACACTTCAATTGTAAAGGATTTTGTCACCAAGATGTCACCTTGCTGTAATCTTGTTGTAACATAAAGTAGATATACTAAGGGTAAGTAAAAACCCCCTATATATAGATGTGACCCGTGGAGGTCACTCTTTTTTTTTCTCTTAGACAGAATTAACGGCGCAACAAAGGATTATCCATACAATCTTAGGTTTTGTTAGCGTTAAAAAAGCAAGCAAAGCATCGGCGCTTTAAAAAAGATCCAGACAAATTCTTTTCGGAATTAGAGAATAGATGGCTGACAGAATAATTGTGTTAATTATTTTGTCTAAGTTTTTTAAAAAGAAATTTGATAAATTTGATAAGGTAATAGAATATTGCAATGTTAACTGCTAATGCAAGTATATTAATTCGTACCATTTCATTTCCTGTAAAGAGGTTTGTAAAAATCCATCTGGAATTGCTATCTGAATAAATACTCCAATAGCTTAAAGGAAGACCAAAACTATACTCATATATATTACCTAAATAATGAGTAACGGAAAAGCTATAAATAGAAGTGATTCCAACAAGTAATAAAGAGATTAATAGTAGTCTTGAAATGTATATTCTCATAATAAACTCCTCTCTAAAGATAAAGATAAGCAATATAATACTACATTGCTTATCTTTAAATTAAAAAACTTCCTTATTCACTAACCAACGTTAAGCGATTTGTCCAAGTTCAAAAAGGGGCTAAATAGGTGCCTTGTTTTATTACATCGAAGAATTTTCCTTATTTCCTATGAAGAGGATTTAAATAGTACCTTTATTAGTACTGTATTTTGCAATAAACAAGTACTTAAGTATCTATAAGTATGTGATATAACTTTATATACTATTATAAAGGAAACTTCTTTAGGATATTATTATAAAACAAAAAGGGGGCACACTATGATAATTCTTGTAGTGGGGGCAACTGGTAAAACAGGACAATTAGTCGTCAAACAACTACTAGATTGTGGAGAGAAAGTAAGAGTCATTGTTCGTTTCCCAGATAAATTATCAGAAACAATTCTATCTCACCCAAATATATCTGTTATTACTGTTAGTAATGTTTTACACATAAACAAGCATGAGATGAGAGAATATGTTAAAGATTGTAAGACTGTGATCTCCTGTCTTGGACATAACCTAACCCTAAGTGGAATATTTGGACCCCCTTTTAAATTAGTAACGGATGTAACTAAACTCATTTGTCATGCTATTAAAGAAAATAAGCCCCAAAGAAAAATTAAGTATATTCTTATGAACACGACAGGGAATAGTAATAAAAACCATAGAGAAACAGTGTCTTTGGCCGAAAAATGTGTTCTGGGGATTATTAGATTGCTCGTGCCTCCACACAGAGATAATGAAAAAGCAGCTGATTATTTACGAACTGAAATTGGTCAAGACAATCTAGAAATAGAATGGACTGCTGTTAGACCTGATAGTTTATTAAATTTAGATGAAGTAACTAAGTATTCTATATTTCCTTCACCTATCAGAAGTGCCATTTTTAATCCAGGAAAAACGAGTAGGATTAATGTGGCTCATTTTATGTCAGAATTGATTATAAATGAAGAATTGTGGGAGAAATGGAAAGGGAAAATGCCTGTTATTTATAATGATGATTCAGTAGTAGAGGAAGGAAATGTATGAAAGCTATTGTACACAGTTACAAGGGTCGCCTAGAAAGTTTCAGTTTTCTACTCTACTCACAGTCAAAAAATCAAAAAGCTACCACGTTGATATTATCTAATATGATAATCAGTGGTAGCTTTTTGTTTAATTTTGTTTGCATACTTCTCCTCTAAACTCCCTATACCTAAGAAATTTAGCAGGATGCGTTCTATAATTACCCGTGTAAGTTAAGGTACCTCGATACCCTTCGGCATCACTATATTCAATCGTCACTGGCGGTTTTTTAAGACCAATGGCTTGTAGCTTCCATTCTGTTACTGTCTTACATGTCGTATCAGTAGCAAAAGCTGGCATCGGAAGCATTGAAACTAGTAATGTAATAATTAAAAAGAATGCAAGTATTCTGTTTTTTGTCATTAAGGATCACCTCCTTCCTCTCCTATATATTCCATATTATATCGACCGTTCAATATTTTGTAAATTATTATTTCTATTATTTTCTAACATTTTCTATTATTTAGTTGTTTCATATTAGTATAGGAACAAATAATTTATATTTTTCTTTCGATGAGCTAAATGAATGGGGAATTATCCCTTGAAATTCTATGCATTAAAATGTAAAATATAGTAAAAGTTTCGTTACTAGAAGGAAAGGGGCGTCTTCCTATGCAGATGCAAGAAACGTTGCATCGGTCATTACGTTCAGAAATAGAGAGAAATATGAGAGAGAACGGTTATACAATTAGTAAGACAGCTGAGATTTCAGGCATTAACCCAGGTACTTTAAGTGATATTTTAAATAGTAATCCTCCACGAGCCATAACCATCCATCATTTAGACTCTTTGGCAAGAGCATTTGGTCAACCCGAAGGATGGTTATATGATTTGTATCCAGAAGAATGTCTAGCAGAGGGGAAAATATCACGTCCACGC
This sequence comes from Caldalkalibacillus mannanilyticus JCM 10596, assembly GCF_000615945.1. GTDB lineage: Bacteria > Bacillota > Bacilli > Caldalkalibacillales > JCM-10596 > Bacillus_AT > Bacillus_AT mannanilyticus. The sequence goes on from NZ_BAMO01000020.1 coordinate 26,790, forward strand.
TTAATTCCCTATTTGATTCGATGTGCAGAAGTCGGATGTCAAGATTGTTTGGAGCTGGCAGTTTCCCAGCTATTAGAGAATCCAAAACATCTTTCTATTTTATATAATGTGGCAGAACGATTATATGAGGAGGGAAAGCATAAAGAAGCTCGACCTTTCTATGAATACGTTGTAGAAAATGAGAAAGATAGTTTTTCAGACCAATTTATTATAAGTCAGTATCGCTTATTTCGCTTGAGTATAGGGACTAATTCGGATGAGAATTGGAAAGCGGTGATACGGTTTGAGATTTATAGGAAGAGATTGCCTGAGAATTATCAGTTGGATGCGTTGCTACAGGTGGCGAGGGTATATTATGCTCTTCATAAATGGAGTTTTGTTGAAAAATTTGCCGACGAATTACGAGAATTGTCTTTATTGGTTTATAAGGACAATCTACGCAGAAGAAAAAAAAATAGGGAGAACGAATTCTTCAAAACGGAGCGTCATTTAGTAGTGTATTATGGACAAGGATTTCTACTAAAAGGTGTAGCACTAATAATGAGAGAAAAATATGAAGAAGCAAAGAAATATGTTGCGGCATATGCCAACCTTAGTTGGTTTGAAGATTTGGATGAGTTAGGAGTAGAAGAAGTTAATAAATTTCATTATTGGGGAAAAGCGAATCTATATGCGTTGAACATAACGATGGGGAATCTAGAAACTTTAACTGATTATGTTCAATTTTTAGAAAAGAATCCTCATGAAATTATGACTGGTCTGTTGACTATTATGAAAGCGGCTAATAAATATGATCTCAATGTAGATGGGATATTAGACGGTTTTTCTGAGTATATGGTACGTGTTGAAGATTACAAGCATGCCATTGATCTCAGCAAAATATTTCGACTTCGGGAACAAAAGTATGAATATGACTTTAGAAAAGGGAGGATATCACAGGGGATAGACGAACTGTTGCACTGTCTGGATTTATCCCTTATAATACATAACCATAAAGGGTTTAAAAGATGTGTTACACTATTTTGGAAATTTTTTACTCACGCATCAAATGAACAAAGAAAACGTTATCAAATGATCCTAGAAAGGGAGGATGAGTAATGAAATCTTTGCTGGCACTGATTTTAAGTTTTAGCTTATTTTGTGGTGTTGGACAACCTGATAATATTTTAGAAACTGAAAAAAATATTAATACTGTTATAATGCTTTATAATGAGCATGGATCGACTGGTTAGAGATATTTTTAGAAGTAAAGGTAGTTGGAATTTTTCTAGAAAAGTTATATTTGATCAGCATTTTAATTTATCATGTGGTTTCATAATGATCTTCCCCTTAAGAAAGAGCTCAGCTTTAATAATATTTGATTTATAGTACATCAACATCCCCAAAGGGATGTTTTTTTATGCAGATTTTTTAAATCCCAAATTTCCTGTATATTGGATTATAGTTATTATTAGCCTAATCATCGTGAAAAGGAGGGGAGTCAAATCGGTTTAGTTCAGAGAAAATCAATACATAAGAATAATCCTCTTTGCTTTCGAGATGTCAGTTCTCCTTCAGAAGAAAAGAACTATAGTAACTATGTAATCCGCTTACTAGTAAAAAGGGAAAAGCATCAACATGCGGAACAGGACTTATTTGAAAAGATAGAAAGAATGAGGGAAGAACTTACAGAGCTAGTGGTTAAAAAGGGTTTTTCATCAAGTGAAGTTGTAGAATTAAGTCAACGCTTAGACAAGTATATTGTTAAAGCACAAAACCAAATGAGAAAAAAAATACTGAAATACGAAATAGTAAATAGATAAGTGATCTCCTGGAGTAAATAACATTCAGGAGTTCTTTGTTACACTGGATGAAAATACCTTTAACTCTCTGAAAGCAAAGTGATAAAAGTACTTGGTATAGGGAGTGGTAATATTGATAGGGGGAGCTTCTTTACTTAAGTTGCAAGCTAAATTGCACCGAACATTACGTTCTGAAATAGAAAGAAACATAAAAGAACGGGGATATAGCATTAGTAAAACAGCTGAATTATCAGGGATGAACCCTGGTAATTTGAGTGGTATTTTGAACGGTAATCCACCACGTGCCATCACAATCCGTCAGTTAGATGCCTTGGCTAAGGTATTTGGCTATGAACAGGGCTGGTTGTATGAACTGTATCCAGAAGAATGTATATCAGAGGGGAAGGTTTCACGCCCACGCTTGATTCCTTATTTAGTTCGCTGTGCGGAAATCGGCAGGCAGGACTGTATAGAGATTGTTGTTTCACATCTCTTAGAAAATCCTAAAAATCTAGTCATCCTCTATTCTGTAGCTGAACAATTATTTGAAAGCGGAAAGAAAAGAGAGGCGCTACCTTTCTATGAAGTTATTATAGATAATGAAAAGGATAGTTATTCTGATCAATTTGTGATTAGTCATTATAGAGTATTCCGTATAAAGTTAGGAGAAAATTTAGAAAAAAATTGGCAGGCTGCTGTTAGTTTTGCTCCATATTGTCAGAGGTTGCCTGAAGATTATCAGTTAGATGCTCTTTATCAATTAACAAGAGTATTTTATTCAATCAGAAAATGGGATCATTTGGGCGAATTTGCAGATAAGCTACAAGAATTAGCGACGACCGTCTATTGCGAGCAATTACGTCAAAAAAAGAAAGAAAAGAGAGTACCTCTTCTAAGAATAGAACATCCTTTAGTTTCTTACTATGGAAAAGGTCATCTACTGAAGGGAGTAGCTTTAGCACGAAAAGAACGATATGAAGAAGCAATAAAATGCGTTGAAAAATATATTGATCTGAGCTGGTTTGAAATACTCGATGACTTAGGGAAACAGGAGGTCGAGAAGTTTCGCTACTGGGGTGAAGGGAATATATATGGGTTAAATTTATTAATGGGTAAGATAGAGATACTTGAAGAGTATGTTGAATTTCTAACGAGGCATCCTAAAGAAATTTTACCAGGTTTGCTGGGGATAGTAGAAGCTGCCAATAAACATGATTTTAATGTAGATTGGGTACTCAATTCTTTTTCGGAAAATATAAAGCAATTCGAAGAAAATCGAACTGTTGTAAACATGAGTCAACAAAATTATTTTCGAAATCAATTGGCAATCTATTTGTTTAGACGAGGTAAACTTACAGAAGGAATTAACGAAACGATCCGCTGTCTAGACTTATCTGAAAAAACAAAAGAATATATGAATTTTAAGAAATGCGCGGAATATTTACTAGAGTCAATAGATAAAAAGACAGAATAATAAGTTATTACATATTGAAATGAAAAAAGTATATTAAACGATAGAAATAAGATATTATAAGCAGAAAAACATCCCAAAAGGGGTGCTTTTTTTAGAGTCAACCTGATATAAAAGGAATATTTAATTAAGGAAAGAAAGGAGACATTCTATGGGGATGCAAATCCTTTTGCATCGAACATTACGTTCTGAACTAGAAAGAAACATGAAAGAACGCGGATATACCATTAGTAAAACAGCGGAATTATCAGGGATGAACCCTGGCAATTTGAGTGGTATCTTGAACGGTAATCCACCACGTGCCATCACGATCCGTCAATTAGATGTTTTGGCTAAGGTATTTGGTTACGAACAGGGCTGGTTGTATGAACTGTATCCAGAAGAATGTATATCAGAAGGGAAGGTTTCACGCCCACGCTTGATTCCTTATTTGGTTCGCTGTGCTGAAATTGGCAGGCAGGATTGTATAGAGATTGTTAGTTCATACCTCTTAGAAAATCCTAAAAATCTAGTCATCCTCTTTTCCGTAGCTGAACAATTATTTGAAAGCGGAAAAAAAAGAGAAGCACTGCCATTTTATGAAGTCATAATAGATAATGAGAAGGATAGTTATTCTGATCATTTTGTGATTAGTCATTATCGGGTATTTAGGATAAAATTGGGAACCAATTCAGAAGAGAATCTCCAAGCTACTACTCGTTTCGCACCCTATCGTAAGCGATTGCCTGAAAACCATCAGTTAGATTCCCTTTTGCAATTAACAAAAGCCAGCTATTCATTGCAAAAGTTTAGAGATACAGAAAAATATGCAGATGAGCTACAAGAATTGGCAACGCTTATCTATAATGATCAAATAGACCGGAAGAAAAAAGGCAGGACAATCTCCCCTTTAAGAACAGAACACCATTTGGTTGTCTATTATGGACAAGGTTATTTGATGAAAGGACTAGCTTTGTCAACACAGGGACAATATGAGGAATCCATACCCTATATTCATAAATACATGGATCTTGGATTTTTTGAAATATTGGATGACTTGGGAAAACAAGAGGTAGAAAAGTTTCGATATTGGGGTCAACTTAATTTATATTCAACTAATTTAATGATAGGTAAGGAAAAATCACTTAGTCAATATGTTGAATTTCTAGAGAATCATCCTGAAGAAATTTTCCCCGGTTTGTTGACCATCCTAAGAATAGCTAATCAACATGGTTATGATGTAGATTGGGTTCTTGATCATTTTTCTAAAAATATAAAAGAATCAACAAATAGTGATTTTATAGATATGGGCAGACATATTCGATTTCGAAAGGAACTGGCACTTTATTTTTTAAAGCGTGGTAAAGTCACAGAAGGTATACAGGAAACGCTGAAATGTCTTCAGTTGTCAGACAAAGGAAGAGAATATAAAAACTTCAAAACATGTGCAGAGTCACTATTGGAAACGTTAGAGAAAATATAGTAAGGGTGAACGAAGGAAGCAAAGTTAGAAATTGGTACGTTATTACAGAACATCTTGATTGAAAGATTTATATTTGGAGGTGCAAAAAACTTTGCATCGAACATTGCGTTCTGAAATAGAGAAAAACATGAAAGAACGGGGATATACCATTAGCAAAACAGCGGAATTAGCAGGGATGAATCCTGGCAATTTGAGTGGTATCTTGAACGGTAATCCACCACGTGCCATTACAATCCGTCAGTTAGATACCTTGGCTCAGGTATTTGGTTACGAACAAGGCTGGCTGTATGAATTGTATCCAGAAGAATGTGTATCGGAGGGTAAGATTTCACGCCCGCGCTTGATCCCCTATTTGGTTCGCTGTGCCGAATTAGACAGGCAGGACTGTATTGAGATGGTTAGTTCACATCTCTTAGAAAATCCAAAAAATCTAGTCATTCTTTTTTCGGTAGCTGAACAATTATTTGAAAGCGGAAAAAAAAGAAAAGCACTGCCATTTTATGAAGTCATAATAGATAATGAAAAGGATAGTTATTCTGATCATTTTGTGATCAGCACTATCGAGTATTTCGGATAAAATTAGGAACGAACTTAGAAGAAAATTGGCAAGCTGCTATTCGTTTTGCTCCTTATCGTAAGAGGTTGCCTGAAGATTATCAGTTGGATGCTCTTTTACAATTAGCCAATGTATGTTATTCAATAAGCAAATGTGAACATATAGTAAACTATGCCGATGAGCTACAAGAACTGGCGACGATCGTTTATAATAATCAGTTACATCACAAAAAGAAAGGAAAGGCTATACAACCTCTAAGAACAGAGCGCCATTTGATTGTCTATTATGGACAAGGTTATTTGATGAAAGGGTTAGCTTTGTCTAAACAAGAACAATATGAGGAAGCGATTCAGTACGTGCAAAAATATATCGACCTGAGTTGGTTTGAAATATTAGATAACTTGGGAAAACAGGAAGTGGAGAAGTTTCGCTATTGGGGTGAAGCGAATTTATATGCTTTTCATTTACTGATGGGTAAATTTGAAATACTCCAAAAGTATGTAGAATTTTTAAAGAAATATCCTAATGAAGTTTTACCAGGTTTGTTAAACATTGTAGAGGCTGCTAATAAACATGATTTTAATATAGATGGGGTTCTCAATATTTTTTCTGATGACATCAAGCAATTTGAAAAAAATGAAAAAGTTATTAATATAAGTAGTCATAATCAATTTCGAAATCAATTGGCGATCTATTTGTTTAGACGAGGCAAACTTACAGAAGGAATTAATGAAACGATTCGCTGTCTATATATATCAGAGAAGTTAAAAGAATATAAGAGCTTTAAGAAATGTGCGGCATCTTTATTGAATTCGATAGAACGAGGAACACAAATATCTGACTGATTCGCTGTGTAAAAATTGTTCTATCTAAAAAAGTCATATAATTTACTTAAAAAACATCCCAAAAGGGGTGTTTTTTAATATTCTGTTTTTGGCATTTTTGGATATTTTGGATAGTAGTTTATAGTAATAAACAACAGGAATTATTTTTAGAAAAGGAGGGGCACATTATCGATTTGGTAACGAGAAGATCAATGCATACCTACGTTCTTCTTTGCAATCGAGATGCAGGATCTCCTTTAGAAGTAAAAAGAGCTCACACAAAGAGTACAGTTGACTTAAAAGAAAAGGGAACCGTTCAGCAGAGTGAGTCAGATTTATTGGAAGAGATAGAGAGGATGAGGGAAGCATTAGTAGAGTTAGTTAAAAGAAAAGGTTTTTTTTCAAGTGAAGTTGTGGAATTAAGTCAGCAACTAGATAGATATATTGTCGAAGCTCAAAATAGGATAATGAAAAAGTCTGGGAAGCATTCAAGTATGACATTAAATGATGGACATCGTGAGCCTCGATAATATGATCATTCATTTTCAAAGTACCCGTGATTGATTTTATTATTTATTAGAATGAGGAGGCTTATTATGTACGGAGAAGTTCGCAAGATAGATCGTTTAGGAAGGGTTGTTATCCCTAAATCTATAAGAATGAATAACCAAATTTTAATTGGAGATGATTTAGAGATATTTACGGATGGAAAGAAGCTGATTCTAACAAAATCTAAACCTTCTAATCCAAGCTGTGTTGTCTGCAATAGTTGTGAAGGATTAAAACAGATAGAGGATTCTTATCTATGTGATCAGTGTGTAGATGTAATCGCGAAAACAGCAAAATAAAGTGAAAGATAGAAACAAGAACGATGTTGGAAAGTAAAAAAATAAAACAAAAAAATTGACTTCAGAAATTAGCGAAGTCAATTTTCTTTATTTTATTTCAGTTAGCATAATTGCAGTTGATATGAATGATGAAGGTAACTTGTCTATTTTGCAATAAGCAGTAACATGAATAAAACTGAAACATTTCCTACAGAAGATCAGTCTGATTATATGGATCTGATTTCCATACATACTCATTTGCAGGAGAGGTGAATTTATTTTTGCAAGGAGCGATCGATTATTTTAAGAGTGTTTCATACTGGATCTCCGATAGTCTTATTCTAGTGTTAATTATTTTATTTCTAGCGTATATCATTATAAATTATTGCACAGGTTGGCTCATGGATTTTATAAATCCTAAGTTCACTAAAGCTCTGTATAGCTGTATTTACTTTGTTGTTTTTTTACTTTTGCATTTGATTTTTCAATCTCAAAATTATTTTGCCGTCGTAGCAATCGTAGTGAAGGTTTCATTTCGCCTTAAGCATTTTTCATTTGATCGTTCCATTTTTCAAAAGGGGGAAGAAGGAATCTAGCTAATATTTTTCATTGTTTTTCATCCAATTTGTGTGACAATAATACGGCATTAGAAAGCTTCTAATTATAGATTTTGTGTAGAATTAGAAACGGAGGAAAAAAATGCCGAAACATAAATATATGTTAATCCTTCTATTAGTATTTTTAATCATTGGATGCACCAACACCAACACCAACACCAACACCAACACCAACACCAACATCACATATGAAGAAGATGAACTCTATCTATTTTCAGGAGAAGTTTTTGGTGTAACTCCACAAGATGGGTATGTTCTACCGAACAAAAGTAAATCTAGATATACACTTTCCTTACATAAATTTTATCCAGAGGGTGAAGATTTTGATGAATATAATAGAAGATTTAGAAATGTAGTTGGGAGAGGGATAGACATCACGGATAATACAAAAATCTACGATGAAAATGATTCGGAAATTGCTACAACAGATATTGAAATAGGAAGTACAGTAGAATTTAAAGTTATTGTAGCTGATGAATTCCTTGAAGCGATAGAAATAAAGGTAATTGAGAAAGCTGCTGAATAAAGTAAAAAGGTGATCATTGTTCATTTTCAAGCGGGATAACAGCTAGCAATGTTTCTTTAGATAGAGAAAGGGGGGAAGGGAATGAAGCCAACATATATCTTTTTAGTTCTCCTTATTCTTTTGAATGTTGGATGCACCAACACCAACATCACATATGAAGAAGATGAACTTTATCTATATTCAGGAGAAATCATTTCTGTAACTCCACAAGATGGTTATGTTCTAGAAAATAAAAGCAGAACTAGATTTACACTTTCTCTACATGGATTTAGACCAGAGGGAGAAGAATTCGATGCATATAATGGGAAATTCAGTTCTGTAATTGAAAGAGCAATAGAAATTACAGACAACACGAAGATTTACAATGAAGATGGAACCGAAATTACTCCTACAGAATTAGAAACAGGAAGTACAGTAGAATTCAAATTTGTTATCGTGGATGAGTATCACCTTGAAGCGATAGAAATAAAGGTAATTGAGAAAGCTACTGAATAAAGTAAAAAGGTGATCATTGTTCTTTTCAAGCGGGATAAAAGCAAGCAATAATTCTTAAGATATAGAAAGGAGGGAGGGGATGAAACCAACTTATATCTTTTTAATTCTCCTTATTCTATTGAATGTTGGCTGCACCAACACCAGCATCCCATATGAAGAAGATGAACTACATCATTTTTCAGGGGAAGTCTTTGGTATAGTACCGCAAGATGGGTATGTTCTACCGAACAAAAGTAAATCGAGATATGCGCTTTCTCTTCATAATTTTTATCCAGAGGGTGAAGAATTCGATGAATTCAATAGAAAGCATCAAAATACCATTGAAAGGATCATAGACATCACAGACAATACAAAAATCTACGATGAAAATGATTCGGAAATTGTCCCTACAGATGTTGAAATAGGTAGTGCAGTAGAATTCAAAGTTATTGTAGCTGATGAATTCCTTGAAGCGATAGAAATAAAGGTAATTAAGAGTGCCTCTGAATAACGTTTGCTTTTAAAGTAAAAAAATAGACCGCCTTGAGCTGACAACTCCGCGGTCTATTTCAAAAACTATAACCTGGGTCAACCCCTTTTGCTGGGGAGCTACTGTACAGGACCACAGCTGTTAGCATCAGCCTGTGGTCTTTTTTCTAATACGTTTCATCTAATACTATCATACTCTTAAGAAACTGTATGTATGTCTGGGGGAACTTGTACATATAATGTAGCAATCTAGGAGAGAGTGGGGGAAAACAGGATGAAAGTAAGAAGTAGACTATTTATTTCTCTGGTAGTGGCTCTGGCTTTATTGTGGGTTGCGATTCCGCGATTGCCTGTCTATGGGAGCAAGGTTGAATTTGGCTTCAGTATTCTTTGGTTAGCTTTTTGCTTGCTGGTGATTGGAGCGAATCTTCATGCTCTGTTGAGATTGGGACGTGGAGAGGTTGTAGATAAACCAGCGTTATCTAAGGAACAGCGTGAAGCGATGAGAAGGATTCAACGCTACAAGAGAAGGAGAGTACCCTCCAGATAATAACCATGAAGAAAGATGAAAAATAATGAATAAAAATAAGACAAGTTAAGGATGAACAGTTGCTTTCCCTCTATGAAACTCTGTATAATACAAGGTAAACAGGAATAGTACAGATGATCGAAAACAAGTAATACAGAAGAAGTAGAGACCGTGGAAAGCAAGGTGCAGCCTTATGACAACAAAACATGAACAGATTATTCATCATATCCAATCCTTAGAGGTTGGAAGTAAAATATCCGTTAGGCAAATTGCGAAGGACTTAGATGTAAGTGAAGGAACGGCATATCGTGCGATCAAGGATGCAGAAACTCAAGGCTATGTCAGTACGATCGGTAGAGTGGGAACGATAAGGATTGAAAAAAAGAAAAAGCAAAACATTGAAAAGCTGACTTTTGCTGAAATTGTAAATATTGTAGATGGAACCGTTATTGGTGGGAAAGAAGGTCTTCATAAAACCCTAAGTAAATTTGTGATCGGTGCCATGGAGCTTGAAGCTATGATGAAGTACATCAATGCAGGAAGCTTATTAATTGTGGGGAACCGTCGCAAGTCTCATAAGCTTTCTATTGAGCAAGGAGCTGCCGTTCTCATTACAGGTGGCTTCGATACGACAGAAGAAGTGAAGAACTTAGCTGATCAGCTTGAGTTACCGATTATTTCTTCATCCTATGACACATTTACGGTCGCTTCGATGATTAACAGAGCCATTTATGATCGACTGATCAAGAAGGAAATTATGCTGATTGAGGATATCTTAACACCTCTTGAGCTAACCCATTATTTGATGACCTCTGATCCCATCGAAGCGTGGTATAAGATGAGTGAAGAAACGAGACACGGGCGTTATCCTGTTGTGGATGAACACCTGAAGGTACAAGGAATTGTGACAGCCAAAGATATTATTGGCAATCCTCCGAATACCAGTCTAGAGAGGGTCATGACCAAACAACCGATTGTCGTATCACCGAAAACATCTGTGGCTTCAGCCGCTCATATTATGGTCTGGGAAGGCATTGAACTGCTGCCAGTCGTTGATTCACATCGAAGGCTTCTGGGGATTATTAGTCGTCAGGATGTATTGAAGGCGATGCAATATATTCAGAATCAACCTCAGATTGGTGAAACATTTGAGGATTTAATTACTTCCTCTTTTGAAGAAATTGTAGATGGAAAGAATCTGATCTTCAAAGGCTTTATCTCACCACAGATGACCAATCATTTAGGAACTCTGTCAAGCGGAATCCTAACCACATTGCTTCAAGAAGCCGGCAATCGAGCCTTGCGTCGTCAGAAAAAGGGAGATCTAGTAGCAGAGAATCTTTCGATCTATTATCTTAAGCCTGTCCAGATTGAAACGGAAATTGAAATTAGACCCCATGTTATTGAATTAAGTCGAAAGTTTGGAAAGCTTGATATAGAGGTGTTTCATGAAGGGCAGCTAGTAGCCAAGGGAATGATGAGTGCTCAGTTGATTGACCGGTCATAGTTAGAAGCGAGAATACAAAAGTGAATAGAAATAGGATCAAGCAAAAAAAGCAAAAGTAACAGGTGACGAACTTACTTCCTGTTATTCTTGCTTTTTTATGTTCTAAGTTTTCAATTTCTTTGACCGTATCCTTGGTGTATTGGTTACTTCTCTGATAAGTGTGGCAAAGAAGCCTTGTAATTTCGAATACCCATCAAGAGGTTAAACAATCCAAGCCCTAGAAAGAGAAGACCGACAAAGATTCTCCAGCCTGAAAGCTCTATGCCGAAGGTGAAAAGCTGTATGGACCCAAGAGCCAGAAGCATGGTTCCCATTGAGATATTCACCTTGGCACTATAAAATTTCATGACGTTATAATTTCTTTGTTTTCGATACTGCCTTGTTTTAGCACTGTAGAAAATGGATAGACCGGCTGAAAAGGCAGCAATACATGATAAAATGATACTCATAGACATCACCCTTAAAAAGACATACTGAGAACTTCTCTCACCTATTGTACATGTTCTCTGATAAAAAGGAAATAAGACACGGTCAAAAAATGATTCATTTTTTTAAAAAAAAGGTCATTCATGGGTCTATTTACTTAGATAGTAACAATTTTTCAAAAAATTTGATCAGAAGAAGATACTTTTGTAATGGAGTGAAGAAAAAAATAGGACTATATTCATGCGGAATTTTCTGAAAATAAATGGTTCGATCGGTCAGTGTCATTTTTTGTCGAATAATCTTATACTAAGACTATCAAATCAGATTCGGACAACAAACGTTGCAGAATCTCGATAAAGGCAAAACTAACGAAAGTTAGTGACGCAAAGCTACAGGGGCTAAGGTGTTCTCAAAACGGGACACTAAGCCAGCCAGTTACCGAAAGATATGAGGCGTTTTTTCTATACCCTCCTTTCGGTAAAGGCAGGGTTATTTCACGTACAGGAGGTGACATTGTTGAAGCTCATTCATGTAGGGACAGGCCAAGTAATTGCACAACAGGTAAGCATAGCTCAAACGTTTTTCAAAAGACTAAAGGGGCTGATGTTTACCAGAGAATTACCTCAAGGCCATGCCCTTCATCTTACACCCTGCCGTTCGATTCACACATTTTTCATGAACTACAGCATTGATGTACTCTATCTAAATGAACAATGGAGAATTGTATACACTGAAGAACATGTTGCACCACGGAAGTTTGGTAAGCAGTGCCCAGAAGCTATTTCGGTAGTAGAGCTGACAGCAGGAAGTATACAACATTATGGTTTAGAGGTTGAAGATGAACTTCTATTCGTAAAAGAATAGGCGATAAGCACAGCATGACCATTGACAAAAACAAACATGAAAAAGGAGCGATTTCAATGTTAAACAAATTAAAAGGATTAGTAGTAGAAGAGCAAGGACAAGGGATGACTGAGTATGGTTTGGTTCTAGGAATTATTGCCGTAGCTGCCGTAGCAGCGATGGTTGCACTGAGAGCACAGATCATTGAAATGTTCGAGGATGTTGTAACACTTGTAACGGGTCGCCCTAGCTAATAGACCCCTTACATTCTGCCCTTATATATCTTTTTAATCTAAAATGAAAAACAGGAAAAGAGTCCTACGTTAAGTAGGGCTCTTTTCAAAAACAAGGAAGTGAGGGAATCGTTATGTGGTTTGATGTTGTACTAGTAACGATTTTAGTCATTTGTGTTATCACGGATTTAAAAAGCAGAAAAATCTACAATAAAGTGATTTTTCCCGGACTTCTCATTGCTCTTTTTTCTCAAGTACTACTACACGGCTGGGCTGGGTTAGGTACAGCGATGGTTGGGTTTATGATCGGGCTCGGCATCCTATTGATTCCTTATTTATTAGGAGGAATGGGAGCTGGTGATGTGAAGCTCCTCGCTTTAATTGGAGCGTTGAAGGGGAGTCACTTTGTTTTGGAAACCGCATTTTATATGGCATTGATCGGGGCTTTGATGGCTGTGGTGATTCTGCTTTTCCATCCTCAGGTGATTCGACGAGTGAAAGAGCTTGTATACTTCTGCTATGGTATGAGACATGGAATCAAGCTGCCAATGACTAGCTTTCGCCAAGGCAAGCTTTCTGCTACCTATCCGTATGGAGTAGCAATTGCAGGAGGGGCGATCATGAGCTTATTTTTAGAAGGGATGAATGTCCTATGGTAAAAGAGGAAAAGGGTCAATCCCTAATTGAATTTGCTTTGGTTCTGCCCCTGCTTTTGCTTTTACTAGTTGGAATCTTTGACTTTGGCAGAATCATTTATTCTTACATGCATTTGCATATTACAGCTCAAGAAACGGTTCGACTAGGTGGATTGGGAAGAACAGATGCTGAGATGACTGCCTTTGCTCGGCAACTGAACCATCTCGGAAATTCGAATCAATTAAAGGTAACGGTTTCTCCTTCAGACAGTACAAGAAGATCAGGGGGGTATGTCACCGTTACGCTTGAATATCCCGTGAATTATGTAACACCAATGCTTTCACGGATTCTTCCTTCCCCTCTTATGATAAAAACAGATTCGACGATTCGAGTTGAGTAAGGAGGAGCTAGAGTGTGGAAGCCAGATTGCAGGACGAAGAAACATCTTGTCTATGAACAAAGAGGAAGTGCGACGCTGCTCACCATCCTTTCCATGCTTGGTTTACTAGCGATTGCCGGACTGGCGATTGATGGAGGAAGCTTGTATATGATGAAGAGCCATTTACAGAAGACAGCCAATGCTGCGGCTCTTTCAGGTGCACAGGAGCTGACCAATAGCGAAACGGCTGTCAGAAATGTGGTGCAACGAATCGTTAATGACCACAGGGAGCAAGAGAGCTTACGTGAAGTAAATATCACCATGCGCAATCGGGTGAATGTTCGCTTAGAAAAAGAAATACCGTTGACGTTTATGAGTATTTTTGGCTGGTCCTCTACACCTGTCAGGGTTTCAGCCACAGCTGAGATAGGGACAATGGGACGAGCTCATGGAGCGGCACCCCTAGGGATAGATGAGTCGATTCAGCTTGAGTTTTACAAAAACTATGAACTAAAAGTAGATGAAACAGGTGTAGACACGGGTAATTTTGGGGTGTTGGCACTCGGAGGTGGGGGAGCTAAAACCTATGAAGATAATTTGATTCATGGCTACCAAAATGAGGTGAAGGTTAACGACATTATCCCGACACAGACAGGAAATATTGCAGGAAAAACAAGAGTAGGAGTCAATGCGCGGATTACAGCCTGTCCTTACCTTAAGGGGGAAACGCATTATCGAGATTGTCCGAGAGTGATTCTGATCCCGGTTTATCAGCCGCATAATCATAATCAAAATCAAATGAAGGAAATTAAGGTGAAGGGATTTGCGTATTTCTATATCCTAGACCCTATGAATGGAAACGACAAGACAATTAAGGGAATGTTCATTCAACGTGCAGGAGTTGGGTTTGTGGACCCAAGCTTGGTAGATAAAGGCGCATATAGTATTAGACTAACGGAGTAGGTGATGAAATGAAGACAAAGCTATTACTTACATTAGCCATCGTCATGGGCTTAGTGACAACCTATTTATTCTATCACTATTTGAAGCAATTTGATGTCGAAACAATCAAGAATGAGAGTATGGTCAATGTAGTTGTAGCAAAACAAAGCATCAAGGGAAATCAACGAGTCACCTCAGAGATGCTTGAATTAAAGGAGGTCCCAGAAGCCGCTCTGCATGAACAAACCATTCGTGAATTGCATGAGGTGGTGGGGAAATATACGACGGCAGCGATTGAAGCGGGAGAACCTCTGTTACAGCATCGGGTAAAAAGTGAGATGGAAGAGAATCTCTATGTCTCTCGCAAGGTGAAAGAGGGCTATCGGGCTGTATCTGTTGGAGTGAATTTTGTTCAATCGGTTTCCACGCTTATTGAGCCAGAGGATGATGTGGATGTGATTGCGACAGAGGTCAAGGGCAGCGGAGACCAGAAGGAAGTGCTGACGCAGCTTCTTTTACCGAGAGTAAGAGTTCTGGCAGTGGGGAGAAAAATGCTGGAGCCACAAGAGGATGAGGAGTATGTCGAATATAGTTCCGTTACCTTGGAGCTAACGGCTACGGATGCTGTGAGGCTGGTGAATGCAGCAGAAAAAGGAACGATTCAATTAACCTTGTATCAGCGAGTGATTGAATCTGGGGAGGCAGCAGCCCATGACAAGACAACAAACTAATCCAGAGGAAAACAAAAAACATCATCGTGGGGAAATGATTGTTGTCTGTAGTGCCAAAGGAGGAGTGGGCAAAACAGTCTTAAGTGTCAATTTAGCTGTGGCATTGTCTAAGAAAAACATTCAGGTCAGCGTGTTAGATGGCGATTATCAATTTGGGGATGTGACTCTTGCTATGGATTTACATTCCACCTTCACCATCAAGGATATCGTTGAAGGCTTAGATACCTTAGATGAATATAGCATGGCTAGCTACCTAAGCAGGCATGAAAGTGGAGTGAAGGTCTTAAGTGCACCAGATCGTCCAGAATATGCCGATTTAGTTACCCCTGCTGTGACGGAAAAGGTGATCAATCTATTGTTAAAGCAAAATGATTATGTGGTTGTCGATACAGGAGTTGGCTTCCATGATAACTCCCTACAGTTTGTAGAGAAGGCAGATCAAATTCTGATTGTAACCAACTTAGAAATGGCAACCCTCAAAAACACGAAATTAATGTTAGAAACGCTGGAGGTACTAGGACTGAAAAACAAGGTGCAGGTGGTGATCAATCGTTCAACCATGGAAAGTGTGATTCAAGCGGCTGATGTACCGGAGATCTTGGATGAAGAAACGCCTATTTTTATCCCTAATGATTTCCAGCTTGTTTCTCAATCTCTGAATATCGGGATTCCTTTCGTACTCAAGCATGGGAAAACGGAAGTGGCAAAAGCGATTTTTAAAATGGCTGAACAAATTTCATCCAGAAGAGAGATCAGCTTTATTAAGACGAAAGAGCCATCATTGCTCCAAAAATTATTTACGAAAACCACTCGGGTAAAGGAGAGATCAGAGTGAGTCTACTTAATAGGATTCAAGCCAAAGCTCAAGAAAGACAACCAGAGGGTCCTATCTCTTCAGAAACAGAGAGCGTGGATCTGATTCCTCAACCGAAAGCAGCCAAAAAGGATTTGTTCTCTTCGTTTCGAGAAGGAAAACGTCCGGATGCTTCTCCCAAAGCTCCACCTGCCCATGTGACCAAGCATCAAGAATTGAAGAATCGACTTCATAAGCAGATTATGAATGAAATGAAGGATGAAGAAATTGAGAATATCATTCCTAAGCTTGATGCAATGGCTATTGAAATTATCAAGGAAGATGAGGCATTTCGAGGGAGTATTGATCGGAAAAAGGTCGTAGAGGAAATCGTAAATGATTTAACGGGATTTGGTCCCATTAATCCCCTGCTATTAGATCCTGAAGTCACAGAGGTTATGGTTAATGGACCCCGACAGGTCTATGTTGAGAAAAAGGGGAAAATCGAGCTCAGCTATGTTCAATTTCGGGACGATGAGCATGTGATGAATGTAATTGAGAAGATAGTCGCTCCTATTGGAAGGCGAATTGATGAAAGCAGTCCCATGGTCGATGCGCGTCTACCAGATGGTTCGCGTGTTAATGCTATTATTCCGCCACTTGCATTAAATGGTCCGACGATCACGATTCGAAAGTTTTCGAAAGACCCTTTTACCGTAGATAATCTCCTTCAATTTGGGACAATGACCAGAGAAATGGCGACTTTCTTAGAAGCCTGTGTTAAGGCGAAGTTGAATATATTTGTCAGTGGTGGAACGGGTTCAGGAAAAACAACGACCCTGAATGTACTCTCCTCCTTCATTCCTGATGATGAGCGGATTATTACAATTGAAGATGCTGCGGAACTTCAATTAGGACAAGAGCATGTCGTTTCCTTAGAAACACGACCACCCAATATTGAGGGAAAGGGTGGCATTAGTATTCGCGATCTAGTTCGAAATTCTTTACGGATGAGGCCAGAACGAATTGTTATCGGAGAGGTTCGTGGCGGAGAAGCCTTAGACATGCTTCAAGCGATGAACACAGGACATGACGGTTCACTTGCAACAGGTCACTCGAATAGTCCACGAGATATGATCTCTCGCTTAGAAACGATGGTCTTAATGGCTGGAATTGAACTGCCTGTCAGAGCGATTCGGGAACAGATTGCTGGAGCAGTTGATGTGATAATCCAACAGTCTAGGCTCAAGGACGGAAGCCGAAAAATCATAAATATTACGGAGGTTCAGGGATTAGAAGGAGATGTGATTGTATTACAGGATATCTTTGTTTTCAAGCAGGAGGGAATTGACACCCAAGGGAAAATGATCGGTCGTTTGCTGCCTACAGGGGTGCGCCCAAAATTCTATGACAGACTGGAATCTTCAGGTATCCACATTCCCGCTTCAGTCTTTGTCGATGAGGAGGATTGGAGCTGATGAAATGGTATCTTATACTCATGGTCTTATTCACTTCCTTTCTCTTTTTTATCTCGATTCTCCAAATGGTTTTCTTCTCCAATAAACGAATGGAAAAGAGGATGAAACGCTATCTAGATACGACGGAGAAAACCTTTGATCGTCGTTCTTTTAATATATTTGTACAACTTCAGCTCTATAAGCAGAAGCTGAGGCATAATCTGCAAAAAAACAGCAGGGATAATAAGCTGGAAAGGTTGCTCAATCAATCAGGGGTTCCCTTGAAGTCAGAGGAATTTGTGATGTTTCGCTGGATGTCTACCATGATTGGTGGAGGGTTATTCTTCTTTTTTACCGGGAATATAGTCTTTGCTATCCTGGGTATCTTTATAGGCTATATGCTGCCAAAATGGTGGTTAGTCAAAAAGAAAAAGGATCGTATTCTTAAATTCAATGACTTTCTCCCTGATATGATCACAACCATTGTGGGCTCGTTGCGGGCTGGTTTCAGTTTTCCGCAAGCATTGAAAACGGTGGCAGAGGAAGCGGATTCCCCTGTGAAAGAAGAGATTGAATGGGTCTTAAAAGAAATGCAATACGGAGCGACCTTAGATGATGCTTTAGAGGAATTGAAGCTGCGAATGCCGAGTGAGGATCTTGATCTGATGATTCAAGCCATCCTGATTCAAAAACAAGTAGGAGGAAATCTAGCCACGATCCTAGACACCATTGTAAGTACCATTCGAGATCGCAATAAGATTCAACGTCAGGTTTTGACCCTTACGGCTCAAGGGCGTCTTTCTGGAATCGTAATTGGAGCACTTCCTGTTGTATTATGCCTTGTTCTCTACCTCATTGAACCGAATTATATCGGGACTCTTTTTACCCATCCATTAGGCATTGGAATGATGATCTTAGGGACCTTTTTCGGGATTATTGGTTTTATAGCGATTCGTAAGATGACAACAATTGAGGTGTAGCAGATGATATATATTTCTTTCTTTTGTGCGGTGACTCTGACGATTTATTCATTATTTGCCTTTCAAGAAGATCGTAAGAAACATATTAGAAGAAGGATGTCTACTTTTATTGATCAGGAAGAAGGGACTGAAACGGTTACAGTCAGTGTAACGGAGGGCAATGTTTTTCAACGCTTATTTGCCCCTGTCTGGAAGGAATTTAAACGAAGCTTTAAGCGGAGGATGCCGGGGGAGAAAGTGGCGAAAATTGAGATGCTCTTGCTTCAGGCAGGTTCTCCCTTCGGAATGACTCCAGTCGAATATCGTCTCTTTCAAATCGCACTATTTCTTCTCCTCCCTCTTCTTTTTGGAAGCTATGCCATCCTGTTAAAAGGGGGACTCCCTGTCATTATTTTAGCTGGTTTGGTGGGGATTGGAGCGGCTGTTTTTATTCCTCCTTTTTACATTAAGAAGAAGATTCAGCAGAGGAGCAGACTGGCTCTACGTGAGCTGCCAGATGTATTGGACCTGCTGACGGTCAGCTTAGAGGCTGGGCTAGGATTTGATTCGGCTCTTAGTAAGTTGATCTCGAAAAAAGAAGGGATTCTCGCCTCTGAATTTCATCGCTGTCTAGAAGAGATAAGGCTGGGGAAAACACGCCGAGAAGCCTTAACAGGAGTGAAGGATCGCCTCGTTGTTGATGAAATCAAAGTTCTTATTAGCAGCATCCTTCAAGCGGAAAAGCTGGGTATTGGGATGGTTCAGGTCATGCGTGTGCAGTCGCAGGAAGTACGTGAGCAACGTAAGCAACGAGCAGAAGAAGAGGCCATGAAGGCACCGATTAAGATGTTGTTCCCATTGGTTCTCTTCATTTTTCCTAGTCTATTCATCGTCTTGTTGGGACCCGCTATTATTCAATTTATTATTACGATGGCTAGGTAGAGCAGAGCCTAGAAGGTGAGATCACGATTCTAGGCTTTTTTCTATTCGAGTGGAATCTAAGAAAAAAAGTTAAATATTGTGTTAAAAGGTATAAACATTTGATTCCTTGATTACGATAATAAATATATATACAGTTGATGAAAATAATCCCTTTTTAACAAGAAAGTAAAAGAAAAGAAAGGAAGATGACAAATGATTGATACTAAATTAAGCTTTGAACTAAAGAATGAGAGGTTAGCAAATATGGGACTTATTTTTCAGGCGGACAGCATTGAATCTTCTATCCAGTATGTCATGAAAAACTACCCTGGCTTCTCCTACGGCTCCACCATTAAGTGTTTAAATAACGGGGAACATATTTGTTTAACCATTCGCTAAAAAAAGAAGAGTTTCTCTGTTATTTCGACAAAATCAGTAGAGGGAGATTGGTATAATATAGAAAAATGCTCGGTTGGAGGCCTTTGTGAAGAATTTATACCAATCTGAACGTGGTTCTGTTTCTATCTTTCTACTGATTATCGTCCTAGCTATTTTTCTTTTTCATGCCGTATTGATTGATTATGCCCGGATTATGGCGGCGAATAAGCAGGCAGATACTGCACTTAAAACAGGGGTAAGATCGGTTCTTTCCTCTTACGATCACGATCTTCAAGCAGAGTACGGAATTTTTGGACTTAGCATAGCAGGGGCTGAAACGGAAGCTATTTTTCATCATGTCGTCGAGCAGAATTTGCTCCTGCTGCCAGAAACGTTTCGTTTAGTAGATCAACAGCTTGATTCCTCTTCTATTTTAGTGAAAGCGGATCATTTTTTAGGAAAGCATGAGGTATACAAGCAGCAGATACTTGAAGAGATGAAATATCGAGCACCCATTGAGTATACCCTTGGGGTAGTCGAACGACTAGAACCTATTAGTCAAGCAACAAGGGAAACAAGCATAGCCATTGAGGCGATATCAGAGATCAAACCACATTTCTTGCAGCGCGAAGCTTATCTAGAAAGAGGAGAAGAGAAAGTACAATACATTTATCAACGGATGGAACAGGCTCAACAACGGTTCCTTTCGGAAGGGACATACATAGCAGAACATAGTCTAGAAGAAACGCTGTCCATGATGGAATACGTGAGGCAGATGTTTGTGCAGGCGAAGAGAGAAAATAGCTTGATGGCTGAGCACCTTCGGCAAGGACAACAGGAGCAACAGAAGCTAAAAGTTCAATTTGAGAACGATGTGGCTGATGTTGCTTCCGTTGTTTTCCCCCATGCTTCTCCACATACTGTTCCAATAGAGGACAGGGAAGCGATTCGCAGCATGCTGCAAAATTGGGAGCAAAAGATTCTTGAAGATCGTTTCTTTTCCTTGCTTGAAGAGCGATTGGATCAGCAGAAAGCCATGATTCTAGCATGGCAAGCTGAAGAAGAAAGTCTAATGGATGGAGCTAGAACAGGGGACGGCTTTGCGGAAGAAAATCATGGGTATATTATGAGTTTTTTGGAGCAGAGCCTGGCGTTGCTGGAGGAACAGCTAGACCAGTTAAATAGCGGTATGACGAGTCACGGAAAGAAACAGAAACAAAGGCAATTTGAACAAGCTATAACGCTTGGGTTTCGCAAAATAGGTCAGGCTTTGGAAACCTTCGATCAGCCTTGGAAAGATCAACCTCTGCCTTTTAAAGAAATAGAAAAAACAGCGAAAAAGTATCAGCAGCTAAACTCCCTAAGTCACCAGCCGATTGCACCTCTAGAGTGGAATCCTCATCCTTTCGACATGACAGTAGAAGCCTTGCAAAAGATGAGTCTACTATTCTTAAGTGTGGCTGAACGTTTGGAAACGGAACGAGATCAAATTCTAGTTAACGAATATCTATTAGAGCGATTTTCAGTTCCTGAATACATTATGTATGGTTTAGAGCGGTCAGAGGAGAATCAGAAGGCGGCGTTATCTAAAATAGCTATGCTGCGCTTAGCGGTGAATATGATGGATGCTGTAACGCTTTGCTTGCCAGAGGAAGAACCACTCACTGTATACGAATGTGTCATGGCAACAGGGAGCGAAAAGACGGCAGAACAGATCGAAAGGTTAAAAGCAGGACAGGCGGTGGAAGCTTCTAAATATCTTCCTAGCATGCAGATGGATAGCATCGATCATTTACGAATTGTGTTACTATTACATCAACATACTCATACGCTTTCACGTATGCAAGCATTGACAGAGTATGACACAGGCAAAGATTTATCTCAGATCCCCACCTATATCAAGGCAAATATCCAGACAGAATTTCGTTTATGGTTTTTACCTGGGGTGATGAAAGCTCTTGGCTATACGGGTGTTATTGAGGGAAAAGTAAAAGGAAGTATATACCAGATTGAGAAACAGTATAGCGCCTCGTACTAGAAGAAAGCTATGAAAGCAGGATAGTAGGTCGAAATACCCTGTTTTTGTCGTTTTTTGACGAAATAAAAGTTTGTAATGTGGTATAATTGACTGCAACTTAGGCAAACATTTCCTCGTCTAAGTAAATAGTAACAAAAAATATGTATAATATTGAGAGGGGAAATCTTGATGCAAGGACATTTTACTAGAAGATTGGTCGCTAGTACTCTATCTTTATTACTATTATTCCTTTCTTCTCCTTTTGCTTTGGCTAATTCCGTAGTGGCAGAACCTGTGCCTATGCCAAAACCGATAGAAGAAGAAGTACCTGTTGAAGAAGGCGCGTTGCAAAAAGAAGAAGCGATTAAGCTAGCTGAATCTTTGATACCAGTGCCAAAAGGGTACAAATTAGAAAGCGTCTACTATAGCAAGTCAACGTATTGGGAGCCGCTAGGAAGCTGGCGTCTTGAGTATGTGAAGAAAGAAGGACAGGAGTGGCTTGGCACCACTAGCTATACGATTAATGCCAAGACAGGAGAGTTGATGCAATACTCATCCTATGATTACAGTGAGAAAGAGCCTGAGTTTCCTCCAAAAGTAGCGAAGGAAGATGCTCAAAAGATCGCTCAAGCTTTTATAGAGAAGATGGCATCAGAAAAGG
This sequence comes from Caldalkalibacillus mannanilyticus JCM 10596, assembly GCF_000615945.1. GTDB lineage: Bacteria > Bacillota > Bacilli > Caldalkalibacillales > JCM-10596 > Bacillus_AT > Bacillus_AT mannanilyticus. The sequence continues at coordinate 49,229 of NZ_BAMO01000020.1, forward strand.
CAAAGCATGTGATGCTTGATCCAACAATAGCAGAATCAGAGCTACCGATTATTGATTCAAGACAGAATTATTACTTCCATTTCGTTCGTTCTCATAATGGAATTCCCTTTGCTAATAATGGAATCTATGTCGAGGTGACGACAGAAGGAAAAGTTTCTAGTTTCCATCTAAACTGGAGTGAGAATGTGGTTTTCCCGAAGGAGAAGGTACAGGTTTCCTTCCAGGAAGCAACAGATAGCTTTAGGGAGATCGGAAAGAACCAAATCAATCTAGAGTACATTAATCCTTGGAATAGCTTACACGAAGAAATGTTTCTTGCTTACCAATGGAATCATTATGTTAGCAATGGGGCTGCCTTTGTTGATGCGATTAGTGGAAAGCTATTAAATTATAGTTTGGAGGAAGTGACTTCTTCCAAAACTGAATTTGATAAAGTTTCTGAAACGAAGCTAGATCCTCATTTCAAGAACCGAAGCACAGAATTAACGGAGAAAGAAGCCCAAGAGCATTTATGGAAAATCACAGGGCTAAAAGCAGATGACTTTGTCCTTGAACATTCTAGTTTTTATTCTGGGGAGGATGGACGTAATTCATGGAGTTTTTCTTATGCTCCTAAGGTAAATAAAGAGGGAGAATATAGAAGGCTGCATGTTAATATTGATGCGTTAACAGGTCAATTTACGGAGTTCTCCAATGAAGATTATAGATATTACGAAAGAAGCGAAAAAGAAGTGAAAAGCTCTTTTACGAATGAGGAGCTAGTGAAGAAAGCAAAAGAAGGATTTAAAAAGTTTAGTCCTAATACGGCTCATGAAGCTGTGATGATTAAAACCATGGAGCCTATGCACTATATTGAAAACAGCAAAGTAGCTTATTTCTCTTTTACTCGTCTAGTCAACGGTGTGATTGATACGAGCTTTAACGCTTCCATTGTGATTGACAGAGAAACGGGAGACATTGTCGGATTCTACCAATATACAAATTCCAACAAGAAATATCCATCAACAGATAACGTGATTTCAAAAGAAGATGCCTTAGAAAAGATCTTCAGTCAGTATCAAGTGGTTCTTCAATATCAAGCGGTGTATCCTGAGTATTTCTACGATAAACCTAAGACAGAAAATAGCACAGTTGCTGCAAAGCTTGTCTATCAATTACGTCCACCAGCCTATCAAGAGCCTGTATTCTTAAATGCCAAAACAGGTGAGTGGCATTCTCAACACAGTGGAGAAATGATCAGATTAGATCGTGTTGCCCCAACGGATATTGAGAAGCATTGGGCGAAAGATGCTTTAATGTTAATGTATAATTACAGAGCTATCGACACAGATGAGAATGGAAAGCTTGAGCCAAATGCCAAAATCAAACGTGGAGAAATGATCAAGATGTTAATTTTGGCTGTGAATCAAGGGCGTTTCTATGGATATTATGGCAAAGAACGTTCAGCATCATTTGCGGATGTAGGACATAAATCAGAGTATTTCCAATACGTTGAAGCCGCTGTAGATATGAATCTTTTAGATCGTAAGTCTAGCTCTAACTTTAATCCTGACGAAATATTAACGCGTGAAGAGATGGCAGTTCTTGTTGCCAAAGCGCTAGGCTATAACAAGATTGCTAAATATAGTGATATGTTTAATCTCGATGTAAAAGATGTGAAGGATATTCAAAACAAGGGGCATGTGGCGATCGTCACTCATCTTGGCATTATGTCTGCCCAAAATGAGCAATTCTTGCCGGAGAAGGCAATGACTCGAGCTGAAGCTGCAACTGTATTCTACCGTTACCTTCAGAAGAGAGCAGAAGTGACAGAAACTCCAATTTTCCATCCTTACTATTACTAATCATTTCTCAGGAAATTATAATCAATCTAAAAAAGATGCTTAGCCTAGAGCTTAAGCATCTTTTTTATCGACTCATTTCTTTCATCCTGCTCCTCTTTTGTGGCTAAATCATATTTCTTAAGTAGATGAAAAGCATGATTTAGTGTTGCTTGATCGACACTTTGCTGTTGAAGAAAAGCCTGCATGGCTTCCGCTAGGTCAGCAGGTAAATACGCCTTTTGATCCTCTAGCTTTTTTAAGACATCCTCTAGTGAATGATCCAGGTTACATTCGCCCATCATTGATCCCTCTTTTCTCTTCAAATTTTTTAGTTTTTTTTTCAAAATAGGTGGTCCCACTATTTTTGTCACCACTCCATAGTGCCAAGCATATGTAATTACATCTTAACAGAAACGGACAGATAACAAAAACCAGCAAGCAACAAAATGAGCTAATAATTACATCATGATGTATGACTGATCGAAGCATAGGGGAGGTCTGTGTATTGAATAATCAAATATTCGTTTGACTATTGAAACAAAAGAGCATATACTAATAATCAAATGATAGTTTGAATATGAGGTGATTAATATGAAGAAGAATCACGATGATGTTTGTGAGATATTTTGCTTTGATGAAGAGAAGGTAGATAGAGGAAAAGAAAAGCTACATCTTCAAGATACCATGTCTGTAGCAAAAATATTCAAAGCGCTAGCAGATGATACACGAGTCAAGATTGCTTATGCCTTGTCACAGGAAGATGAGCTGTGTGTCTGTGATGTAGCGAATATTGTGGGGAGTACGATGGCGACAGCCTCTCACCACCTGCGTCTATTACGCAATATGGGACTGGCTAAGTATAGAAAAGAAGGGAAGTTGGTCTTCTATTCATTAGACGATGATCACGTGAAACAGCTTATTGAACTTGCCTTCATTCATAGTAAGGAGGTGTTCGAAGCCAATGAACCAAAATAGTGAGAAAAGACAATTTCGTGTCCAAGGATTTACTTGTTCAGGGTGTGCCGCTAAGTTTGAAAAGAATGTGAAGGAGTTGGCTGGAGTCCAAGAGGCAAAGGTGAACTTTGGAGCTTCTAAGCTAACAGTCTATGGAGATATATCCATCGCTGAATTAGAAAAAGCAGGTTCCTTTGAGAATCTAAAGCTGACTCCAGAAAAGCAGCTTCTGGAGGTGAAAAAAGAACCATTTCTGCAACGTAACTGGAGAATTTTTGTTTCGGCTCTTCTTTTATTAACAGGTTGGATCACTGGTCATGGCTGGGGAGAGGAGAACATCGCGGTTATTTTCTATGTTTCCTCCATTCTCATTGGTGGTTATCGCTTATTTAGAGCGGGATTTATGAATTTATTCCGCTTACAATTTGATATGAAGACACTGATGACGGTAGCTGTTCTTGGAGCTGCGGCGATCGGTGAATGGGGTGAGGGGGCAGTCGTAGTGATTCTCTTTGCGATTAGCGAAGCACTCGAAACCTACTCCATGGAAAAGGCACGGCAATCGATTCGAGCCTTAATGGATATTGCTCCTCGTGAAGCTTGATAAGAAGAGGACAAGAAGAAACGCTGGTTCCGGTAGAAGAGATTCAAATTGGAGATGTGATGATTGTCAAACCGGGGCAAAAGCTAGCTATGGATGGTGTAGTCATTAAGGGTACTTCAGCTATCAACCAATCCGCAATTACTGGAGAATCAGTCCCTGTCACAAAGTCGGTTAACGATGAGGTTTTCGCCGGAACTCTAAATGAAGAGGGCTTGCTTGAAGTCAGGGTTACCAGAACAGTAGAGGATACGACCCTTGCCAAAATCATTTACCTCGTGGAGGAAGCTCAAGCAGAAAAAGCTCCTTCTCAAGCCTTCGTGGATCGTTTTGCTAAATATTACACACCTGCCATCATGCTTCTTGCTTTATGTATTGTGGTTGTACCCCCTCTCTTTTTTCAAGGAGAGTGGAGTGAATGGATTTACCGTGGATTAGCGCTCTTGGTTGTCGGATGTCCATGTGCCTTAGTCATTTCAACGCCTATCTCTATCGTAACAGCGATCGGTAGTGCCGCTCGAAAGGGAGTCCTGATCAAGGGAGGTATCCATCTAGAGCAGGCGGGAGCTTTATCGGTCATCGCTTTTGACAAAACAGGGACATTAACCAGAGGGGTTCCCGAAGTGACCGATTATCTTGTTCTTCATGAACAGAATCAAGAAGAAGTATTGCGAATAGCAGCCGCTCTTGAAAAAGGCTCTCAGCACCCACTTGCCTCCTCCATCCTGCGAAAAGTAGAACAAGAAGGAATAGACTATAAGCAGATTCAAGTAGATGATTTCACTTCGGTGATCGGGAAAGGAATTCGAGCCAAGGTTCAAGGGGAAGAGTTTTTCATTGGCAGTCCTTCTTATCTGAAGGAGCTTCTACCGCTCGAAATGAATCAGGAGATCGAAAGTCAAATTGACAAATGGCAAAAGCAAGGCAAGACCGTTATGGTCTTGGGAACCACCTCTCAGCTCCTCTTATTGATTGCCGTAGCAGATGAAGTAAGAAAGAGCAGTAAGGCTGTTCTTCAAGAGCTGCATAAGATCGGGATTAAGAAAACCATCATGCTGACAGGAGATAATCACGCCACCGCTCAAGCGATTGGAGAATCTCTTGGAATAAAAGAAATTAAATCAGAGCTTCTGCCACAAAATAAATTAGAGTATATTAAGAGTCTGAGAAAAGATGGCAGTCATGTGGCGATGGTCGGTGATGGGGTGAATGATGCTCCTGCTCTAGCGGCTTCTACAGTAGGAATAGCTATGGGGGGTGCAGGGACCGATACCGCCTTAGAAACAGCAGATATTGCGCTCATGGCAGATGATCTGCATAAGCTTCCATTTACGATTCGCTTAAGTCGACGAACCCTGCAAATAATTAAGCAAAATATCACATTTTCTCTAGGAATTAAGATTTTAGCGCTCTTACTTATTGTACCAGGCTGGTTAACTCTATGGATGGCGATCTTCGCTGATATGGGAGCTACACTGCTGGTAACCTTAAACAGTCTTCGGTTATTAAAGACAAAAGAATAAGGATTGTCATCAATCCAAAAGTGTGATATTATTCACACATGAACAAAATGACCAAATCGTTCAATTGGTCATTTTGTGATTAAGGGAGGTGAAATTTGTTGAGTTTAGACCGGAAGAAGAAAATTATTGAGGCTGCCACCAATTCGTTTTCTATGTTTGGCTACAAAGCGACAACCATGGATCAGGTATCTAAAATTGCGAATGTAGGAAAGGGAACCATCTATACGTATTTTACCAATAAGGAAGAGTTATTTGATGAGATTTTACAACGTCTATTAGATGAAATGAAGCAGGTGGCTGACAAAGCAATTGATTCAAATGCATCCCTTTTTGCTAACTTGCACTCGGTTCTCTATGGGGTTCTTGCCTTTCGTAAGGAGCACCAGCTCACGATTAAATTATCTCAAGAAGTGATGGAGCTAGGAACCCACGAAGCCGTTCAGGCGTTGAAAAAAGTAGAAGAAACGATTCTTTCATACATTAGACATTATATTGAGGTCTTACTTCAAAAAGGAAAAATCAAAGAATGTGATCCAGAGCTGACCGCATTTGTGATGTTGAAGCTATATATCGCTCTGGTCTTTGATTGGGAAAGGAATCATGAGGCATTATCAGAGGAAAAAATAGCTGAAATGTTCAAGCTTTATTTACTAAAAGGATTAGCCTTAGACTAATCTCTTTATTTTACTATAAATGACTAAATGAACGATATGGTCATATTGTCTTATGTAGGTAGGGAGGAAAGAGAGAATGATGATAAAAAAAGAATTTGAAAATATTATGACGAACCGCAAGCTACGGGTGGCTGTCTTAGCAGTGATGATGATTCCCTTATTGTATAGTGCGATGTTTTTATGGGCTTTTTGGGACCCCTATGAAAAGCTAGGTGAATTGCCAGTGGCGATTGTCAATATGGATGAAGGAGATATGTTCAAGGAAGAATCGATCAATATGGGCGAAGAGTTAATAGATAAGCTCAAGGAAAATGATCAATTTAAGTGGGAATTTGTTAATCTAGAACAGGCAGAAGAAGGATTAGCACAACGGCATTATTATATGGCGATCCTCATTCCTCATGATTTTTCTAAAAATGCAACAACAGTCATGGATGATCAGCCCGAACCATTAGAATTGATTTATATCCCCAATGAAAGCTATAATTTTCTTTCTGCTCAAATTGGAGAAACCGCAGTAGAAAAATTAAAAGAAAAAATATCTACTACACTCACAGAGAAGTATACAGAGATTGTATTTGAGAATGTATCCACTCTCTCAGAGGGACTGCAATCAGCAAGTGAGGGTGCAGAAAAAGTATCCGATGGAACCAAAAAAGTAGAGGAAGGAATCGTCACAGTTCATGAAAATCTGGGCAAGCTTTCTACTAGCTCCATTCAACTAAAAAAAGGGACCACCCAAGCGGAGATGGGAATGACCCAGCTATATAAAGGATTATTTGAGCTTCATGGAGGAACCAATCAATTATTAGCTGGTCTGGAAGAGAAAGCACCGCAAGTGAACAAATTAACTCAAGGCTCGATGCTGCTTGAGCAGGGAGTACAGGAGCTGAATCATGGTCTTGAGCAATTAAATGAAGGATTTAATCCGTTAGTAACGGGAACGTCTAAATCGAATCAAGCCCTAGGTCAATTGGATAAGGGGCTTCAGAACTCTCTGGAGGGATTTGAGCAGACCAAACAAGCGGCAGCAGCGCTAGAAAAACGAATGAAGCAATATACGGAAGCTCATCCTCAAGCGCTCAATGATCTAGATTTTCAAGAAATGATGCTCTACGCAGAAGGACTTCAAAGTGGAGTTAAACAATTAACAGAGGGGCAGAAAAGCTTATCTACAGCCGCCTCTCAAATCAAGCAAGGACAGGAAGAATTATTGTCAGGAATGAAAACCTACGGTGTAGGAGTGGAAAAAGCGACGAATGGAAGTCGTGCGCTGGTTCATGGAAGCTCTCAGCTTCAAGCGGGCTTAGAGGAATTTTCCCATGGATGGGGTTCCCTTATCACTCATATCGGTTTGTTACAACAGGGAGAAGAGAAGCTGCTCAATGGAAGTCAGGAACTAAAAACAGGACTAAGTCAGCTAAAAGAAGGAATGACTCAATTTTCTATGGGGGCTCATTCCTTAGATCAAGGAACGGGTACATTAGCGGAAGCGATGGACCGCTGGTCGATGGTACTGAGGAGTTATATTCGAAGCTGGCAGAAGGAGCGGAAGAAACGTCTACCCTTCATAGCGGACCAGAAAACTATTCGATGTTTGCCTCTCCTATCGAGATTAAGCATGAAAAACGAGCAGATGTTCCTAATTACGGCACAGGTTTTGCCCCTTATTTTCTTTCGCTAGGGTTATTTGTAGGTGCCTTACTCCTATCCATTGTCTTTCCTCTTAGAGAACCAGCAGTCAAACCAGCTTCAGCCTTACATTGGTTTATAGGAAAATTTGTAACGATTGCCTTGATTGGAACAGGGCAGGCGCTCATTGCTTGCGTTGCGTTACTCTACGGCTTGGGCATCGAGGTAGTGAATGTGCCTTACTTCTTCCTCTTTGCGGTTATCACAAGCATCACATTTATGGCTCTTATTCAGTTTTTAGTCACCACGTTAGGAGATCCAGGGCGATTCATTGCCATCGTCATTTTGATCCTACAGCTAACAACCAGTGCAGGAACATTTCCTCTAGAGCTGTTACCTTCCTCATTGCAAGTATTTAACCACTGGTTACCGATGACCTATTCTGTTTTTGGCTTTAAGGAGGTCATTTCGGGTGGAGATCTCGCCTTTATGTGGAGCAATGTAGCGGTTCTCAGTATCTATATAGGCATGATGATGATCGGAACCTATCTTTTCTTTCGTTTGCAACATAAAAAAGAGTTACCCGTTTTAAATTAAGAACAACGAAAAATAAGTAAAAGTAAAAAGAGCACTTCATTCCGATCGAATGATTGAAGTGCTCTTTTATTTATGAAGGACTCCACTTACTTTATCTCAAATGAACAAAATGAACAAAATGAAGTTAAAGCAACTTATATCCCTTATGAATGAAAACGTTATCATTTTGAATATTCTGTGTTAAATTTTTAACAAGTCATGAAATAGAAAAAAAAAGATCCATGAGGGGGAAATGAATATGCGTACATTATTGACCAAGGCTGCATCCATTACTTTAGCGGCGACGTTATTTCTAACAGCCTGTGGAGCACAGACACAAACAAGTGATCCGGCTTCAACACCATCATCCGAACCGACGGTGGCAGCAGAGGCATGGAAGCCAACAAAAGCGATTGAGTACATTGCTCCTGCTGGGGCAGGTGGAGGCTGGGATACGACAGCACGTACAACAGCCAAAGTATTAGAGGAAGATAAAATTATAGGTCAATCTTTAGCCGTTGTGAATAAACCAGGTGGAGGAGGAGCTATCGGTTGGAAGTATGTAGACGATAAAAAGGGCGAGGATGTCAACCATACGTTATTCGTCACTTCTCCACCGATTATCTTCGTTCCGTTGAATGGGCAATCCGATTTGAATCATCAGGATTTCACACCAATTGCTGCTTTAACCGCTGATTACGCTGCTTTTATTGTGAGGGCAGATTCTCCGTATCAAACATTGGAGGATCTAATGAATGAATTAAAATCAAGCCCAGATAAAGTAAGTGTGGCAGGTACAAGTTCACCAGGTTCAATGGATCATATGCAATTCCTTCTTACTGCGGATAAATACGGTGTGGATGTAGCTAAGGTACGCTATGTCAGCTTCCAAGGAGCTGAGGGAATGGCTCAATTATTAGGAGGGCATGTCACAGTATTATCCAGTGATGTAGGGGATGCGATTGAACAATATCGTGCCGGAAATGTACGTGTCCTTGCTATTACTTCTCCAGAACGTCTAGCTGGAGATGCGGCAGATTTCCCTACTGTCAAAGAACAAGGGATTGATTTTGAATTTACCATCTGGCGTGGGGTGATGGGACATAAGGACATGAGCCAGATGCGGTGCAATATTATGAGAATGCCTTTAAAGAAATGAGCGAGAATCCAAAATGGATTGAAGCAAGAGAAAACCTTGGATGGCATGATAACTTCTTGACAGGTCAGCAATTTGGAGAGTTTTTAGATCAACAATATGAAGAGATTTATGAAATTATGAAGCGAGTTGGACTCGCAAATTAATACGCAGGTTGTGCCAAAGGTGTGATCATATCACACCTTTGTATCGTACTAGGGGGGCATAAGAAAGAGGTGAATAAATTATGAGTAAGGATCAGAAGTTTGCTATCGGGCTCTTTATTTTTAGTAGCTTGTATCTTTTTCATGCGTATCAAATACCCAGCTACCCATTTCCAGTACCGATTGACTCCGATGTATTTCCTACCTTGTTAGGTACTTTGTTGTTCATCCTGTCCCTTCTTTTGTTTTGGCAAGGCAAGAGGACAAAGCAAGCCGACTCTGTGCAAACTGAAGAAACAGCACAGCCAATAACTGAAACCATAAATAAAGAAGAAAAGACGTTCTGGCAAGACCACGCACCCAATTTTGGGTCATCTTGGTCGCCATGATGCTTTATGCTGGACTCATTGAAATTTTAGGTTTTGTCGTTGTCACGATGGTATTTTTATTTGGTGTTTCTCGTTATTTAGGTTATCGGCGTCATTTGATTAATGGAATGGTAGCGATTATCTTCTCGCTAGGGATGTTTTATATTTTTACCCAAGGATTACAGATGAATTTACCGAAAGGGGTGCTGTCATGGATACTTTAACAAATATGCTCTATGGTTTTCAGGTCGCCCTTTCGTTGGAAAATATAGTATTTGTGTTTCTGGGTGTACTCGCCGGAACCATTATTGGTATGCTGCCTGGGTTAGGACCCATCAGTGCCTTGGCGCTCATGATTCCGCTGACATTTGGCATGAACCCAGCCAGTGCGTTAATCTTAATGGCGGGTGTCTATTACGGTGCGATATTTGGGGGCTCTACCTCTAGTATTCTATTAAATGCTCCAGGTGTGGCAGGGACTGTAGCCACCTCCTTTGATGGCTACCCCATGGCTCGGCAAGGGAAAGCGGGGAAGGCGCTAGCGATTGCTGCCTATGCTTCGTTTATTGGAGGAACAGTGAGCGTCATTGCTCTGATGCTAATCGCCCCACTACTAGCCCAGTTTGCAATAAGCTTTGGACCGGCTGAATATTTTGCTCTTATGGTGCTAGGGCTTTCCGCTGTGACAAGCTTAGCAGATAAGTCAATGGTGAAGGCTCTTATTTCAACTTTGTTAGGACTCATGGTAGCGACCATTGGAATCGATGCTCAAACAGGGACGTCTAGATTTACCTTTGGTAGTGGAAAATTAATGGATGGCATCGACTTTTTAGTGATTACATTAGGAATATTTGCGATGGCGGAGATCCTAGCGGTGATTGCTCAAAGGGTGAGTAATGCGAAACAACAGCATGGAGCCATTGGGACATTAAGATTAAGCAAGGATGAGGCAAAAAGAATTGCGCCTCCTATTGCGAGAGGATCTATTTTAGGTTTTTTTGTAGGAGTATTACCGGGAGCAGGGGCTACCATTGCCAGTCTATTAAGTTATACAATGGAAAGGAAGATTAATAAAAATAAAAAGAACTTTGGTAAGGGAGCAGAGGAAGGGGTAGCCGCACCGGAAGCGGCGAATAATGCTGCGTGCGGAGGGTCATTTGTACCGTTGTTAACCTTAGGAATACCGGGAAGTGGTTCAACAGCAGTTCTAATGGGAGCCTTATTAATACTTGGTGTTCAGCCTGGTCCTCTTATGTTTCAGGAGCGTCCCGATGTGTTTTGGGGTTTTGTAAGCAGTATGTATATTGGCAATATCTTTTTGCTGCTTCTTAATTTACCCTTGATTCCGTATTTCGCTAAGATTTTAGAGGTTCCCCGAGCTTTGCTGATCAGTTTGATTATTGTTTTTTGTTTCATTGGTGTATATGGTGTGAGCTTTAGCGTGTTTGATTTGTTCATGTTGATCGGCTTTGGGCTGTTGGGGTATATTATGAGACAGAATGGGTTTCCAGTTGCGCCAATGATCCTAGCCTTTATTTTAGGAGGAATGATGGAACAAGCCATGCGTCAAGCTCTAACCATTTCGAATGGAGATTGGAGCATTTTTATTCATAAACCGATTTCGCTTTTCCTTCTCATTCTTGCTCTTTTAGCCTTGACATCTCCCTTGCTGTCGAAAGTGCTAAAAAGACCTGCCATAAGATAGGAAGCTGAGGAGGGCAAAGGAAAGAGATTAAGAAAGCAGATGACAGAGGATAGGCGAAGGCAGTATGAGGAGAAGGGGTTGCACGTCATGAGGCTACAATCGAAGCTGATCTTATTAATTAGTTCCTTACTGATTTTGATTCTATTTCTAGTAGGCTATTTATTTCAACAATTGATGACGGCGACATTGAAGGAACAAATGGGTGAAAAAGCTTTGATTCTAGCCAAAGCCATGGCAGCTGATCATGAAATTCGTGCCGCTTTCTCTCATCCTGAACCTCAACAATTATTCAACCCATTGCCGAAGAAGCAAGAAGAAGGACGGGTGCTGAATTTATTGTTGTCGGGAACCTGAATGGCATTCGCTATTCCCACCCTATTCCAGATCGAATTGGTCAGTATATGGTAGGTGGAGATAATATTCGAGTGATTGAAGAAGGATCGATTATTTCTGAGGCGATCGGCAGCTTAGGTCCTTCTCTTCGAGGAAAGACCCTGATCTATGATCATGAGAATAAGGTGGTCGGGATTGTTTCGGTAGGTTTTCTGCTTGAAGACGTGAATCGAATCACGAAAGAACATGCCTTTGAGGTGATCCTCCTTACCTTGGTTGTTCTCTCTATTGGAATTGCCGGGGCATTGTTGATTGCCAAGGAAGTGAAACGGGTTATTTTCGGACTTGAACCTCAGGAGATTTCAAGTCTGTATGAAGAAAAAAGAGTGATTCTAGAAACGATTAGAGAAGGGATTATTGCTGTGGATCGTCATGGAGTTATTACGATGGTCAATCAAGTAGCGCTAAAGATGCTAGGTCTGACGAAAGAGGAGCAGGTCTTAAGAAAAAACTTACTAGAAGTTCTCCCATATTCGCGGCTGATGGACATTGTTCACTCAGGTGAAGCGGAATATGATCAAGAAGTGATGATTGGCGAGCATGTGGTCATTGCCAATCGGATTCCTATAATGAATAAAAATCAGGAGGTTATTGGGGCGGTATCAAGCTTCCGAAATAAATCAGAGCTCTCGCGTATTACAGAGGAGCTTTCGGAAGTAAAGCGCTATGCTGAGGCATTGAGGCTCAGACTCATGAGTTTTCCAATAAATTATATGCGATATCTGGGCTTCTACAGCTAGAATCTTATCAGGAAGCCTTAGAGATGATTGCTTTAGAGTCTAATGTTCAACAAAATCTAATTCACTTCATTATGAAAGAAATTCCTGATCCCATGATTGGCGGTCTGCTTATAGGGAAGTTTAATCAAGCAAGTGAATGGAAGGTAGAACTAGACATTGATCGAGAAAGCTCCTTTCGTGATGTGCCAGCCTCCATTGATCGTAGTCTACTGGTGACGATCATTGGTAATTTACTAGATAATGCGATGGAAGCTGTCCTAGATCCAAGTGCGACAGATAAAAAGGTAAAGATTTTTTTCACTGACTTGGGGGAAGATCTGATTATTGAAGTGGAAGATACTGGAACAGGGATTGCGGAGGAGGAAAGAGAGCGGATCTTTCGCATCGGTTACTCGACAAAGGCTTCTCAGCATCGAGGGTATGGCTTAGGCTTAGTGCAGCAAGCCGTTCAACAATTACACGGTCATATTACCTTTTCTAGCCATGAAGGCGGAGGAACCGTATTTACTGTTGATATTCCGAAAAAAATAGGAGAAAAGGTAGGGAAGGCGTTATGATCGACGTGTTGATCATTGAAGATGATAGCAGAATTGCAGAGATCAATCGCAGATTCGTGGAAAAAGTACCTGGTTTTCAAGTGTTAGGCATCGCCTTAGATGAACAGGAAGCGAAAGAGCATCTGGAGCTCCTTCGTCCACATTTGGTCTTGCTTGATGTTTATTTTCCTGATACAAACGGATTAGAACTGCTTCGTTATATACGACAGGAGTATAGCGATATCGATGTGATTATGATTACGGCAGCTAAAGAAGTGAGAACATTGAAGGAAGCGTTACATGGAGGTGTTTTTGATTTTATCGTCAAGCCAGTCGTTTTTGATCGCTTCAAAGAAACCCTCCTTCAATACCAGCTTGTTCATGAGCGGCTACAGAGTTTGGAAAAGGAGCAGGTAAACCAAAGCGATGTAGATGAAATTCTACGCGGATCAGTGAAGGGAGAGTCTGGACCCATTCGTTCCAATCACTTGCCCAAGGGGATCGATCGTCTTACCTTAGAGAAGGTTTATGTGGTTCTGCACGACTCGCAGGAGGGCTTGAGCGCTGAAGCGATAGGACAGGAGATCGGAGCAAGCCGTTCGACCGCGAGAAGATATCTAGAGTACTTAGTGTCGACAGGGGAAGTATTTGCTGATCTTTCCTATGGCGTAGTAGGAAGACCGGAGCGAGTCTATCATATTCACAAAAAAGGATCACGTGATGACCTCACATGATCCTTATTTTACTGGTACTTTACATCCTTTCCATTGTGACAGGAATAGAGTTTTTCTTTTCCTTGAACTCTGGTTTCCAGATGAACAGGGCGTCCCCAGAGGGAGGAAACATGGGGTAAGGTCTTTTGGACATATTTTTGGTCTAGCTCTAGTCCATCAAATTGATGCTGAAGATATAGTTCTCCATTCCGATTGTAATCACCGTCCTTGATGATGAGGTAAGGGAAGCCTCCATTTGTTTTGCTTTGTATCATCTTGTCCTTAATTTCTTCCCACTCTTTATTCGTAATGAGATAGGCTTCCCCTTTCTTTCCGTACAAATAGAAATCCATTTCTTGGACCAGCTCCTTGGTCAGGTAGTTGCGCAGAAAGGAGATATCATTCTCCATTTCTCTGACTTCGAAGATAAATTCTTGTCCATACTTTTTATCCAAAGCTTCAAACATATAGAGCCCTAAGAGATATGGGTTGACTCCTGTTCGAGAGGGCTGGATAACTCCTGCATGCATTTTGGCAAAGTCCAGGGTTTCTGCTTCTGTTAAATCAAGCTCTCTCATTAGTCTGAGATGCCAATAGGTAGCCCAGCCCTCATTCATGATTTTGGTTTCGATTTGAGGCCAGAAATAAAGCATTTCATCACGCATCATGTAGAGAATATGCTGTTGCCAAGGCTCTAAGTGGCGGCTATGCTGAGCGATAAAGAGCAGGAGGTCTTTGTTCTCTTCTTTGTTTCTAACGTGATGGCGCGGATCAATATGCTCTTGAATAGCTAGAACGGAGTCGACAAAAGCTTCTACCTTAGCTTGACCATGCTCATATTCTATTTCTCGAATTTGGGTGGCATGAACGTACATGCTATCGATCATTTTCCGATTGGTGGTTCCAAAGTAGGCATTGTTTTTGAAAAAATCGCTATGCCCTAACACATGTGCCACAATTAATTTGTTCTGCAAGAGAGAATTATTTTCTAGAAGATAGGCATAGCATGGATCAGAATTAATCACAAGCTCATAGATTTTACTTAAATTAAAATCATAGTCCATTTTCATACGATGAAAGGCTTTCCCGAAGCTCCAGTGAGAGAAGCGAGTGGGCATCCCATACGCTCCTATCGAATAGAGAATATCAGCAGGGCATATTTCATATCTCATCTGAAAGAAATCAAGACCCATATCCTGCGCTCGTTGGGTGAGTTCTGCAATGCTTTCTTCTAACTGTACATATTCATGTTCTCTCATTGGCTTCACTCCTATAGCTTAGACTTACTGTAGGGCTTCCCATTGTTCTTGAAAGAAGGCTTGGAGTGCTTGGTAGACATCGGTTTCTTGTTTCATCACATGATAGACAAAGTGGGGATGATTGATTTGGTTCATTGCCGCCATTAAAGTAGTGGAACGGGAGTAGCGATTAATTTCACCATATCCGACTCGATTGCATTTCTCTAGAAGTTCATTCACGAATTGAACGGTTTGCTGGTTATCACTGGAATAGTTATCTCCGTCTGAGAAATGAAAAGCATAGATATTATAATGGTCTGGAGGATAGCTTTCTTCTATCAACTGAAGAGCTAGCTTATAGACGGAGGAACACATGGTTCCTCCACTTTCGCCCTTGGTGAAAAAATGCTCCTCCGATACTTCTTTCGCCTGTGTATCATGAGCGAGAAAACGAATGTCTACATTCTGATAACAAGTTCTGAGGAAGCGTACCATCCAAAAGTAGAAGCTGCGAGCAATATATTTTTCGAAGGAGCCCATCGATCCAGAGGTATCCATCATAGCTAGAATAACCGCATTTGTTGTAGGCTTTTCAATCTCATCCCACGTTTTAAACCGCAGATCTTCATCCGCAATGTGCAAGCCTGCCATAGGCGACAAACTTCTGGCTTGGCGTTTCATGCTTTCAAGAATGGTACGGCGTTTATCGATATTACCCATAATGCCTTTTTTGCGAAGGTTGTTAAATTGTACTTCTGTATTCGTCATTTCTTGTTTCTGCTTGTTTTTTAAGTTTGGAAGCTGAAGATCTTCAAAGATGATCTCCGCTAGCTCGTCGATGCTAATCTCTGCCTCATAATAATCTTCCCCTGGCTGATCTCCTGCCTGCTGTCCTTGCCCTGGTCCTGCTGGTTGTCCTTGTCCCTGACCCAGAATGTCCCCCACTTGTGAATCGCCAGCTCCTTGTCCCACTTGCTCCTGATTATTGTATGAATAGCGGAATTTATATTGTTGGATCGAACGAATAGGAACCTTGATCTTTTCTCTGCCATCCGACATGATAATGGCTTCTTCACTGACGATCTCTGCTAGATGATCCTTGATGGCTTCTTTTACCTTTTCCTGATGACGCTCTTGATCCCTCTGGCCCTTACGATGTAAGGACCAGTCCTCTCTTGAAAGTACAAAAAGTGGATATTGCATATGAATCACTCCTATCGATTTAGCAGGCTACCAACATACTTGAGCAACTCATTGGAACATACTGAGCAATAACCATGATTTTCGACTAAGCGTTTGATGACTTCATTGCTTCGCTTTAATTGATTCTCATCAGGTAATTTGGAGGTTGTGGTGATCTTGACCACATCCTTTAAGTCTGTAAAAAGTTTTTTCTCAATGGCTTCTTTTAGGCGCTCATGTGTATGATACTCGAACTTTTTCCCTTTTCTCGCATAGAGGGAGATACGAATCAGAATCTCTTCTCTGAAAGCGCGTTTAGAGTTTTCAGTTATCCCAATTTGCTCTTCAATCGAGCGCATTAATCTCTCATCTGGGTCCATTTCCTCTCCCGTAATAGGGTCCTTCATCCGGTGTCCATGACAGTAAGCCTCTACATTGTCTAGGTAGTTGTCCAGAAGGGCTTTAGCGGATTCCTCGAAAGAATAGACGAAGGCTCTCTGCACTTCATTTTTTGCTAGGGTGTCATATTCTTGTCGAGCGGTTGTGATGAAGCCAAGCATTCTTTCTTTCTCATCCTTCGTAATAGAGGCATGCTGTCCAAGACCTTCCTTCAAGGATTTTAGAATATCGAGGGCATTGATGCAGGTTTTCTCTTCATTGATGAGAGCACTTGAGATTCGGTTGATGACATAACGTGGATCGATCCCGAACATTCCCTCGTTGAAGGCTTCTTCTTTTAATTCTTGCACATCTTTATCCATGTAGCCCTCAACATTTTGTCCATCATAGAGATACATTTTTTTCAATAAGTCGATGCCATTTTTCTTAGAAGGCTCTAACCTAGTGAGAATGGAGAAAATAGCTGCGGTTTGTAGGGCATTTGGCGCGATGTGGATATGCTGCATGTCACTTCTGGAAATTAGTTTTGAGTAGATTTTTTCTTCTTCGCTTACCTTTAGATTATAGGGGACTTTCATGACGATGATTCTGGAGTGAAGAGCTTCGTTCTTTTTATTGCTGATAAAATTGCGATACTCTGTTTCGTTGGTATGTGCCACGATTAGTTCATCGGCAGAGATTAAGGCAAATCTTCCTGCTTTAAAATTACCTTCCTGAGTGAGAGAGAGGAGGTTCCACAAGAATTTTTCATCACATTTAAGCATTTCTTGAAACTCCATGAGCCCTCGATTGGCTTTATTTAGTTCTCCATCAAAGCGATAGGCACGCGGGTCGGATTCGGAGCCGAACTGAGAAATGGTGGAGAAGTCAATGCTTCCCGTTAAGTCAGCAATATCCTGAGATTTTGGATCAGAAGGAGCAAAGGTTCCGATTCCCACTCGGCTTTCTTCGGAGAGTACAATTCTTTCGACAGGCATTTTTTCAATTTCGCCTTGGTATTCTTCCTCCAGTCTGAGGCGACAGACAGGGCAGAGGTTTCCTTCAATCGTGACACCATATTCTTTTTCAAATTCTGGACGCAGAACCTCTGGTATCAGGTGCATGGGTTCTTCATGCATCGGGCATCCCTTAATTCCGTACAATGCTCCTTGATCTGTTCGAGAATATCTTTCTAATCCTTTTTTCAAGAGAGTAACGAGAGTCGATTTTCCCCCACTAACAGGTCCCATTAAGAGTAGCAACCTTTTACGAACGTCCAAGCGCTTGGCAGCGGGCAGGAAGTACTCCTCAACCAGCTTCTGAGTCGATTCCTCTAAACCATATAGTTCCTCTGAGAAAAAGGTATATTTCTTACTAGCTCCTTGTTTTTCAAATCCTGCTTGCTGAATCATATGATAGATTCTGGCATGAGCATGTTGAGCAATGAGTGGATTCTGTTTAACGAGCTCTAGATAGTCCAAAAATGTCCCTTCCCACTTCAACCTTCCCTCTTCAGCACGATACTTTGAAAGCTTGTCCATTAGACTCATAAGAATCCCTCCTTTGGTATTCTGAAGAACTGGATTGCCTCATACCATCCTATCAATAGGGTGAAAAAAAGAGTACTAATAAAGAAGGCTTCTCTAGTTTGGAGTGAACGACTTGATGCATAACTCTTCCGAAAGAATAACCCTTACTCAGTACTCTGGTTAAAATTTTTATAATATTCTGTTTATTTATATTTTACCATGAAAAAGACTGATTGGAAATAGAAATTATTTACTTTTCCCTTTAACTTTACTTCATCATATAAAGGTTTTGAGGAGCATAAAATGCCAATTAGTTAGTAGTGCAAAAGTTTATAAAAAATCATGGTAAAAACAGTTAATTTTACCCATGCCCAAAAATATGAATTTTTGTTAGGGTAAATATGATATACGATAATGTTAAGAAAGTTAGGAGAAATTAGAGATGAATAAAAAAATCAGGGTTTTTCTTGTATTACTATTCATTAGCCTTTGTTCAGTTGGGATGGCTTTAGCTTCTGAGAGTGAGAAGGGGAGTTTAAATGTAGAAGCAACTAATGAGAGCAATAGTACTAATGAAGCTAATGAAGTGGCTATGGATAAAGATAATAGCAATCAATTGAATAAAGAGATTTATCAAAATGTCCAAGTCGATTTAAAAAATGACTTCCAAATTCAATTACCTAATTATACTGCTAATGCTGAGTCTTTTAGTTCCAGAGTCTTGGATGCTCCACACTCAGGACAGATAGTTGACATTGTGATGTGGACTGAAGACAAAGTGTATAAGTATGCCCAAGAAAAACTAGTTAAACCACAAGGCGAAGTCTATAAAAACATTGTAAACAACTTCTTTACGGAAGGAACTCTCAAAGAATTAGAGATTTCAAATCATCCAGCGATTTATCATGAGTATGAAAGCGGAAAAAAATCACTATACATTATTACTGAAGATTATGGATTTGCTATTTTTTCAGAAATGCTTAGTCAAGAAGAAATGTTTAAAATCGCAGAGTCTATTGACTTTGTCGAGTAAACTATAACTAGCAGTAGTGCTATTTTTACTGCATGTTTGTATGAGCTTATCCAAAAATCCTTGACGACATCTTATAGTTAAGAGGGAGTGTACTATGAAAAAGAAACGATTCATCATCTTTGTTTTATTGTCGTTCATTGGTTTATTTTTAATATCCGCTTATACTAAGTTTTATTATCCTCCATTACCAGTAGACTCTATTTCCAAAAGAGCCACTCTTAACAAGATTAGCGAATCAGCAGATAGTATAGTTAAACTAACAGATGAAAAAAACTATGAATGGTATATTTCGAAAATGAATCAGGGTCAAGCATATGAACATATAAAAAAGCTAA
Organism: Caldalkalibacillus mannanilyticus JCM 10596; assembly: GCF_000615945.1. Taxonomy (GTDB): domain Bacteria; phylum Bacillota; class Bacilli; order Caldalkalibacillales; family JCM-10596; genus Bacillus_AT; species Bacillus_AT mannanilyticus. The sequence goes on from NZ_BAMO01000020.1 coordinate 68,461, forward strand.
TGATGGATAGAGGCTGGATTTTTAAGGAACAACAAGGTTCAGGGTATTTTTTTGAAAAAGGCAATTCAGTAATCATTGTTGAGAGTGAAATGTGGACAGGGAAGTATGTCATTTTTAAAATACCAAAATATTTGCTTGGGCTAAAGGGCGCTTAACCATCAGGTGGATATATAAGATAGCTTAGTAAGATAGAATAACATAGAAAAACCCCAAAACGTTTGCATTTACCCTCTGTAGAGAGAGTTCATCAATCGTTGGGGTTTTACTTATAATCAATTTAACTGGTAATCCATTACACCTTAAATCTGTTCACACTTCGCTCTAGCTCAGAGGCCATTTGGGCTAAGGATTCTGCAGAAGCTGTAATTTCTTCCACAATGGCCATCTGCTCTTCTGATGATGAAGCAACACTTTGTGCATTTTGAGAGGATTCTTGTGCTGTACTCGCTATTTCCTCAAATGATGCCGTTACTTGCTCAGAGGTTGCTGACATTTCTTCAGCGATAGCTGACATTTCTTCGATTTGCCCGCTAATTTCTTTAATCGACGTTAACATAACTTGAAACACGTTTCCTACTTCCCTAATGCTTGTAATTCCTTCATCCACTTCCGCTTTTCCAGTATTGATAGATGTAACCACACTTTGCGTATTGTTCTGCATCTCTTTAATTAAATCATTGATTTTCGTAGTGGATTGAGATGTTTGATCAGCTAGCTTACGAATTTCATCTGCTACAACAGCAAAGCCTTTCCCTGCTTCTCCTGCTCTTGCCGCTTCAATAGCTGCATTAAGAGCTAGTAAGTTGGTTTGGGCAGATATGCCAGAAATAATTTGAACAATTTCTTCGATTTCTTCCGAATCTTTCTTTAACAGCTCTACAATGTGAGTTGTATTAATGGTTTCTTCTTGTATTTTGTTTATTTGAGTTACCGCGGTAGTTACAATCTCACTTCCATCCTGAGCCTTTTCTTGTAACGCTACGGAAGACTCATTAATGCTGGATGAAGTTTCAGCTACTCTTTGGATTCCCAGAGTCATTTCTTCCATAGCTCTAGCGCTTTCTTCTGTACTCTTTGCTTGGATCTCTACTCCGTTAGCAATATCTTGAATGGATTCTCTGATTACATTTGTCGCCATGCTTGTTTCTTGAGCACCTTCCGTTAATTCCTCTGAAGAGGCACTTAGTTGTTTCGCACTTTGCATCACATCTGTAATGATGGAGCGAACATTCCCTAGGAACTTATTTGTTGCTGCAGCAAGCTCACCAATTTCATCCTTCGTATCGATTTGAATCTCTTTGGTTAAATCTCCGCCACGTTCAGCCAATTCATTGAGTTCTCTCCTTAGCAAGTTGATCGGTCTAACAAGATTCTTTGCAAAAAGGATAGAAGCAATAATCACCAGAATAATGGCAATAATAACAACACCAGCTATTGTTATCTGTTGAGCATAAACACTTTGGAAAGCTTCTGCCTCGTCCATTTCAGCCATAATCGCCCACTGTAAACCTTCAATTTGAAGCGGCGCGTAGGAACTTAATACGGGTACTCCACGATAATCATCTATAGTTTTCGTATCAGAGATACCAGCCAATGCCTCTCGAGTAGCTATGGTATCTATCTTAAGCTTTCCAATCGTGCTTTCTTCGACAAAACGAGAATCCGATCTCATTAATTGATTAGGTCCCACGAGATAGGTTTCACCTGATTCTCCAAGACCAGCTACATTTTTCATAATCGAATTAATCGCTCCATCTGAAATTTGTAAAGCAACAACCCCAATTTTAACATTATGTTCATTTACGACAGGGTATCCCATAAAGGCTGCTGGTTCATTAGAGGGTTCATAATATTCATAGTCTGCGATGGTATACTTAGTAAGCCCCTGACGAAACGCTTCTGCTAAACCAGTAGATTTATATGGACCATGATTTAAATTGGTGCCCAGATCAGCTTCTTTTACAACGGTATATACAATATTCCCTTCTAGATCGATTAAGAATAGGTCATAATAATCATATAGAGTGATGTAATTATCAAAGATGGACTGATATCTATGTTCGATCCTCTTATAATTTTCACCCTTGTGACCTTCTGCTTTAAAGGCTTCTGTAAATAAAGGCAGGCTTTCTTTGACATCCGAAATCGTGGATAATACTCGAATATCATTCTGTTTCTCATTAAAGAAATTCTCAATATTTCCTTTTTTCACTTGAGCAATTGAAAGCAATTGGTTATTAACTGCTGACTCTAATGCTCTGGATGAGTAAGTAAAGCTAATTAAACTAATAATAATAACAGGGACCAGTGCATTGAGTAAAAATAAAATCGTCATTCGCTTAGAGATTTTGATGTTTCTCCATTTAGGCATACAGTCACCTCCTTATTTCATCTTTTCCAGTAATCACATGTTGAGTTACTTTCAGTAAACCGGAAATCATTTAACTTCTTTCTTGTATTTTCGGAAAATTTCATTTTTTTGTTCAATAGAAATATTTAGAATTGATTAATGTTGGGTAAATATATCATTTTTAAAATACCAAAATAATAAAAAATGTTTTTTTGTGATACAATTTTCTTGTCGTTTTTAGGATTATTAAAACCTTCTCTTTTCAATCACACTATCTAATATAAAGGAGCTAAAATGAATATTACTTGGCAAGAAATCACCTTACAAGACACAGAATTGCTTCAATCTATTCTAAACATGTATGATCAAGCTTTTCCGCATGAAGTGCGTGAACCCCATGAAGTTTTTTATCAGAGTCTGCAATACCAGAAGAGTTGTTTTCCCAATTCATTTAGGCTAGTAGTCGGATTTTATGACAATAAAATATGTTCCTTCGCTACCGCGCACTATTTATCTAAGGTCAACGTTGGATTTATTGTGTATATTGTGACAAATCCGCTAGCTCGGGGGATAGGAGTAGGATCGAAGACCCTAGAAAAAGTGGAGGAACTACTAACTTACGATGCACAGCAAGCAGGTTTTGTTACTCTAGATGGGATCATCCTAGAAACAGAGAAGGAAGAGTTTGTCCATTCGGAGGAAGAAAGAGCTCAATGTGCGAAACGAAACTTATTTTTTGAGAAGAATCAGTATGTAAATATTAGTAGTGTTAAATACGTGCAGCCTCCTTTACATCCTGAAGGAGAAGCCGTTCCCCTACATCTTTTAATCAAGACGAACCAGCCACCATTAACGGAACAAAAGGTAAGAGATATTATCAGAGAGATGTATCGAGAAAAGTATGAGAAAGTGAATCACTTATCCTCAGAACTTCTCAAAGAGTGTTATGAAAAGATATTTCTGCTATCCACTTAGAAATGTATATCAAATTCGAGATGAAAAATAATGAAATGAAAAAGCCTAAGAAGAGTAATCTACTCTCTTTAGGCTTCGTCATCCATCTCAATATCAATATGAAACTTTACTCTATGAGCAAGATGATAATAGGTTGAATAATGAACAGGGGTATTTGTTTCATCTGCAATCACCTTTTTTATTTGTACGACGGGTTCCAATCTAGAGGCTTCGAGAAGAGTAAGAATCTCCATCGAGGGTTGGATAATTTCCATCTCTTTTCTTGCTTTCTTAAAACGAACCTGATAATCATGGTGAATAATTTGAAAGGTTGAAACATCATCCTTAATTTTTTCTGCAATCCCCGGGTAAATATCGAGTGGCAAATAGGCATAGTCAATGCTGAATACATCATTTGAATCTTTGATTAATCGAACCAATTTTAAGACTTTAAAGGGTTCTGATCGCTCGAAAATCTTCATGATCGTCTGATCCGCCATTTCGACTTCACTGCTCAGAACTTTTTTTGTGATATTGTTGTGACCAATCTTCATTCCCTCGGTGAATCCCTTAAGATTGAGGATATGGATCTGTTGCTTGGTTTGCTTGACAAATGTCCCTTTGCCATGCAAGATTTCGATCACTCCTTCACTGGCTAGCTCCTTTAAAGCTCTTCGAATCGTGATTCTACTCGTAGAAAAAAGCTGGCAAAGCTCGCTCTCATTAGGAAGCTTTTCACTGGGGACAAATTCCTCGTTTGCGATCATTTCTTTTATTCTCATTTTCACATGTTCATATAGAAAGACTGGATTATCTGAACCTACGGATTTTTTCTTTGTCATAATGTACCTCGATAAAAAAGAATGAATACCTCCTTTATTATACCCTAGATAGGCGGTATAAAAAACGCTAATTCATTATGACAAAAGAAAAAGAGGACCTCGTAACAAAGGAAAAGGGGGATACCCCATTTTACTTTGCAAGAAGTACCATCGCCAGAGAACTGTTTCGCCCTCTAATCTAGCGCTCTATTTTTTTAGGATAGCCAAATCCTCCATAGAAGGTACACGTACGGCTTGCTTGTTCTGCTGCCAATTGCAAAGCCTTATTCATGTCCTGATCAGTAAGAAACGAAGTTAAGAATCCACTAATGAAACTATCTCCTGCTCCCATTGTATCCACAACCTCAGTAGCCAAGGGCTTCTGGTAGTATCTTTCTCCTTTGTAGATAAAGACAGCGGGATTCGCTCCCCCTCTTGTAATGCCAATGACCTCAAGATTGTATTTCATGACCTGCTGTATCAATTTTTCCAACTGATCTTCACTCAAATCAGAGCCGGAAAAAAAGCCATATGAGATATAGGGACATACCTTCTCTAAATCCTCTTTTTCTACTTTATCCGAAAAATCATATGAAATAGGAATATACTTCGCTAGAGTAGAAAGCTCTTCTTCCAGAGATGAGTAACAGCTAGAATGGCAAAGATCAAATCTCGTAATATACTCATAATCCTGAGGAGTAAGTTTTAATTTCACCAAATGCTGGACTGTATCTCTTGGACCTCCTACAAAAACACGTTCTCCGCTTGCTGTAAGATTAACTTGCGGCTGTCCTGAAATACCCTCCATGATTCTGGAGCGATGAGAATCAATGCCTTCTCTAGCTAACACTTCTTTAAGGTGAGCTGCCTTATCATCTGTTCCAAAAACTCCAATATAGGCTACCTCCACAGAACCTAAGCGCTTACAATTCACGGCAACATTTACACAATTACCGCCGGGATAATACATCCCTTGGTCTAAATAACAGTCAACAACGTTGTCACCAATGGCTATGATCTTCATCGTATCTTCCTTTCTTTTATCCTTTTACTGATCCTTCTGACAGTCCTCTTACTAAATGCTTTTGAAGAACGAGGAGGAGAGCAATCATGGGGAGGGAGGAGATTACCATTCCTGCTAAGAGGACACCCCAATCTGTTCTAAGTGCATCTCTAAAATTCATTAACCCGGAAGGAATGGTTTTCAACGAATTTGAATCGATGAAAACAGTGGCAAAAAGAAATTCATTCCAGGCAAAAAAAGAGGTTAAAACAACAGTTGTAATCAAAATAGGACGAGCTATAGGGAGGTAGATTTTCGAATAGATTCCAAACTCACTACAGCCATCAATGATCGCCGATTCTTCTAGTTCTCGGGGAATACTTAAGAAATAAGCTCGAAGCAAGAGAATAGAAATAGGCAATCGAAAAGCGATATAAGGTAAGATTAGCGCCCAACGAGTATTCATTAATTCTAATGAGGTTAAGATACCAAACAGGGGAATCATGGCAACTTGCGGATTGATCATCATTCCAGCCATGATAAAAATTAGCGCATAGTCAATAAAGCGTGAGCGGTACTTGGCTAAGGCAAAGGCAGCCATAGAGGCAAAAAGCAAGACAGCTATAACCGTTATGACTGTGACTATAACACTATTAAAAAAATAGCTCGAAATTCCCTTGGACCATGCCTCTGCATAGTTATGAACAAGCCAAGTGCTAGGCAGTCCCCAAACGTCATGATAGATTTCATCGTAGCTTTTCATAGAGGACACAACCATCCAAAACAGAGGATAGAGGATGATTATTGCTCCAATGATCAAGCCCACCAAAGTGATGAATTCACCTAGAGTCCATTTTCTTAGTGCAGCTGAGGATGTGATGGCATTTCTCATTTTTCATTCATCCTTTCCTGTACGAGACAATCGGAGTTGAATAAGAGCCAGGATAGCAGTCAGTAAAAAAATCAACACAGCTAATGCTGAGGCATAGCCCATATTGTCTTTGACAAAGCCTTCCTGATACATATGAACAGACATGGTGGTGGAACTAAAACCAGGTCCCCCGTTTGTTAGAATGTAAGGTTCATTAAAAACAAGCATTGAGCCTGTAATAGTGATCAGGGTGTTGACAAAAATACTCTCTTTTACTTGAGGGATTGTGATGCTAAAGAATCTTCTTATTTTACCGGCTCCGTCCATTTCAGCTGCCTCATATAATTCTTTTGGAATTTTCTGAATTGAAACGATAAACAGGATCATGATAAACCCGATACTTTGCCATTGAGACATAGCGATAACTGCATAGATCGCAGTAGTAGAACTTCCTAGCCAGGGCTTTGCCAGCTGTTCGAGTTCGACCAAGGCAAGAAAGCTATTGAGAAGTCCCATCTGTGGGTTATAAATAAAGCCGAAAAGCAAGGCGATTACAGAGATAGAGATCATAACAGGCATGAAATAAACCACTCTGAAAAAGGGAGCGACTCTCCTAAATACCTTATCTTCAAGAATATAAGCTAAGACTAAGGCAAAGGCAACCTGAAAAATAACTGAAATCACAGCATACTTCATATTATTTGTCAGAGCCACTCCGATCACCTTGTCATGCCAAAACAGTCTGATATTTTCCCAGCCAACAAACGTTTTGGTTTGTGAAAAGACGGAGAAAGAATAGAAACTGTTATAAAAATTTTGTAAGAGAGGCAAAAAAACAAAGACAGCTAAGATGACAAGACTGGGAAGCAAGAACAAGAAGGACATGGCATTCTTTCTGAACGTGGACATGCGTTCACCCCTTTCTAATAGAATTAATCAAGAGTTATGATTTCTAAGGTTCAGATACTCACCTCTGAACCTTAGAAAAAGGGGAAGATAATCTTTATTCATTCTTTAATCGTTCTGCTCGTTTTTGGACCTCACTCATGATCTCTTCAGGCGAGGTTTGACCTATGGCTAGGGATTGTCCCCCTTTCATGAAAATGTCTGCAATATTAATATTGACGGCATTATCAAACCATGGGGAGGGGGCAGAGGCATTTAGAAGCAGCTTATAAGCTTCCATACTTGCCGGTGAAGTATTGTTCTCATCAACAGCTCCTTTTATGGCATTTAATTGTCCATCTGTTTTGGTAAATTCGTAAGCGGTTTCAACAGAAGTCAAAAACTTCAAGAAATCAATGGCTTCTGGTGGTGCATTCTTACTTAGCATCCAACCTTCTGGTGCTCCCGTTAGCGCATCAGGATCTCCTTTCCCCTCAGCAAAGGCAGGGAAGTTGAAAAATCCAAATTGTACGCCTCCTAAATCCTCGACTAATTTGATTTCTGCAAACTGCATATAAACAATCGGGATTTCACCCTTACCAAACATATTTCTAGCAGTTTCATGATCAATCGCTGTGGACAACTCTCCCATATAAGTTGTTAGCTCTTTGAATACCTCTAATCCTCTGAGATACCCTGGGTCCGTAAACTCACTTCTTTTCACATCATAGTCTAGAGCGGTCACATTAGGATCTAAGAGTCTTTGAAAAATCGTTCCCATGTAATGTGAGATCGCCCATGTATTTGTCAAGCCTTCAACTAAAGGCGTTTCATAGCCCGCGGCTTGAAGTTGATTTAGTACCCGAATAAACTCGTCATATGTTTGAGGAACTTGGATATGATTCTCTTCAAAAATATCCTTATTGTAAAAGAACACTTTTCCATCAATCGTAAAAGGAACTCCGTAGGTCACATCGTCAAAGGTAAAGCCACCAAACTGACTCTCCATAATATTTCCAGACCACTCTTTGTCTTCTTCTAGAATATCATTTAATGGTTTAATTCTTTCGGAAGATACGAGATTTAGAGCAAATGAGTCTGACCAAGAGGTGAAAATATCTGGGAGATGATCATTGGACACGAGCACTCTAATTTTTTCTTTGTAGGAATCATTCAATACAGCATCGACGTTGATCTTGACATGTGGATTTGCCTCCATAAATTCTGCTGCTTTTTGCTCATAAAAAGATTTTCTTGGCTCATTAGGCCATCTATGAAAGAAGTTAATCTCCACGATTCCTTCTGAATCGGTTTCAGGAGAAGAAGTAGAGTCAGAGGAAGAACAAGCGCCGAGTGTAGAAAAAAGAAACAGTACCGTTACGATGAATGCAAGGGTTCTTTTCATTGAGATCGCTCCTTTTTCATTGGATTTTAATATTCCATTTTCCACATATAACGTCGAACAGATAAAGGATGCCCAGTATGCTCAGCTAAGCCATCAGCATATTGTCTGAGTACAGCTCCAACAATGGCAGGTCCATAATACTCTCTAAGATCATCATCAATACCCGTATAATCTAGCTGTGCTACATCCACAACCTCTACTTTTTGACTAAACTTTTTAGCAAAATCAATGGCTCTTTCGTCTAAAGCTCTAGTTGCTCCTTCCCCCTTAATAATCAAGAAAGGAACGTCATAATCCGTGATTTCAAAAGGTCCATGGAAAAACTCTCCCGAATGAATGGCATTGGAATGAATCCAGAGCATCTCCATTAAGAGACAGCTTGTAAATGAATAGGCTTGATGATAGTAAGCGCCACTTCCCATCGTATAGATGATTTTTTCTCTTTTATGGTCACTGCCAAACTTAAAAGCCTTTTCAAAAGTTTGTTTTTTGTTTGTTTCAAAGAGATCTTCCAAATGGATCAACTGACGTAAGATTCGTTCATATTTTTCGTTAGGGAATAAAGCATGTAGAAGTCCAAAAATAAGGCGATAATACATCCCGACTTCACCCTCTATCGCGTGAGAGCCGTCTTTGTAGTTGTAGTGAACAGTGTACTCTGCGGCTTGACACAGAGGAGAGTCTACCTCCATCGAGATGGCAATGGTTAAGGCTCCTTTTTCTCTGGCTAATTTCGCTGCTTCAACCGTTTCAGGCGTAGTTCCAGAATGAGAACGAAGAATAACAACACTGTTTTTACCAAGTCCTTGTGGAGAAGAATGGACAAATTCATTTGAGGTAAAGACTCTGCTTGGAATCGAAGTTTCCCGATCAAAGAAATAATCTCCTGTAGCAAGTGCAGCCATTGATCCTCCGCAAGCAACAAAATAAACGTTCTTCACTTCCATTGTTTTCACGGCATTTACTGCTTCTGTAATTTGATTGACATGTTCTTGATTCATTTTTACACCTCCAAAAAATATAACATCATATGATGTTATATTTTTTATAATAGTTTCATTGTGTGAATTTGTCAATTGTTTTTTGAAAAGATTCTGTCAATTTTAATTGGGTTTTGTGTTATAACCTAATTTAAGCTTTCTTGTGACTAGTGACTATGTAGGGGCATATTCTGCAAGTAGCATGATAGTAGACATTAGATTAGAAAGAAAGGAGTAGGTAAGATCAATGAGCAGAAAAAAAAGAAGCGTAAGTATGAAACGAAAAATCCAGAATCCCACTTTATATGAGGATCATGCTTCTTGGCAAAATAATGAAGAACCAGATCCACAGGAGATTGATAATGATTTATTAATTTTAGAAGAAATAGATGATTTCCCCTTCTTTGAAGAAGCACCTAAGTTAAAGGAAGAAGCACCTAAGTTAAGGGTAGAAGAACCTAAAGTAAAGGAAGAAGAACCCAAGTTAAGGGTAGAAGCTCTTAAAGTAAAGGAAGAAGAAAGAAAGCGAAAGCGTGTTGACATCATTGAAAGACCCTTGACACAAGCCCCTGTTGAAACGTTAAAGGAAAAACAAAGTGATCCAAAAGATCCGATTCTTTTTACTGATGACCTGATTGATGAAGCCATTACGAATGAAAAAATTGCCAAAGGAGCTGTAGATGGAGCCAAAATAAAAAAAGGGAGCATCGATACGGATCACCTCAATGACTTTATTATCACTCAATCAAAGCTAGCTAAGAATAGTGTAACCAGCACGAAAATTGCTCCTCGTTCAATCGATCAGAATCATCTAGCCGATCGTTCGATTTCTGGAGATAAATTGATTAACAGATCTATTTCTGGAGAGAAGCTCCAAGACAATAGCATAACTTCAGACAAGATTGTTGACAGAACCATCGATTCGATGAAAATTGCCGAAGGAGCGATAGAGGCTAAGCATTTTAAAGAGCTATTAATTCATACCGAGCATATTGAAGATCAGTCTATTACATCAGAAAAAATTCGTAATGGCTCCATTCAGCTTAATGACCTAGCCAATAATATCATTAGTTCGGCAAAGCTGATGAAAGAAGCTGTAACATCTGAAAAGCTGGCTGAGCGATCAATTGCTTCAAAACATATTCAAGAGAAATCGATTGACGAAATGCATTTAAAACAAGAAATCATCCTTACCCATCATTTATCTGACCACGCAGTGACAGCCTCAAAAATTGCCCCTGAAGCGATTTCAACCAATAAGCTTTCAGATGCAGCGATCACTAGTGAAAAAATAGCGGATCAGGTCGTGAGTACGAGGCATATCAAGGAGGGAGATATTACTACATCTAAAATAGCCGATCGCTCCATTACAACGAATAAGCTCTCGGATCAAAGTGTGACTTCAGAGAAGCTGGCACAGGATGCTGTACAGAATCAGCATTTAGCAGCTGGAGCGATCACGACAGATAAAATAGCCGATGGGCTTATTCATTCAAAACATATACAGCATGGAGCGATTACTACTGAACATCTCCTAAATGGAGGAGTGACACCAGAAAAAGTAGCTTTAAAATCACTCAGCCATAAGCATATCCAGGATGAATCTCTTACAGGAAAACAATTGGCGAATCATTCCATTTCATCTGCTAAAATGGCAAAACACTCGATCACCGAAGAGCATATAGCTCCCTCTTCTATCACAACAGATAAAATAGCGGATCAATCAGTGACAACAGAGAAATTAGCACGCGGCTCTGTTCATGCAGAAAATATAGCGGAATATTCTGTGGACTCTAAAAAAATTAAACCAGCAGCGATTGAAAATCAACACATTGCTTCCGAATCGATTACAACAGATAAAATGGCGAAACGTTCCATCACAACAGAGCTTCTAGCTCCAGGAGCAATAAAAACAGAACTGCTAGAGGAGCGAAGTGTAGATGCCGATCGCATTGCCACAGAAGCCATTCATAACCGCCACTTAGCACCTGGCTCTATTACAACAGACAAAATGGCAGAGGGCAGATTCATGCTAGACATATCCAACAACAGGCGATCCAAACAGACCATCTAATCGATCGTGGCATCACCACGGAAAAACTAGTAGATCAGTCCATTACAACGAGAAAACTGGCAAACCAAGCAGTAACGACAGAAAAGCTAGCGAAGGAATCGGTAACAAATTCCGTTCTAGCAGATCAAAGTGTAACTTCAGATAAGCTAGCTCCTCATACAATAGGTGGTAAGCATATTCTTAATGAAACCCTAACAGGAGAAAAATTAGCTGATTATGCTGTAAATACAGTGAAAATTGCTAAACAAGCTATTACAACCGATCGTTTACAAGAAGGAGCGGTGACCACAGGAAAGCTCGCTGATGAAAGTGTTACAATGGAAAAGCTTGCCGATGGCTCTGTAAGCTCAGAGAAAATTGCAGATCAAGGCATCAGTTCAGAGAAAATCAAGAAGGCTGCGATTAAACCGATGCATATCGCTCCTGAATCTATTTCAAAGGATCATCTAATGGATTCCTCTATTTATCCGCAGCATATTGGAAAAAGCGTCATCACCCCCCACCACATTAGTCCTGGGGCTATTACGAGCCAAAAGATTGCTCAAGCCGCCATTCATTCTGATCATATTCAAGTAGAGCAGGTCAAGACGGAGCATTTAGAAGAGCACAGTGTGACGAATGAGAAATTGGCAAACGGTGCTGTATCCAGTGAAAAAATAGCTCCAGATTCCATCAAGAGCTCTCATATCCAAGAAGCATCCATTACCAATGAGAAAATAGCTGAGCGTTCTGTTGATGCCTCCAAAATAGCTCTAGAATCCCTTACAACAGACCTATTCATAGATCAGTCGATTACCAGTGAAAAAGTGAAGAAACATGCCATTAAAACTGAACATCTTGAACCAAAATCTCTGATTACTGAGCATTTATCAGATGGAATCGTCACAACAGCCAAGCTAGCGCAAGGAGCCGTTGGCAGTGAACAAGTGCAGGATGGATGTTTAACAGAAAAGAAACTAGCAGACCAAGCGATTACAACAGACAAAATAGCTGATCAAGCTATCTCCTCAGAAAAATTGATGGACCAATCTATCACGAGCAGAATAATTGCAGATCAAGCGATCCGATCGGAGCATATTCATCCTGAATCGATTTCCGCTACTCATATTCAAAAGGGAGAAGTAAAAAACAATCATCTTGAACCAGAAGGGGTCACTAGTGAGAAAATAGCTCCAGATGCGATTCAGAGCAGGCATATCCAAAATCATTCGATATCAACAGAAAAGCTAGAGGAGCATTCGGTAACAAGTTCCAAAATAGCAGAAAAAGCGATTACCGCAGAGCATATTCTAGAGGGTGAAGTGAAAAGTCATCACCTAGAAAAAGAAGGAGTAAGCAGTGAGAAAATTGCCTTAGAGGCGATTCAGA
>NZ_BAMO01000019.1 GCF_000615945.1 Caldalkalibacillus mannanilyticus JCM 10596
GGATAGGCTCTTTTTTGTATAGGGTCTGTTTTAGAAATTCTGTTTATGTAACTAAACAAAATAAAAAGTTTACTAAAAATATTGATAAAAAAAGTAAAGTTCCCTTGTAATATAGTGATGTTTATCGATAAAAAGAACATGTAGAAACAATTTTGTCACTAAATTTAGAATTGTAAGCGTTATTATTATATGTTATGATGAATTTGTTGATAAAATTTTAGTAAAAAACATATTAAAATTTACTAAAAAGATAGATAAAGATCGTGAGGGTTCGTTATGGCAACAATAAAGGAAATAGCTCAATTAGCCAATGTATCAAGTGGAACAGTATCAAGGGTTCTAAATAATGATAAAACGCTTTCCGTCGCAGAGGAAACGAGAAAACGTATTTTAGATATTGCGGAGGAATTAAACTATTCTATCAATCGGAAACGTCAAGGAAAAAAAGACGAAAAGACTCCATTTATAGGAATTGTATCTTGGCAATCTCCTGAAGAGGAGGTGGATGATCCTTATTTTGCTTCTATTCGAAAAGGAGTAGAAAATGAGTGCTCGGCTCGAGGGATTTTTACTAACAAATTAATTAGATTAAATCATGACAGTATGAACCTGCGTGATAATGAACTGGATGGAGTGATTGTTGTTGGCAGAGTGAGTATTGATGATATCAAGAAACTTCGAAGTCAATTAGATAACGTCGTATTTGTTAATCATTCTCCAGATGAAGAAATGTATGATTCAGTGGTAATTGATTTTGAAAAGGCAACGAAAAAAGCATTATATCATTTGATTCAACAAGGGCATAAGAGAATAGGGTACATTGGAGGACAAGAAAAAGTTTATCAAGAAGGAAAGGGATTGGTTATAGAGGATCAGAGATTGACGACATATGAAAAAGTCTTGAAGGAAGAAGGGTTATTCGATTCTACAGTGCTGTACGTGAGTGATGAATATACTTTGCAGCAAGGATATGAATTGATGAAAGAAGCTATTACAACGGGAAATTTGCCTGATGCCTTCTTTGTTGGAAGTGACACCATGGCGATTGGGGCCATACGGGCATTAAAAGAAGTAGAGATTCGGGTTCCAGAGGATGTTTCTATCGTTAGCTTTAATGATATTGAGATGGCAAGCTTTATGAATCCTCCGTTAACGACCGTAAAGGTATATACAGAAAAAATGGGGGAAACGGCGGTCAAATTATTACTAGATCGACTTGAGGGAAGAACCCTTCCTTTGAAAGTGATATGCCCAACTAAGCTGGTCATGAGAGAAAGTAGTATTCCGAAAAGATAGGAGAGTGTAGGGGCAGGGGCTTCTTCATAGTAGCATGGGAAGACAGATATAGCCGGTAAAGGAGGTGATGAAATCGAGGTCAACCATGGTAGGACAGTTCAGGGAATATCGCAAGAGGTAAGGATCAGTGGAATCCTTAAAAAAGAAAAGAGTGATATATGACACTGCATTTGCCTTGGCGGTGCAAAATGAGTCCAGTGTGCAATATCACCCTAAAAAAGCTAGATATTTATCATAGCATATTTTTTGAGGTTATCCAAAGGAATGATGTGGAAAATTTCTAACAAGTACGAGGGGGAAAACAAATGAAGAAAAATCTATATGTTGTTGTGCTACTTATCTTTTCATTATTATTTATGACGGCTTGTTCAAATGGGGGTACATCTGATAGCTCTTCCACTAACGATTCAGAAGGAAAAGGGGATTCGAAACAACAGGTAACACTCACTCTTTTCACGACAATGGGCGGTGACTTAGAAAAAGAAGTACTCGAAAATATCATTGCTGAATTCGAGGCTCAACATTCACATATTAAAATAGACGCTAACTTTCCAGGAGGAAGCTATGAGGAGTTAATGCGTGTCAAAATGGCGGCAAATGATATGCCTGACCTATTTGATACACATGGCTGGTCTAAGATTCGCTACGGTGAATATGTTGAGGATCTAAAGGATATGGAGTGGGTCAAAAATCTTGATCCTGCATTAGACCTGATCGTAAAGGATGAAGATGGAAAAGTATATACGTATCCATTGAATCAAGCAAAAGATGGCATGACCTATAATGCCAATTTGTTGGAAGAGTATGGAATTGAGCCTCCAACAACATTTGATGAGTTTATCACGGCACTTGAAGTGATTAAAGAAAAGAGCAATGGGGAAGTGGTTCCGCTATGGTTCGGGGCAGGGATAGTGGTGCTTTAGCTCAGTTCTTAGATCAAATGGCGACTCCATTACTTATTACAGATAGCGAAAATGCCTTCGGAGATGAGTTGCTTGCAGGAACTTTTGATTGGTCGAATTATACCTATTTACCAGAAAAGCTAAAAGAAATGTATGAGAAAAAGCTAATCAATCCAGATGTTCTTACGGCAAGAAGCTCTCAAGCGGTTGATTTGATGGCACAAGGAAAAGTAGGTTTTACTTTCGTAGGTGGAGCGATCGGAACAGAAACGTCCAAGGTGAATCCTGATCGCCGAGTGGGAATTGTGCCAGTACCTGCTATCCATGAGGGAGATCGTCCAAGCTGGATTGGTGGCGAACGATTTACATTATCTGTTTCAAAAAATTCCAAGTATAAAGAAGAAGCAAAACAATTTATTGAATTTATGACTCAACCAGAGAACGCTAAGAAAATGGCTGAAGCTACATCACTCCCAGCCGCTTTAACGAATGTCGAAGCAGACAATTATTTTTCAGATTATTTCAAAAAATATAGCGATATTGAAGTTCAACCCTACTTTGACCGTGTGTACTTACCAAGTGGAATGTGGGATGTCATGATCAACACGGCTGCTGAATTATTAGCTGGTGCGCTTACTCCAGAAGGGGTATCGAAGATTATGAATGATGAATACCATCGCTTAAGAGCGCAATAATCGATGCTTATGGGTAGAGCAGGCAAGCGCCTGCTCTACAAAAAAAGAAGCACGTATTAGGAGTTGAGAAGAATGAATGTAGGGCTTCAGAAAGAACAACAGAGCCGTCCCTATAAGAAGAATAAAGTGGTCACCACGTTAAAGGACTCATTGGTATGGATGTATCTGCCTGCCTTGATTATGATCATTCTGTTCATCATCTACCCCTTTCTAAATGGAATCATCCTTTCATTCACAAACTGGAATGGATTTTCTCAGTCTTCAGATTGGGTGGGTTTTGATCAATATAGTCGAATGTTTAGCGATCCTATTACCTGGGTTGTCGTTAAAAACACGCTACTTTACGGTGTTGGAAGTACAATTTTACAAAATGTGATCGGCTTAGGTTATGCACTACTCCTGAACCAAAGTATTAAAATGCGTACTTTAACACGTACAATTATCTATCTCCCAGTTATCATAAGCCCTTTAATCATGGGATATATCTGGTATTTTGTTTTTGCTTACCATGGCGGAGCTCTCAATGATGTGCTAATGTTCCTAGGCTTTGAACGGTCCAATCTATTGGGAAATCCAAACTTAAACCCTTATATTATTGTATTTGTCAATACGTATCAGTTTGTTGGTATTGCGATGATTATTTACTTGGCGGGACTACAAAGCATTTCTAAAGATTATTATGAAGCCTCTAATCTAGATGGTGCCTCCAGTTGGCAACAATTTAAGAACATTACCATTCCATTGCTGATGCCTTCCATTACGATTAACATCGTCTTAAACATCATCGGAGGACTGAAATTATTTGATGTGATTATTGCCCTTACTGGAGGAGGTCCAGGGAACGCATCCCAATCGATGTCGACGTTTATGTTTGATCTCTACTTCAAACGACAAGACGCAGGTTATGCAGCGACCCAAGGGGTATTCATGGCTTTTATCATCTTTATTTTCAGCGTAGCTGCCTTTCTTTACTTTAAACGCAAGGAGGTTGAAGCGTAATGAATCATTCTCTAAGTAAAAAGAACATAGGGCTAACCGTTGTTGCTCTCCTCATTATGATGTTTCATTTTATTCCCTTTTATATTCTGCTGACAACATCTTTGAAAATAAGAAGTGATTTTAGCTCCAAATGGGTTTTTCCAAACTATTTTACCCTTGAAAACTTTGTATTTGCTTGGGAGAAGGCAAACTTAGGAAATGCCTTTACGAACTCCATGATCATCACAGCTTGTTCTGCCCTCCTGCTTATTGTTTTTGGGTCATTGGCAGCGTACCCACTTGCTCGCCGTAAGACAAAACTGAATCAATTTGTCATGGTTCTCTTTGTTGTCATTATGGTTATTCCGCCTTTATTGGCATTAGTTTCTTTATACAAAATGGTTGTGAGTATGGGAATGATGAACACAAGAACCATTGCAGTATTAAACAATGTAGCTGGATTTATCCCCCTTACCATCTTCTTATACGCCGGTTTTATTCGATCCTCCATACCAAAGGAGCTAGAGGAGGCAGCGAAGATTGATGGTTGCAGTACACTGGGGATTTTTTATCGAATTGTGTTTCCATTGTTGAAGCCAGTCACAGCTTCCATTCTGATCATTGCATGTGTCTTTATTTGGAACGATTTTCAGTTTGCTATCTTTTTCCTCCAGAATAAAGAGGTGCATACTTTAACCGTTGCCTTATCAAGCTTTTTCTCACAAAGTCAAAACAATTTACATCTCGTTGCCGCTGCCGCCCTATTGGCGATGCTGCCGATGACCATTTTATTTTTATTCTTACAGAAATACTTTATTGCTGGTTTATCTTCAGGCGCTATTAAGTAATAGGAAGGCTGCATAAACGAACAGAAGCCTTAAGCAAATAACAATATAGAACAATAAAGAGAGAGTAGGAGATGATTGGAGATGCCAATTTATTTCAACAAAACAACAAAAGAGTTTCACCTGCAATCAAAAGGGATCAGCTATATTTTTAAGGTCCTCGAAAATAATCAATTAGGTCATTTATATTACGGTTCAAAAATAAGTCACAGGGAATCATTTTCTCATTTATTCAAGCTTCAGCAACGAGCGGGTCTTGCTTGTGTCTTTGAAGGAGATCAGAAATTTTCGTTAGAGAATATTAAACAAGAGTTTCCGTCATATGGAACTACGGATTATCGAGAGCCAGCTTTTCATATTCTACAGGAAAATGGGAGTCGAACGACTCATTTTGAATATAGCAGTCATGCGATTTATGCAGGAAAACCTGAACTAAAGGGGCTACCAGCGACTTATGTCGAACAGCCAGAGGAAGCCACTACATTGGAAATATCCTTATATGATCAATGGCTGAATGCAGAGATTAAGCTTTATTACACTATTTTTGAAGAGATGAATGTGCTTGCAAGAAGTGCAGAATATATCAACCACGGGACTCAAAAGCTTCAATTAAACCGAGCTTTAAGTGCTAGTGTTGACTTCCCAGATGCAAATTACGAGATGTTACATCTCTCAGGTGCTTGGTCTAGAGAGCGACATATTAAAAAAAGAAAGCTAGAGCCAGGTATTCATAGTATTACAAGTACACGAGGAACGAGCAGCAGCCAGCAGAACCCATTCCTTGCCTTAAAACGACCTGATACCACGGAAACTCAAGGTGAAGTTTATGGTTTTAGCTTGGTTTACAGTGGGAATTTCTTAGCTCAAGTCGAAGTGGATCATTATGATGTTAGCCGTATCTCTATGGGGATTCATCCTTTTGACTTTAGCTGGCTGCTTGAGCCGGGAGAAAGCTTCCAAACGCCAGAAGTGACTTTTGTTTATTCCAATACAGGCTTAAATGGAATGAGTCAGACATTTCATCAGTTATATAAAAAACGTTTGGTCAAGGGAGAATGGCGAGATAAAGTGCGCCCCGTATTAATCAATAACTGGGAAGCTACTTACTTTGATTTTAATGAAGAAAGCATTCTCACTATTGCTAAGTCAGCGAAAGAATTAGGTGTGGAGCTTTTCGTGCTTGATGATGGCTGGTTTGGAAAGCGAGATGATGATACTACTTCACTGGGAGATTGGTTCGTGGATAAAGAAAAACTGCCTAATGGCATAACAGGGCTAGCCAATAAAATCACGGAAATGGGGTTAGCTTTTGGATTATGGTTTGAACCGGAAATGGTGTCCAAGATCAGTAAGCTATATGAAGAGCATCCAGATTGGATTATTCATACAGTAGGTCGACATCAATCTCATGGTAGAAACCAATATGTTTTAGATTTTTCTAGAGCTGAGGTTGTGGATTATATCTTTGAAAGCATGTCTGCTGTTTTACGTGAAGCTCCGATTTCTTATGTGAAATGGGATATGAATCGGTATATGACAGAGATTGGCTCATACACGTTGCCTGCTGAGCGTCAAAGTGAGGTAGCTCATCGTTATATGCTAGGAGTATATGATCTCTATCATCGTTTAACGACTGCCTTTCCGCATGTTTTATTTGAATCATGTGCCAGTGGGGGATGCCGTTTTGATCCGGGAATGCTTCATTACGCTCCACAGACCTGGACAAGTGATGACACAGATGCCATTGAGCGCTTAAAAATTCAATATGGTACTTCAGTTGTTTATCCTCTTAGCTCGATAGGGGCTCATGTATCTGCGGTGCCGAATCATCAGGTAAGACGTACAACGAGCTTAGATACAAGAGGGAATGTAGCCTACTTCGGAGTGTTTGGTTATGAGTTAAATGTAGATGAAATGACGGAGGAGGAAAAGGATACCGTCAAAAAACAGATTGCCTTTTATAAAGATACGCGTGAACTGATTTTACATGGCACTTTCTACCGACTTCGAAGCCCTTTTGATGGAGATGGAAATGTAACGAGCTGGATGGTGGTTTCAGAAGATAAAACGGAAGCACTGGTAGGATATTATCAAGTGTTGGCCAGAGTGAATCCTGGCTTTAGATCCTTACGTTTAGAAGGTTTAAATCAGGAATGTGAATATCATATTGAGGGCATGGAAGGGACGTATTACGGAGATGAACTAATGAATGTAGGGCTGCAATTAAATAACGAATTTTCTGGGGCGAGTCCTCTTTTTCCTGAAGAGCAGTATGGGGATTTCACTTCACAAATCTTTAAATTAAATGCGGTTCAACGTTAGAGAGAATAGATCGTTAGAATCAGAAGAGAAAAAGGTTCGGAAAGAAAAGGGTGAAGGGACATGCAAGAACAATTACGCAGACAATTTGCAGAGCTCTTTGGACAAGGAGAGGAACCACGCCATTTTTTTGCACCTGGACGTGTGAACTTAATTGGTGAGCATACAGATTATAATGGAGGGCATGTCTTTCCTTGTGCCCTCAGCTTAGGTACTTATGCGTTGGTCAGAAAAAGGAAGGATACCAAGATAAAATTATTTTCTACTAATTTTGATACAGAAGGTATGATCGAAACCAGCACCACGAACTTGAGATTCACACCTGAACATCAGTGGGCGAATTATCCACTAGGTGTGGTCAAGATCTTTCAGGATTATAAGCTAGAGATTAAGCAGGGATTTGACGTCTTATTTTGCGGCAATATTCCAAATGGTGCAGGCTTGTCTTCTTCAGCCTCCATCGAGCTTGTTACAGCGGTTTTATTAAACCATTTGTACGATCTCCAACTAGAGATGATGGAGATGGTCAAAATGTGTCAACGTGCTGAAAATGAGTTCATCGGAGTTAGCTGTGGGATTATGGATCAATTTGCTATAGGCTTCGGGAAGAAAGACCATGCGCTCCTCCTCGATTGCGAAACCTTGAGGTATACGTATAGTCCGATTGCTTTAGAGCAAGTGACCCTTGTGATTGCTAATTCTAATAAAAGAAGGGGCTTGGCGGATTCAAAATATAATGAGCGCCGATTTGAGTGTAGAAGTGCTCTAGAACAACTGCAAGCTGTGATCCATATTCATTCGCTCGGAGATGTAAGCCCTCAAGAATTTGAAAAATATAAGCATCTGATCCAGAATGAAACGAATCGTCGACGTGCTGAACATGCTGTATACGAAAACCAGCGTACCATTGAAGCCGTAGAAAAATTACAGGCTGGAGATCTCCATGGCTTTGGTCACCTAATGAATGAGTCTCACCGTTCACTGCGGGATCTATATGAAGTAACGGGGGCAGAGCTTGATGCTCTTGTTCAAGCGGCGTGGGCGCAAGAAGGGGTTCTAGGCTCACGAATGACTGGAGCTGGCTTTGGTGGATGTACAGTTTCCTTGGTGGAGAGTGACAAGGTTGAGAGCTTTATTCAGGATGTAGGAAAGGTGTATCGCCAAGCAAGTGGATTAGAAGCAGCTTTTTATAGAGTAGAAATCGGTGATGGAGCTAGGGAGTTACTACAGGATTAGTAAAGGAGGAGAAATCATGTCTGTATTAGTATGTGGAGGTGCGGGATATATAGGAAGCCATGCGGTGGCAGATCTGCTGGCTCAAGGGGAAGAAGTGATTGTTGTGGATAATCTCCAGACAGGGCACGAAGAGGCGGTAGCAAAAGGAGCTAAGCTCTATATCGGAGATTTACGTCATGCTGAATTTTTGGACGATCTTTTTTCTGCACATAAGATCGAATCCGTCATTCATTTTGCTGCGGACTCTCTTGTGGGAGAAAGTGTGCTTGAGCCTCTAGCCTATTATGAAAACAATGTCTATGGCACATTATGTTTGTTAAAAGCCATGAAAAAACACAAGGTGGATAAAATTGTATTTTCCTCCACGGCAGCTGTCTACGGTGAACCAGAACGTATTCCTATTCTAGAAACGGATCGAACGGAGCCCACCAACCCTATGGTGAAACAAAGCGGGCGATTGAAAATATGTTGAAATGGTCGGAGCAGGCTTATGGAATAAAACATATTATTTTACGTTATTTTAACGTTGCAGGAGCACATATGACAGAGGAGATTGGGGAAGATCACATTCCTGAAACACACTTAATTCCTCTTGTTCTTCAGGTTGCTTTAGGCAATCGTGAGAAGATCATGATCTATGGGAATGATTATGATACTCATGACGGGACATGTATCCGAGATTACATTCATGTCACTGATTTGGTAAGTGCCATCTCCTTGCTTTAGAGAAGCTAAGAAAAGGGGGAGAAAGCACAATCTATAACTTAGGGAATGGTAATGGCTTTTCTGTTCATGAAGTGATCGAAACCGCGAGAAGAGTGACAGGTACAGCTATTCCGGCAGAGATCGCTCCGCGAAGAGCAGGAGATCCGGCTCAGTTAGTGGCTTCTTCACTTAAGGCGGTGCAAGAGCTGGGCTGGCAGCCACGCTATGCTGCCTTAGAACAGATCATTGAAAGTGCTTGGAAATGGCATAAGGCTCATCCCGCTGGATTTACCAAGTAAGAGTGTCAGAGGAATGGAATGGAGAGGTGATGCAAATGACCGTGAAAATAAATAACCTAAACATTAATATTTATGAAGAAATCGAACGTCTTTTACAATTTGGTCTAAAAAAAAGATTAATCGAAACAGAGGATATGGACTATACGAGAAATGCGCTTCTAGCCGTCCTACAATTAGATGAATTTCTCCCAGTAGAGGTTGGAGCTGAAGAGCTAGAATCACCTGTTACCATATTAGAACGAATGCTAGATTGGGCAGCAGAGAATGATCGCTTAGAAGAGAATACGGTAACCTATCGAGACTTACTGGATACCAAGATCATGGGTTGTCTGGTATCCAAACCTTCTGAAATCCTCCGCACATTTCAACAAATATATCAAGAAGAAGGGGCGGATGCTGCAACAAAGTACCTATATGATCTATCTATGTATTCACACTATATAAGGACAGATCGGATTGCTAAAAATGAACACTGGATTGTTTCGACGGAATACGGCGATATGGAAATGACGATTAATTTATCTAAACCGGAAAAAGATCCTAAAGCAATTGCGGCTGCCAAATTTATGAAGCAGAGTTCATATCCAAATTGCTTATTATGTAGAGAAAATGTTGGTTATGCTGGACGCGTTAATCATCCTGCACGTCAGAATTTGCGTACCATTCCTTTACAGCTTGGAAAGGAATGCTGGCACCTTCAATTTTCTCCCTATGTCTATTACCATGAACATGCTATTGTATTTTTAGATGAACATCTTCCTATGCAAATTACGAAAAAAACGTTTGACCGCTTAGTAAGGTTCACGGATCAGTTCCCTCATTACTTCCTGGGCTCCAATGCGGATCTTCCCATTGTAGGGGGATCGATCTTAAGTCATGATCATTTTCAAGGGGGAAAGCATATTTTCCCTATGGCTACGGCAGAGATGGAAGCAGAACATCGTTTTGCAGGATATGAGGAGGTTCGCGCAGGAATTGTTAAATGGCCCATGTCCGTCCTTCGGCTTCAAGCAAAGCGCTTTGAACCGCTTGTCGAATTGGCTAACGATGTCTTAGAGGCTTGGAAAGGATATAGTGATGAGAGTGTAGATATTCTCTCACATAGTGGAGATACTCCCCATAATACGATTACTCCTATTGCTAGAAGAAAAGGGGAACTTTTTGAACTAGATTTAGTGCTGCGAAATAACCGGACAACACCTGAACATCCTATGGGGCTTTTTCATCCTCATGAAGAAGTTCATCATATCAAGAAAGAAAACATTGGGCTTATCGAGGTCATGGGTTTAGCTGTACTACCTGGTAGATTAAAAGAGGAAATACAACGATTAACAGATATGCTGATCAATAATCAGAGAGAAGACGAGCTTAAAGATGACGAACTGGTCAGTAAGCATATGCCTTGGGTAAACAGCTTAAAAGAAAAATACTCAGATCTCTCCTTGAAAAATAAGAGCGATGTGATGGACATCTTAAAGCATGAAATAGGGCTCATCTTTGTCAACATTCTTGAGCATGCAGGAGTGTTTAAAAGAGATCAGAAAGGACAAGAGGCATTCAGACGTTTTTTAAAATCAATCTAAATCCCGCTCATTGAATTTTTGATAGTAAAGTATGTAGAGTGAGGCTGATCTTTCAATGATGTCATTGACATGGGAAGATCAGCTTTTCTTATTCGGCATCTTATATATTGATATAACTATATAGTTATATTATAATTTCCAATAAATGATGTAGAAAGGGGAAAATATTAACTCAATGAAATGAAAGGTAGGAGGATTCAGCATGGAATTTGAGAAGCTTGCCGATCTGTTAAAGGCTTTGAGTGATCCTACTAGGCTTCGGATTATTGCATTATTACAACTTAGAGACTTTTGTGTTTGTGAATTGGTTCCGATCTTTCAGATTTCTCAGCCTGCCGTATCTAAGCATATGAGTCGCCTCAAGTCAGTAGGCTTATCTCAGAAGCTAGAAAGGCAATGGTTTATTATTCGTTAAATCAAGCGAAGCTACAGGAAGTAGGAATCGAATTAAATCAGCTTCCGGACTTATCACATGAAATCAAGAAGTTAGAAGAGAAAGGTTTAATTGTACAATGCGAATAGGAGAGGTCTATTGATGGTTTGGATTGCGTTTATTATTTTTTTGATTACATTATTCTTTGTCATTTGGCAACCGCGCGGATTATCCATAGGATGGTCAGCGACGGGTGGGGCAGTGCTAGCTTTATTATTTGGCGTCGTCAGTTTTTCAGATGTGTGGACAGTGACGGAGATTGTCTGGAATGCTACATTAGCTTTGTAGCCATCATCTTAATCTCCTTGATTTTAGATGAAATTGGCTTTTTTGAGTGGTCAGCCCTCCATATGGCACGCTTAGCTCGTGGAAATGGCAGACTGATGTTTGTCTATGTTGTGCTACTAGGCGCTTTGGTATCTGCTTTTTTTGCCAACGATGGGGCGGCTTTAATCTTGACACCCATTGTTTTAGCTCAGGTTAGAGCACTCAAGTTCAGCGATAAGATGATCTTTCCTTATATCATGGCGAGTGGGTTTATCGCGGATACAACCTCGCTTCCTCTTGTGGTCAGCAACCTTGTAAACATCGTTTCTGCTGATTTTTTTGGGATTGGCTTTGTTGAATATGCGACTCGAATGATTGTACCCAATTTTTTCTCCTTAGGGGCTAGCTTGCTCGTTCTATTCTTGTTTTTCAGAAAGGATATACCTCAGAATTATGATGTAAGCCAATTAAAGCAGCCACACGAAGCATTAAAGAGCATTCGCTTATTTCGTTTGTCTTGGGTGATTTTGGGGATATTACTTATTGGCTATTTGATCAGTGAACCACTTGAGATTCCCGTTTCGATTGTGGCTGGTATCGCTGCTATTATCTTTTTACTTATAGCGAAAATGAGTGGTGTCATTGAAACGGGAAAAGTTGTCAAGGAAGCACCATGGACGGTGGTTGTTTTTTCGATTGGAATGTATGTGGTTGTCTTTGGCTTGAGGAATGTGGGGCTGACCGATCTATTGGGGCAGCTTATTGAAGCGACAGCTCAGCAAGGGCTTCTTGCAGCCACAGTAGGAATGGGCTTTATTGCCGCCATTTTATCCTCGATTATGAATAATATGCCTACAGTTATGATCAATGCGTTAGCAATTGAAGCCACCGCAACAGAGGGTGCCATTCGAGAAGCTTTGATCTATGCCAATGTTATTGGATCTGATTTAGGACCTAAAATCACACCTATCGGATCACTAGCTACTTTGCTTTGGTTACATGTTCTTTCACGAAAAGGAGTGCATATCTCGTGGGGAACTTATTTTAAGGTAGGGATCATTCTAACGGTGCCAACCTTGCTTATTACCTTACTAGGCTTATATATCTGGTTATCAATCTTACAATAAAAAGGAGTCGATTGAGATGGCTAAAAAAACAGTCTATTTTTTATGTACAGGGAACTCTTGCCGAAGTCAAATAGCGGATGGTTTTTTGAAAGCGTTAGGGGAAGACCGCTATGAAGTATTAAGTGCTGGACTTGAAGCGCATGGCTTAAATCCTCGTGCGGTAAGCATTATGAAAGAAGTAGGAGTAGATATTACCTCCCATACCTCGGATGTAATTGATCCCGAAATACTAAATCGAGCAGACTATATTATTACATTATGTGGTCATGCGGATGATCATTGCCCACAAGTCTTTAACAAGAATGCAATCAAATGGCACTGGGGCTTTGATGATCCGGCGAAGGCAACTGGAACGGAAGAGGAAATTATGGAGAGCTTCCGTACGGTTCGGGATTCTATTAAGCAGCGTATTGAAAGATTTTTGGAAACAGGATCTTAAAAAAAGACGATAAGCAACAAGGTTAGAAAAAAACAGGCTTGTTGTATATAATAAGGCTATCAATGTAAAAGGAAGTGTTTAACATGGTCATCACAGATGAAGCGAAAAAATATATTAGTGACGCCTTACAAGAATATGGAGCAAATGGAATTCGACTCTTTCAAGATGGTATGGGGTGCGGTGGACCAAAGCTAGGTTTGTCTACAGAAGATCCTATGGAGGGCGATCTTGTTGAAGAGATTAACGGAATTACAGTAGCGATTGAGGAGAGCGTTCTTGCAGAGGCGAAGAAAATTACACTTGATTTTCAAGAGGAAGGATTAGTGATTATAGGGATGGATAACTGTTGTTAATCAAATCTTTACTTGAAGTACTAATTGTTTCCACACGTTTGGGGCTTACTTCCTTCGGCGGACCTGTTGCACATCTAGGTTATTTTCACGAGGAATATGTCAGGCGTCGACAGTGGATGGATGAAAAAGGGTATGCCGATTTAGTGGCGTTGTGTCAATTTCTCCCTGGTCCTGCTAGTAGTCAGGTAGGGATTGGGATTGGAGTAATTAGAGCAGGGCTGTTAGGTGGAATCATGGCATGGATTGGATTTACGCTTCCTTCTGTGATTGCCCTTGTTCTATTTGCTTTGCTCCTACAAGGTTTTGATATTGGGAATGCTGGCTGGATACAAGGCTTGAAGCTAGTGGCTGTAGCGATCGTCGGGCATGCGATATTGGGAATGGGTCAAAAACTGGCTCCCGATCGAAGCAGAGCAACGATTGCCATTGTGACCACTTTGATCACATTATGGTGGTTTTCCGCTCTGACTCAGGTGTTGCTGATTATTTTGGCAGGTATCATTGGGTATTTTCTATTTGCGAACAGGCAACAGGAAGAACGGGCAGCGCTCCATATTCCCATTTCTAAAATGCTGGCGGTAAGTAGCTTAGTCCTATTTTTCGGTTTGTTATTGCTTTTACCCTTTTTACGAGAAACTACTTCTATAGAGTGGGTTGCTGTATTTGATAGCTTCTATCGTTCAGGCTCTCTTGTTTTTGGAGGGGGGCATGTGGTTCTTCCCTTATTAGAGAGAGAGGTCGTTCCTACAGGCTGGGTAAGTGCAGAAGATTTTCTAGCAGGGTATGGAGCAACACAAGCCGTACCAGGTCCATTATTCACCTTTGCTGCTTATTTAGGTGCTATGATGGGAGGCTGGACAGGAGCTTTACTCGCTACCTTTGCTATCTTTTTACCTGCGTTTCTACTTGTGATAGGTACACTACCCTTCTGGAATCTGCTTCGTCAAAGCCCTAAAGTTCAAGGGGCATTGATGGGAGTAAATGCAGCGGTAGTGGGAATCTTAGTGGCTGCGCTCTATCATCCTTTATGGACACATACGATTAAGTCAGTCTATGATTTCGGTTTAGCCTTAGGACTTTTTGGTCTTTTAGTATTTTGGAAGCTTCCTCCGTGGATGATTGTGATTGTGGGGGTCGTAGGTGGAACCCTCTTAGCCTATGTATAGAAAAAAATCATAGATGAAAGCACTAGTTGAGCTGCCAAGAGATTTGGTGGTTCTTTTTTTGTCTAAATATTCGTCTTTCTAAAGATATCCGACCTAAGACGGAGAAAACACCCTGCTTATGGCTGTTCAGCTTCACTAAGCTCAGCGATTATACTAGGGATAGAATCGAAAGTGAAATCGGAGGTCGTTGATCATGTCAGAATTAACAATAGGTAAAGAGAAAGAAATAGTAGAGGTAGAGGAAGTTACGTTATTTAAACAAAAGCATTTTCTATTCTTATGGATAGCAGGATTATTTTCAAGCTTAAGTGTTTCATTTTTTATGTTCTCACAATCTTGGTATGTTGTTGAAGTTCTTAAACTAGAAGCTTCCTTGGGTCTGATCTTTATTGCGGCATCCGTTCCAAGACTTTTATTTATGGCGCTTGGTGGAGTTATAGCAGATCGAATGAGTCGTTCCTTGATCATGTTTATCTCAGATATGACTCGAGCGCTTTTGATTGTTGGACTTGTGGTCCTGCTTGTTCTCGATATGATTTCATTATGGACATTTGTTGGTTTTGCTCTTGTTTTTGGTGTCTTAGACGCTTTTTTCTGGCCAGCTAGTGGAGCCTTCTGCCTTCTCTTGTTTCTAAGGAACAGTTAACAAGAGCCAATTCTTTGGTTCAGGTGACAAACCAATTTTCGATGATTGTGGGTCCAATGATCGCAGGTTTTATTATTCATTGGCTGGGTTATACGGTGATTTTTTCAGCTACTGCCATTCTTCTTACGATTGCTGGGGTGTTGGTCTATATGATTAAGGCGAAACCAACCAACCAAACAACAGAGGATGCTCAAGAAGGCAGCATGATGAAGTCTCTCATCGAGGGAATCAAGTATGTCAAAAGCCATGAATTTCTTAAGACATTATTATTAGCCTCTATCTTTTTAAATCTATTTGTAGTAGGTCCTTTGGTGATGGGGTTGCCTCTCTTTGTGAAGAATATTTTGAATGGAAGTACTTTAGATTTTAGCTTCCTTGAGGGGGCGCTTGCTTTTGGGATGCTTACAGGGGCTGTGATCGTCGGGGTTATCAATATTCAAAAGAAAAGAGGGCTCTTTGCTATTATAACATTAGGGATCATGTCCTTGTGCTATCTTGCCTTAAGTCAAACCACCATGCTATGGCAAAGTGTCGTTGTTCTCTTTCTTATTGGAACGATGATGAGTGCCTGTAATATTCCTATCATGGCGATTATTCAAAGCATCGTAGAAAAAGAGATGATCGGAAGAGTCATGAGTATTGTTAGTATGTCTTCGATGGGGCTGATTCCTGTTTCTTATGCTCTTACTTCTCTTTTTCTAGCGATCGGTTTTCCCATAAGTACGGTCATGCTTATAGGAGCTGTTCCTTTAATTCTATTTCTGATCTATATCTTTCTACGGGTGCCCATTATTCGAACTTTCGACTAATTCAGAAGGAAGGTTCATGGAGCAGAAGTTGAGATTCTTTTGGCGGTTCAGTTTAGTAAAGCTTTTATAAAATTGATAAGCTTCATCACTTTCGTATTGCTGAATACATAAGTGGATGAGCTGTTGCATCATCTCATCTTCCGATTTTCCTTGGAGTTGACATAGCTCTTTAAATTGCTGATAGGCTCCAATGGACATCTGAGTTCTTAATTCCTTTATAGCACCTTGCTTGATGGCTTGTTTCATCTATCTCTCCCCCAATGTGAACAATATTTTGACTTATTGGATATTTTCTCTGGAGTCGAGGAGTTTTCCTTCGAAGAAATAGCACTTCTTTTGTCAAATCAGCGCTAAATTTGTTTCATGAAGCTAGTGTATTAAACATAAAAGAAAGTATATCGTCTGATTTGAGGGAGGGAGCAGGGTGAAGGAAAATCCTTGGTTTGAGATGTTTCAATTTTATCTAGAAGAAAGAAATAAGCAGTATGTATCGAATGAGCTTAGTGCCGGAATTGCTAGCTTGACTGAACGTATTCAAAGCCTTGAAAGAAAGCGTCTGGAGAGAGTGGAGCAGGATTTTCGAGAGAGAAATATTTTGGTTGTTCATTCCCAAAATAAAGTGCGTATCCTAAAAAGTATTATTGAGATCCCTTATTTTAAAGTGTTTTATCAGGTTGGTATTCAGTGGAAGTTACAGCAGGAAACAGAGATGATTACCCAGGAATGGGTGGAAAATAGGTATTGTTTAATGAAAGAAGAAGAGGGCTGGTGGATTGTAGAGGATGAATTAGTAGAAACAGAAGGAAGCGGATTATTGGATCAGCCTGCACTAGTAGATCCACTGGAAGAAACTCCATTTCAAGCAGATGTAGAGAGAAGTCCGTATCAGCGCTCTAAGGCAGTCAGCTACGCAGAGCGTTGGTGGAATGATTATAATCCTAAATTTAAAAAATTTGAAGTAGATTGCACAAATTATGTTTCCCAATGCTTATGGGCTGGAGGAGCACCAATGAAATTTTCGGCAGATCGAGCAAAAGGCTGGTGGTATCGCTTTGAACAACCTGTGAACTGGAGTTTTAGCTGGGCGGTAGCTCATTCATTGCGCTGGTATTTACCAACGAGCCAATCTGGCTTAAGAGCAAAAGAAGTGTCTTCAGCAGATCAGCTTCAGCTTGGAGACGTGATCTGTTATGATTTTAATGGAGATGGCAGATGGCAGCACAATACGATTGTGGTTAAGAAAGATCGTAGGGGAATGCCCCTTGTCAATGCTCATACAACCAATAGTCGTCACAGATACTGGGAGTATAAGGATTCCTATGCCTGGACAGAGAAGATTAAGTATAAATTTCTGCATATTTTAGATTAAAGAGAGGTTTGAGCATTGAGTAAAAAGATTATATTATTCACTCTTTTAGCAGTTGGGGCAGTCTTTGTATTATTTGTTTTAATACAAACATCTACTTCGTGGTCTATTGAAGGTTATGTTACTGATATTCAGAATGATAAAATACTTGTCGTTAGTGATTCATTCGATAGTAAGGTAAATCAATATGACGCTATTTGGCTTTTCTCAACTTTTAAGACAGTGCATAGTTTAAAGATCGGTGATAAAGTAAAAGCTGCTCATAGCAAATATGTTAATGAATCATATCCAGCTCAATCAACATTAAAAAAAATAGAAAAGATTAACCCGAAAAAAGACAAAGAGACTAATTTAGCGCAGGATGAGGTTTTGAATCTTTCTCTTCAGGCAATGATGAATGAGTATAATGAATTTAAAGCAATAAAGAATGTTTCTTATGGTGATAACATATGGGAAGTGCAACTTGAAAATATGGAAAACCCAGCAGAACACCTACTGTTAACTGTACTCATCGATGACACCACTGAATCAATAATAAGTATAGATGCTAACAAATAATGAAAGCACACTTATGTAGTTTCGGTGAAAGTTGCCTCTAAAGAAGGTGTAGACGCCATCTTCGGAAGGGCTTCGATAGAAGCTTTTCTTAACGTATAAGAATGTATAAGATTTTAGGGATCGAGAGATCCCTTTTTAAGTTTTCTGTTAATAAAACTATGGAGACAAACATTCTGAAAAAATCTTTTTTGACGAAAATAACCATTGGGACAATTTTGTAAAAAAATATGGTGCTAAAATTCGACATATTCCTGACGAAAACTTTAAAACCATTAGGTACTATGGAATTTATTCAAGAAGAATTAAATCTGTTAGAATGTCCTAGAGAGGACAAGCTAGGCAGGAATACCTGTCCGAAATGGAAGTTAAGCGATGAGCGTTGGAATGGAGGATAGGTATTCCCCTGCCGTCAGTTGGAGGGATTAAGCTTCATAAAAACACCAAAATAAAAAGGACTCGGCAAAGCCGAGTTTTTCTTACTGTTGAGGATCTTATCTTTCCCTCATTATTTGATATAACCGATTTCTTTGGAGGAGAGAAAGCGAGTACCTACTTCATTTACCGTGAGTGGTTTACTAAAGTAATAGCCTTGTACTTCATCACATTTTTGAGTTTGTAGAATCTTAAATTGCTGATAATCTTCTACACCTTCTGCTAGAACCTTCATTTTCAAACTGTGACCAAGCTGAATAATTGTTTTGACAATTTCTAAGTCTTTTTCATCGGACAGGATATCTCGAATGAAAGAACGGTCAATTTTGAGAATATCCAAAGGTAGATTTTTTAAATAGTTGAGAGAAGAATATAAGGTTCCAAAATCATCTAATGAGATAGTTATACCTAGTTTTTTCAGCTCAGATAACTGATAGTTGGTATTTTCAATGTTGTTCATCAATGTACTTTCCGTGACTTCTAGAACAAGGGATTGAGCTGGAAACTGCAATTCTTCAATGATACTAGAAATCGATTGTACTAAATCAGAGTGATGCAGCTGAACGCCAGAGATATTAACAGAAAGACGCAGGGAGGTATACCCTTTGGCATGCCAAGTCAGCATTTGTTGACATGCAGTTCGTATAACCCATTCCCCAATAGGGATGATCAATCCGGTTTCCTCTGCTATTGGAATAAATTGTACAGGTGAAACAATCCCCATTGTTGGATGATTCCAACGAATGAGTGCTTCCATGCCGATAATTTCATTTGTCAGGATATCAATTTGGGGCTGATAACAGAGGAAGAACTGGTTTAGTTTTAGAGCTTCCCGTAATCCTTTCTCGATCAGGAGCTGATCAGAAATTTGGTCGTTCATCGAAGCATTGTAGATTGTATATGTACTCTTGCTCTCCTTTTTAGCATGTTTCATGGCAATCTCTGCATTTTTAATTAATAGATCGGCTTTTTCTCCGGCGTCTGGATAAAGGCTAATTCCTATGCTTGAAGAAACAACGAATTCATGCTCGTCTACAAGAATGGGTGTAGCTAGAGCATCTATACATTGTTTGGAAATTGCATGGATTTGTTCTTCATTTGTCCCTTGAATAAGGCAGACAAATTTATCACTATTCCAGCGAGCCAAGGTTGAGGAGGAAGGGATACATTGATTAAATCGCTCTGCAACAATATTGAGTACATCATCCCCTCGGCTGTATCCAACGAGGTTGTTAATCACAGAGAACCGATTAAGGTCAATAAACATAACACCAAGCTTGCGTTGATCTGGCTTGGCAAAGGATATAGCTTGGCTTACTTTTTTAGAAAAGGAAGTACTATTTGGAAGCCCAGTAAGCGAGTCATAATGAATCATAAGGGCTATTTTTTCATCATTCCACTTATAGTCGATGGCGATGGAAGCGATTATAATGAACTGATCAATGATCTCCAGCTCTTGCGGTGTGGGACTGCGCCATTCCTTTGAGTAGAGAGAAAATGTACCTAAAAGTGTTCCTTTAGGAGAAAGGATTGACTGAGACCAACAAAGGAATGGAGTTGTCTTCAGTGAATCGATTTTTGAGTCTTTTGTCAAATTTTGAACTATTCCGCTTCCTGCAAGCTGTCTTGCTTCTTGATGAAGGGCGATGGACCCTGCTCCATCAGGAAAGCATTGTTCAACTGCTTCGTGAATTAAGGTTAGGACCTCTCGAAGGGGTCTATTTTCATAAAGCATGTGTAGAATTTGGTTTCGAGTTTGGATCATAATCTCTGAGTGGACAACTTCATTCATCACTTCACCTCCTTTTTGGGGTATAAAAAAACACATCCGTTTAAGTGGATGTGTTATCCTTAAACGGCAACTGGCTGGCATAGCACTCCTGTGCGTTAGCCCCTGTAGCTTTGCGTCACTACGTTTCCGTAGCTTTGCCTTTATCAAAATGATAGTAAGATTGTCCTAGGTTCTTTGCCTATAGAATAACAGATAATAGCTTTCTTGTGAATCTTTTTTTCGACAAAATTCGAGTTTTTGCCATTTTTCTGAATCTATCTTAGCGGACGAATCACTTTGTTTGGAAGCACTCTTATTTGCTGTCGCTTTCCTGATGCTTTATACTCATATACTAGGAAGTAGTAAGATAAAAGAACACTAGATGATCTCATAGAAAAAAAGGTAGAGGTGACCATATTGGCATTCCATATTGTATTGTATCAACCAGAAATTCCTTATAACACAGGTAATATTGCAAGAACCTGCGCCGCTACGAATACCAAATTACATATCATTCGTCCGATGGGATTTAGTACCGATGATAAGATGTTAAAAAGAGCGGGCTGTGATTATTGGCATTCCGTTGACATTACCTACTACGATTCTCTAGAAGAATGTTTTAGCTTATATCCTGATCATCGTTTTTTCTTCATCGAAACAGAAGGAGAAAAAAGCTACACCGAAGTGAAGTATCAGGAAGGAGATTTCTTTATTTTTGGAAAAGAAACAACAGGAATTCCTAAATCGATTCTTGAACAACATCGTGATACATGGATTCGGATTCCGATGAGTACGGAAAATGTACGATCATTAAATTTATCTAATACCGCTGCGATTTTGGTATATGAAGCCTTACGTCAGACTGGTTTCCAAGGCTTAGATTGATGAGAGAGGAAGAATAAGATGGCAAAAGTACTATTATTTGATTTGGATGGAACGTTATTACCGATGAATACAGAGGAATTTGTGGGGGCGTATGTCAAAGCATTAGCAACCAACTTGGCTCCTCATATCAATCCCGAGTTATTGGTGAAGGCATTATGGTCCGGCACACATGCTATGATTGAAAGCAAGGATGCTGAGAAGACCAATGAAGCGATTTTTGAAGAAGCATTTATCTCTTTAAGTGGAGTGGTAAAAGAGGATTTGTGGCCGTATATTGATGAATTTTATGAGAAGAACTTTCCCGCTCTTGCTTCGTTATGTTCTTCGACTCCTTTGTCCAAACAAATTGTAGAGGAGGCAACCCGGCAAGGGTACAAGGTTGTCATTGCGACCAATCCTGTATTCCCCAAAGCGGCTCTAGAGCATCGTCTGAACTGGGCAGGGCTTACAGAGGTTCCTGTTGATCTAGTTACTTTATATGAGGAATCTACCTATACCAAGCCGCACAAGGAGTATTACCAGATGATTTGTCAGAAGCTTGGCGTTTCCCCTGAGGAGTGTATTATGATCGGGAATGATGTTCAAGAGGATCTATCGGCAAGTCAAATTGGAATGAAAACCTTTTTGGTTGATGAGTATATGATTGATCGAGGGCAGCCGGTGTTTCAGGCAGATGCACGTGGAAGTTTAGAGGAATTATATCAGCAGTTGAAGCAAAAGGAAGGCTTGTTTCAGTAAAAAATCAAAATCCTCTTTGCTGTGAAATGACAACAAAGAGGATACCCTGTAGATACAGCTTTAGTTTCCAGAATGCGGTTTATCGTTGTAACCTGCTGCAAATATAACAGCTAAAAATGCTACCGTTACAAGAATGATAACAGCTAGACCCATACTATGTACCTCCCAACGATTGCTCTTCTTTCCATTATAAATTGAAATATAGTGAATTGCAAAGATTAGGTAAACAAACGAGCAAGCTCAACTTCATAATTCCCTTGAATGATTCCTTTTTCCGTAATGATGGCAGTCACAAGCTGATGCGGAGTGACGTCAAAAGCCGGATTGTAGGTGGCAATTCCTTCAGGAGCTGTTTTGTGCCCAAACCCCTCTGTGATCTCTGTTCCACATCTTTCTTCAATAGGGATTTGTTTTCCTGAAGGAGTGGATAGATCGATAGAGGAGAGAGGAGCAGCCACATAGAAGGGAATATCATGAGCCTTCGCTAAAACGGCTAATCCATAAGTTCCAATTTTGTTGGCTACATCACCATTGGCAGCGACTCGGTCTGTTCCGACAATCACCCCTTGAACCAATCCTTTCTGCATGACCATGGCAGCCATATTGTCGCAGATAAGGGTCACATCAATCCCTGCTTGCTGTAATTCAAAAGCGGTAAGACGAGCCCCTTGCAAAACAGGACGTGTTTCATCGGCATAAATCTTTAGATTCCAGCCTTTCTCTTTGGCGATGTAAAAAGGAGCGTGGCTGTTCCGTATCGTGCTGTGGCAAGCCCACCAGCATTGCAATGAGTAAGTATCCCCATTCCATCTTGGAAAAGCGTAATGGCATGCTCACCTATCTTACGGCATACTTCTTCATCCTCTGTCTGAATCCGACGTGCTTCATCTAATAACAATTGTTTTACTTCAGAGATGGAAAGCTCCTGATGTTCTGCGATTTTTGTTTTGAGTCGTTCTAGTGCCCAAACAAGATTAATCGCTGTAGGTCTAGAGCTTGCCAAATAATCCGCTTTTTCTTGAACTTCTTTGTCAAATTCTGCTCTGGACGCAGCTTGACTGTGGCGAAGACCGAGGTATAGACCGTAAGCTGCCGTCATCCCGATGGCAGGAGCTCCACGGACTTGGAGGTGCTTGATAGCAGCCCAAGAGTCTTCGATAGAATCGATATTGAGATAATGAATTTCGTTCGGGAGCTTTGTCTGATCTAGCAATCGAAGGCAATCTTCTCCCCATTGAACGGATACAATCTGATTTGACATCTTTTCTTTGACCTCCTATAGTACGTTTACTAATTCTGCTTTAATACTCGTTGATTGGCTCCATTCTCTGCGATTAAGGATTAGCTGTCTGCCAAGATGCAGGGCGATTCGTTCAGCCTGTGCCCGAACGGCTGGATCTGCAATACTTTCAAGATCTGCGACCGAGGCAAGTCCAATGACACGACGGATCATTTTACATCCAGCAAAACCAAGGGTGTCCTTTTTGACCTTTTGCAAGAATTCTTTTATGATCGCCGCTTCTTTAAAAGAAGGGTCTTGTCCTTGCTCAAGTGCGAGCTTGGTAAATTCTCTTTCAAAGCCTTCCCACAATTGGTCAGTGGTATTTAATAAATATTCTTGAAATTCTTTTTTCTCAGGCTTCCCAGCCAAATGTCCCTCTTGAGAAGCGAAGTTCAGTAAGAGATTAGCGATCACTGCCCCAAGATCGAAGCCCATGGGTCCGTAGTAAGCAAACTCAGGATCAATGACTTTGGTGCTTTCTTTGGTGACAAAGATACTCCCAGTATGAAGATCTCCATGAAGAAGGGTTTCGGCAGCTGTTAAAAAAGAGAATTTTAACGAGGCGACTTCCTTTTTAAGCTCTGTATCTGCCCAAATTTTCTCTACATCTTCTCTGATCAACTCATTAAAGCTATTTTGCTCAGCGTCAAAAAATGGTTCTGTGAATACTAAATCTTCAGTTATCTTACACAGTTCAGGGTTGGTAAAGGTGATAACTTGATTCTTTTTGACATCAGGCGCTAAGAAAAAATCAGAGTTATAGAAGAGGGTATGCGCTAGGAAAGTAGAAATATGTGTAGCGAATAAAGGATATTGATTGCCTTCAATAAGCCCTTTCCTCATAATCACATGATCTGATAAATCCTCCATAATAGTCAGGGCTAGTTCAGCATCATAATGATAGACTTCTGGTACTAGATCGGGACATAGTTCTTTTTGGCGAACGAGGGCATGATATTCAATTCTTGCACGATCTAGAGTAAGAGGCCAGGATTCACCTACGATTCGGGCATAGGGCAAGGCTTGTTTAAAGATAATGGATTTGTTCGAAAGGGTGTCTTGAATATGAAAAACTAGATTTAGATTTCCATCCCCTATTTCTCTTGACACCAATTGTGCGTGTTCAGGGAAAAGGTGGGGTATACTTAAGGCGTATTCCTTAGCTTCTTCCTCACTTAATGCTCGATAACTCATGCGCATAACCTCCTTAATATATAGCATGAACAGTTTTCTTCTATGTATGAATTGTTGCTTATCATACACGCTGTTTCTTCTGCTGTCAACGAGAAAATACGAAACAAAAAGAAAGAATATCGTTTTTTCTTTACTTTTTCTGAAAAATTGCTATAGTTTGATTTTATAGAGGTGATTGAGATGAAAAGACAATCGTTACAAATGATCCCTGCCGAACGGATGAAGGTCCTCCCTACTCAATTTTTTGCGAAGCTATCTACCAAGGTAGCAGAAAGAATCAGTCAAGGGTATGATGTGATTAATTTAGGACAAGGAAATCCTGATCAACCGACACCTGAGCATATAGTTGAAGCGATGCAAAAGGCAACGGCGAATTCGAAATACCATGGTTATTCACCCTTTCAAGGTCACCGTTTTTTGAAAGAGGCAATAGCTGAATACTATGCAAGGGAATATCAGGTTGAGCTTAACCCTGATACAGAGGTAGCCATCCTCTTTGGAGGGAAATCAGGATTGATTGAAGTGAGCCAATGTTTGCTTAATCCGGGGGATGTTTGTTTAGTACCCGATCCGGGGTATCCAGATTATTGGTCGGGAATCTCCTTGGCTGAAGCGAAAATGGAATTCATGCCTTTACGGGAAGAGAATCAATTTCTTCCTGATTATGAACAGATCCCACCAGCAATTTTAGCTCAGGCTAAAATGATGTTTTTGAATTATCCCAACAATCCTACTGCTGGCGTAGCGACATCTTCCTTTTTCAAAAAAACAGTCGATCTTGCTTATGATCATCAGATTGCGGTCGTTCATGACTTTGCTTATGGTGCTATTGGATTTGATGGGGAGAAGCCCTTGAGCTTCTTACAGACTCCGGGGGCTAAGGAAGTGGGAATTGAGATTTATACGCTGTCTAAAACGTATAACATGGCGGGCTGGAGAGTAGGATTTGCTGTAGGGAACCCGCAGATCGTTCGCTTGCTTAATTTAATTCAGGATCATCAGTTTGTTAGCCTTTTTGGTGCCATTCAAGAGGCATCAGCTATTGCTTTGACCTCCTCTCAGCAGTGTGTCAGCGACTTGGTAGCTCTCTATCAGAGAAGGAGAGATCACTTATTCAAGGAATTAGATTTGTTAGGCTGGAGAGCGCAAAAGCCAAAAGGATCATTTTTCTCTTGGTTACCTGTTCCAGAGGGATACACTTCTGAAAGCTTTGCCACTTTGCTGTTTGATCAGGCTCAAATTGCGGTTGCGCCTGGCATAGGCTTTGGCGAGCAAGGAGATCGTTATCTTCGTGTAGGATTGTTGACGAGTGAGGCTAGAATCAGTGAGGCGGCAGAGAGAATGAAGAAACTAGGGATTTTTCATACATAGGTCATTTACATACAATATGAGATAACAATATGAGATAAGGAATAGAGAGGTGTCGAGAATGAACGGATATGTTATTGCCACGTATTTAGTACATGATAGCAAGGCACAGTTTCACAAAAAAGCAGAGGGAATTGCAGTAGGGATGACAGTAGGTTCATGGACGGAGTTACCCCAAGCGAAGAAGGAAAAACTACAAAAGCATTTAGGTCAAGTGGTGTCTGTAACAGAGCATGAACCGAAAGAAGGAGAGCTTCCTAGTGCCATGATCCAGATTGCGTATCCTGAAATCAATTTCTCCAATGATATTCCGGCTTTATTAGTTACTGTCTTCGGCAAAATATCGATGGATGGCAAGATTAAATTGATTGACCTAGAGTTTTCACCTAGCTTCCTTGCCTCTTTCCCAGGTCCTAAATTTGGAATCGAGGGAGTGCGGTCCCTTCTAGGTGTCCAAGATCGTCCCTTATTAATGAGTATCTTTAAATCATGTATCGGACAGGATTTAGAGAGTCTAGAGGAACAATTCTATCAGCAGGCGGCAGGAGGCGTCGACATTATTAAGGATGATGAAATCTTATTTGAAAATCCACTTTCACCATTTGAGAAAAGACTTGAAGTTGCCTTAAGAGCCGCTCAGCGGGCAAGCGAAGAAACCGGGCAGAAAAGCTTGTATGCTATGAATCTGACAGGACCTGTGACAGAGCTTGTAGATAAGGCGAAAAGAGCGGTTGAATTAGGAGCTAATGCTCTCCTTTTTAACGTTTTGGCTTATGGCTATGATGCTCTGCATCGCCTAAGTGCAGATCCAGATATCTCTGTCCCGATTATGGCGCATCCAGCCTTAGCTGGAGCGATATACCCTTCTCCTCATCAGGGAATCGCTGCTCCTCTTTTACTAGGAAAATTAATGCGTCTAGCTGGAGCAGACTTTGTATTATTTCCGTCGCCGTATGGTTCAGTAGCGATGGATAGAGAGGATACCTTAGCCATTGCCAAGCATTTGAGAGAGGGATGGAATACAGACGATCAACAAGCGCAGCAAACGATTAAAGCAAGCTTTCCAGTGCCATCCGCAGGAATTCATCCAGGCATTACTCCTCTACTGTATGAGGATTTTGGGACAGAAAGTATTATGAATGCAGGGGGTGGAATTCATGGTCACCCACAGGGAGCTATTGCAGGCGGACGAGCTTTTCGTCAAGCGATTTCGATCTTGAGTTCAGGAAACAATTTTGAACAGGAGATCTCGTCGCATACTGAGCTTCAAACTGCGATTGATACATGGGGCTTGAGTAGGAGGGAACGTTAATTGAGTAGGCAGCCTATTATATTTTGTGATTTTGATGGCACGATTACGATGAAGGATAACATCGTGGCGATCATGAAACAGTTTGCTCCTCCTGTATGGAAGGAGATTACAGAGCGGATTATGCAACAAGAAACATCGATTCGTGAAGGGTAGGTAGACTTTTTTCCCTTCTGCCGTCCTCCATGAAAGAGGAAATCACACAATTCGCTATTGAACAAGCGGAGATTCGACCGGGCTTTGAGCGTCTGTTGCAGATGACCAAGCAGGAAGCCCTGCCTTTCTATGTAGTGAGTGGAGGAATTGATTTTTTCGTAGACCCCCTTCTTGCAGCCTTCCCTCTAGAGGCAGCACAAATCTATCGTAACGAGAGTGATTTTACGGGAGAGAGGATTAAGATCAAATGGCCTCATTCGTGTGATGAGCACTGTGATGTGGATTGTGGGCTATGTAAAACAAGCATTATTCGCTCTTATCCCCAAGATAAATACTATCGTATCATGATCGGGGATAGTATCACCGATTTAGCGGGAGCGAAGCTAGCTGATCTTGTATTCGCTCGAGGCTTCTTATTAGAAAAATGCAAGGAGCTTGGCTTGCGATACCATGCTTATGAAACCTTCGATGATATTATTGCTGTTCTTAAGCATAAGCCTGGGACTATCAAGTGATGTGGGATGAACTGACAGAAGCGAAGCAGCTGTTTAGTGCACGTCATTGGTTTCCGGGGACAAGTGGGAATCTGTCGATGAAGGTGGCAGAAGAACCCCTCTCCTTTCTTGTCACAGCAAGCGGGAAGGACAAAACCAAAACCACCCAAGAAGACTATTTGTTGGTCAATGCGGACTCAAAGCCTGCTTATACCACACATTTAAAACCCTCTGCCGAAACCATGGTACATGCTGAAATCTATAAAAAGTTCAAAAAGGCTGGAGCTGTTTTTCATGTTCATACGGTATACAACAACCTAATTTCTGATCTTTATTATGAACTAGGGGCAGTAGAGATTGAGAATATTGAGCTGATTAAGGCCTTTAATATTTGGGAAGAAGGGGCAAAAATCAGAGTTCCCATCGTTCGCAACTATGCAGATATTCCGCTATTAACGGAAGAAATCAGCAAGGTGTTAGATGAGAGAGTTCCTGGGGTATTAATTCATAACCATGGAATTTACTGCTGGGGCAATAATGCGTTTGAAGCGAAAAGACATCTTGAAGCTTTTGAGTTTTTGTTTGAATACCTATATAAACGGCTGCTTGTTTCATAGGTCGTTCTTCACCTTGTCCTATTGTTTCTTTTCTTTTGTATTTTGTAAAGAAAAGAGTAAAATAATCTAAATCATACTATTTATCGGGAGGGAAAACCATATGGCATCCATCGTTATTCGAAATACTGGGGAGAGAATAGAAGGGAATGAAAAGGTAGGGGCTTTTTTAGAATCACAAGGAGTATTATATGAGCATTGGGATATTTCAAAGTTACCTGCACACCTTCAGGGGAATTGTGCTCTGAATGATGAACAGAAGGCGGAAACTTTACAGGTTTTTGATGCGGAAATAAAATCGCTCGGGAAAAGAGGAGGCTATGTCAACTGGGATGTTGTTGCCTTATCTGAATCGACTCCCAACCTAGAGGAGTTATTGAAGAAGTTTGAACAAGTTCATACTCATACGGAAGACGAGGTAAGAGCGATTACAGCTGGGCATGGAATTTTTATCATTAAAGGACAAGGCGACACGGGGTATTTTGATGTGGAGCTGGAAGCAGGAGATGTGATCTCTGTCCCTGTAAACACCCCTCATTTCTTTACTCTGATGGAAGATAAACAAGTGGTGGCTGTTCGCTTGTTTATAGAAACAGAAGGCTGGGTAGCGCATCCCTTTCAAGACCCAGAATTTCAGAAATAAGTGAAGTAGCCGAGTTGCTGAATAAGGAGTTACCGAAACAAAAAACACTCAAAAAGGGTGTTTTTTGTTTCTACTCTAAGGATCATAGTGTTAGAATGCTTTGAGTACATTCTTGCACAAGACATTTTTTAACAAACTCTAAATCGATTTTTATTATTCCTACTATAGTTTTGTTAAAATCTCTGGTCCATTTTCGGTAATCGCGAGAGTATGTTCATATTGAACACATATCGAGTGATCAATCGTATGGGCTGTCCATCCATCTTCTTCAATGTATGAACGCCAATCTCCTAATGTTAGCATCGGTTCAATAGCCAATACCATACCATTCTTCAAACGAACTCCCGTATTTTTATTTCCGAAATGAGGAACGGCTGGTTCTTCCCATAACTCTCTCCCAATACCATGCCCAGTAAATTCCTTTACATTACCATATCCATATTTTTTTGCTTCGTTTTCGATCGCAAAACCAATGTCTCCCATTCTGTTCCCAGAATATGCTTGCTCTATTCCAATATATAGACTATGCTCACAAACTCTCATTAACTGTTTGATCTCCTCCGAAACCTCTCCCACTGCATAAGTCCATCCTGAATCTCCATGATAGCCATTATAAAATGCACCAAGATCAATAGTAATTACGTCGCCTTCAATTAACGGGATAGAATCTGGAAACCCATGACAAATCACATCATTTTTAGATGCACAGATAGATGCGGTAAAGCCATTGTGTCCCTTAAAGCTAGGAATTGCACCTCTTGAACGGATTTTTTCCTCCACAAGACGGTCAAGTTCCAAAGTAGTCACACCAGGTTTAATCACTTCCTTTAACATTTCATGACACTCAGCCACAATCTGCCCGGCTTTTCGCATAATATCGATTTCTCTTTTTGATTTTAAAATTGTCACACTTGAACCCCCTTATGCTTATTATTAGCCATTAAGTAATTGTAACGATTACGACATTTTGAGCTACAGAACTTTGCTACCTGTGCCCTTTTATAGGGAATAAACCAGTTATCACATAGTATACACTGTTGCAATTCCAAATCGCCCTTCTCCAGTGCCTCAAAAATACTAATGAGTCCTTCCATATACACTCTCTTCAAATAATGTGGTTCATCAATAAATTC
Source organism: Caldalkalibacillus mannanilyticus JCM 10596 (assembly GCF_000615945.1). Classification (GTDB taxonomy): domain Bacteria; phylum Bacillota; class Bacilli; order Caldalkalibacillales; family JCM-10596; genus Bacillus_AT; species Bacillus_AT mannanilyticus. Next base: position 30,042 of record NZ_BAMO01000019.1, read on the forward strand.
GGTATGTAACAAAAGTTGATTTTCAAAACCTTCCCTTTGTTTATCAACGCTACCCACATCATTATCCTCTGAAATCATCCCTACCTTCAAATGAAGGGGGTTATACTCCTTAAATAGTAAGTTTGCTCGATGAATAATCTCTGCTCTAATCGGCATTTTATCTCGTATCGAATGAGCAATATCTAATATTAAATCTTGAAGTTCTTTTTCTAAACCATCAATTTGAATACTCCCCTGTTCAAATTGGTTTAAAACCGTCAAAAAATAGTTCTTCCTAGACAAGGAGGGACTCATATTTTCAACACTCCTCCCATAAAAAAATAAATGGATTAAGAAACTCAATCCATTTATAACACACTGCATATAAAATTGCAAAATTCTCTGATCGTCGATTCCTCACATGCATTAAGATTGAGTGAAAAAAAATATAAAACTACACGAATGACTAGTGAGAATCGCCTTAAGCTTCATAAGCAAGACGAGCTCCTTCATAGATCGCTCGTTTCGCATCTAATTCCCCAGGGAATCTAGCACCACCGATGACATTTACTTGGATTCCAGATTCCTCAAGCTCCCTGTAATCCCAGACCTGCGATTCCTGGCCAGCGGCAATGATGATAGAGTCTACTTCAAGCACTTTAGCTGAAAGAGAATCATTTTCCATCATTTGAATGTGAAGCCCCTTATCTGTGATTCTCTCGTATTGCAGATTGGTTAGAAATTGAATACCATGCTGGAGCAAGTAGCTGACAGAAGCCCAGCGAGTGGTCTTTCCTAAACCTTCCCCCATCTTTCCTTTTCTCCTCAACAGGTAAATTGTTTTTACTCCTTGTTCAAGTAAATAATGAGCGGTATCACAACCAATCCCTCCAGCTCCAATGATCGCCACTCTTTTACCTAGTGAAGCTTGCCCTGATAGAACCTGCTGGTAGGAATAGACATGCGCCTGATCCATCCCTTCGATTTCTGGAAGACGAGGGCGTACTCCAGTAGCCACGATAACCTGCTCCACTCTTTTTTCCAGCAATTCTTGAGAGGAAGGAGTATGGTTAAGTGTGAGGTGAACTCCTAATCTTTCTAGCTGGTATTTATAGTAACGAAGAGTTTCATAGAATTCTTCTTTTCCAGGTACTTTTTTGGCGTAATTTAACTGCCCTCCAACCTCGCTTTTTTCCTCATAGAGATAAACTTCATGTCCTTTTTCTGCATGAGATCGAGCGGCTTCCATTCCGGCTACTCCTGCTCCAATCACAGCAATTTTTCTTGGTGCTGAGGAGGGAAGTAGGCTCCACTCTGTTTCACGACCCGTTCTAGGATTGACTAGACATGAAACTGGTTTCCCTTCGAAGGCATGATCTAGACAAGCTTGATTACAGGCAATACAGGTATTAATAGAGTGAAAGTCTCCTCTTCGCGCTTTGCGTAGAAGATCTGGGTCGGCTAGAAAGGGACGAGCCATTGAAATCAGATCACAGGACTGTTGACGGAGCAGTTCCTCTGCTAATCTGGGGTCATTAATTCTATTACTGCCAATGATCGGTATTCTCGTCACTTTCTTTATGTTTTGAGCTATAGAGATAAAACCGGCGCGAGGGACCATCATGGAGATGGTTGGAACTTGAGACTCGTGCCAGCCAATTCCAACATTAATCGCATCTGCTCCATTTTCTTCAACCCACTGAGCAAATTGAATGGTTTCTTCTTCAGTTGAGCTATTCGGGACTAAATCAGCTCCAGATAATCTAAATAGTACAGGATAATCTTCTCCTACTGCCTGTCGAACGGCTTTTAAGACCTCCAGAGGAAGCTTGGCTCTGTTTCTTAAATTTCCTCCCCAATCATCGTCACGCTGATTGGTCGCAGGTGAGAGAAACTGATTGAGAAGATAGCCTTCAGAACCCATGATTTCTACCGCATCAAAGCCAACCTCCTTGGCTAAAGCAGCGGATTGAGCATAAGAAACAATAAGCTCCACAATTTGTTCATGCGTTAAAGCAACTGGAGCAACGCGATGAATGGGAGAGCGGATGGCAGATGGAGCGACAGAGGGAATGCCTGTTAACTCGGGATAGGCATATCGACCTGCATGGAATAATTGTGCCGCCATCTTTCCACCGGCAGCATGAACCTCTTGATTAAGCTTTCGCATCACTTCTAAATCTTTCTCCCGATAAAATCCTAGAAAGTGAGGTCCGCCTTCTCCTTCTGGTGAAACAGAGATTCCTCCCGTAATCATGAGAGCGGGGCCATCTTCCCCGGCACGTTCTTTGTAAAACTGGATTAATGCGGCATCTCCGCTCTTACTAGCTTCTAATCCCACATGCATAGATCCCATAATGACACGGTTTTCTAATGTAAGCGCTCTTAATTTTAACGGTTCAAATAAATAAGTAAACTCCATGTTGACCTCCTCTTCCCACTTTTTGTTTCCATCATAATATGAAAAGGGAGGAAAAGTAAACGTTCAAGCAAGGTGAATGATTATTCATAAAAACCGATTTCTTTAGAGTGGTATTCTATTCTTTTTTCTTTAGGAGATCGCTCTATGTACCAACAAAATAGGTATTTTATAGGCTTTAAGTACAGTTTTATCTCGAATACATACCAAAATAGAAATGGTTGACAAGAAATAAAAAATTTTTTTATAATACATATATAGAAACCGGTTTCTATTAAAACGGAAGAGAAATAAGGTTGCCTAAAAAAGATAGGGGTTGAGAGAGTCATGATCAGGTTTCCAGAAAGCTTTGTATGGGGAACTGCAACGTCAGCTTTTCAAATTGAAGGAGCGACGAAAGCAGATGGCAGAGGGGAGTCCATATGGGATCGTTTCTGTTATACAGAAGGGAAGGTGAAGAATGGAGATACGGGAGATATAGCGTGTGATCATTTTCATTTGTATCAGGAAGATGTACGACTGATGAGAGATTTACATATTCAGTCCTATCGTTTTTCGATCAGTTGGCCAAGAATTTTTCCACAAGGGACAGGTCAAGCAAACCTGAAAGGCTTAGATTTTTATAAGAGATTAATTGATCAGTTGCTGAAGCAGGGAATAGAGCCTATGGCTACCATCTACCATTGGGATTTACCTCAAGCTCTTGAAGATCAAGGAGGGTGGCAAAATCGAGAGATGGTTGATCACTTTGAGCAATACGCCTCTTTCTTATATGAAGAGTTAGGAGATGTAGTGAAAAAATGGATTACTCATAATGAACCTTGGGTGGTTGCATACCTTGGATATGGAAACGGAGAATTTGCCCCTGGAATAAAGGGCTTCGAAGAATATCTTAGAGCAGCACACCATGTTTTATTATCTCATGGGAAATCGGTTTCTGCTTTTAGAGAAAAAGGTCCAAAGGATGGTCAAATAGGGATTACCTTTAATCTTAATTCAACCTATGCAGGGAGTCCTTCTAGGGAGGATCAAGAGGCTGCACGCCGCTACGATGGATTTCTAAACCGCTGGTATCTAGATCCTGTATTTAAGGGAGAATATCCGAAAGATATGCTAGATTTATATCTTCAAAAATACAACTTAGATTTTGTCCAAGATGGAGATTTGAAAGCGATTTCCCAACCCATTGATTTCTTGGGGATTAATTATTATTCCATTATGACTGCATTAGATGAGTCTCAAGCAGAGGATGTCTTGAAGTTTCAAGCTTTAAAAACAGGTCGCCCCACAACAGCTATGGATTGGGAAATAGAACCTAATGGCTTATTCGATTTACTTGTCAGAATCAACAAAGAGTATTGCAGTAAAACACCTATTTTTATTACTGAAAATGGCGCTGCTTTCGAGGATCAGGTTGTCAATGGAGAGATCATGGATGATGACAGGTTAGATTATATCAAGCAGCATCTACAGGCTTGCCATAAAGGGATAGAGCATGGAATAAATGTAAGCGGTTACTATGTTTGGTCCTTACTCGATAATTTTGAATGGGCTTCAGGATATGAAAAGCGATTTGGTATCGTTCATGTCGATTTTGACTCTCTGAAAAGAACGCCTAAGAAAAGTGCACTATGGTATAAGGAAGTCATTTCAAATCAAGGATGTTTCGAGTAAAAAAAGTGAAGGGGGAAAACAAATGCTTAGAAAAAAAGGAATATGGCTATCTTTCGTTATTGTATTAAGTTTTGCTTTGCTCATGGGATGCTCTTCTGGAACTCAGGAAGGCTCAACACCAGCCAATGGAGGTACTGAGCAGAATGCAGATGGAACCAAGCCTGTTGAACTCATTGTTTGGACGTTTGGTACAACAGGATATGAAGAGCTTGCCAAGGAATACTCACAATTAAATCCACATGTGACTTTTAAAGAATTTACGACAGGAACGGATTATGGTGATCATCATAATAGCTTGTTTACCGCGATGTCTGCTGGAGGAGGGGCACCAGATATCGCGATGGTGGAAGTGGGACAATACGGTCGCTTTTTTTCCGCACAGGACCATTTCTATAATTTGGCTGATTTTGGTGCTGTGGAATTGGAGAGTCGGTATTTAGAGTGGAAATGGAAGCAGGCAACCAATGCAGATGGTTCCTTTATTTTTGGCTTACCAACAGATATTGGACCTACTGTGATGTACTATCGTACAGATGTATTTGAACAGGCGGGGTTGCCTACTGACCCCAAGGAAGTATCTGCAAATCAATACGTGGGAGAAATTTAGAGAGGCTGCCAGACAAGTAAAAGAAAAAACAGGTAAACCAATGCTAGAAGGGTGGGAGATGGTTTACAATGCCAGAAGAGATCAGGCAAGCCAAACCTACTTCAATGAACAAGAAGAATTGATCATCGAAAATAATCCTGAGATTCGACAAGCTTACGATTATACCGTTCAGTTAATTCAGGATGGTGTGGTTGCTTCCTATGGTGCATGGACTCCTGAATGGGGGGCTGCGATGAACAATGGAGATTTTGCCGTGTTATTATCTCCTGCTTGGATGAAGGGAGTCATTATGAGTAATGCTCCAGATGCTGCGGGGAAATGGGCGATCGCTGACATGCCTGAGGGTGCAGGAAACTGGGGAGGCTCTTTCTTAACCATTCCCAAGCAGTCCAAGAATGCAGAAGAAGCCTATAAGTTTATCGCTTGGTTAACTCTTCCTGAGAATCAGCTGCGTTCCTTTAAGGAATATGGATTATTTCCTGCTATACCTGAGCTTTATGTCAAAGAAGAATTTGTCAATGAAGTGGTTGACCCAGATTATTTTGTAGGGAATGTAACGAATGAGGTGTATACGAGAGCAGCCGAACGGGTCGTTCCTAAATATTTGGGGATTTATTTCTCTACCGTACAGGATGAAATACTGGATGCTTTAAGAAATGTGCTGCTCAACCAATCAGATTCTGACCGAGAGTGGAAAGAAGCCATTGATCGAGTGAAATCTCAACTTGGACGTTAAGTATATCAAGGTGGATCCTTTTACTTAAAATGAGAGAAAAATAGCGGGGGCAGTCTCTTTCATTAAGTCAGCCCCCTCTGAAAAGAAGAAGGAGGGAATCCTTTTGCATTCAAAGACAGTCGTAGAGAATGAACCCTTGGTCAAGAAAAAGCCGTGGCTAACAGACAGCAGAAAAGAAAGCTTGAATGGGTACCTATTTATTTCGCCATTTTTTATTTTATTTGCGATTTTTAGTGTTTTTCCAATTTATTATAGCTTTCATTTGGCTTTTCATCGTTGGAATGGATTAGCTCCAGTGAAGGAATTTGTAGGATTTAAAAATTTTGAAATCATTTTTAATGATCCTTTGTTTTGGAAGGCACTTTCGAATACAGTGCTGATTGGCATTATGGGTACAGTACCTCAATTAATCATTGGGATTATTTTGGCATTTGCTCTAAATTCAGCTCTGATTCGTTTTCGAAATGTATTTAGAACCGCTTATTTTTTACCGTATATTACTTCCATTGTTGCTGTTGCTGTTATTTTTAGTATCTTATTTAGTAACCAATCTACGGGTTTAATCAACGGGATTTTACAAGCTTTAGATATTGATCCGATCATGTGGACCTCGTCTGAATGGGGAGCCAAAATAGCCATTTCTGCGATGATTTTTTGGAGATGGGTGGGTTATAATACAATCATTTACCTCGCAGGCCTACAAAGCATCCCAGGTGATCTGTATGAAGCGGCGAAGATCGATGGAGCCAAAACGTGGCAGCAAATTCTGTATATTAGCATTCCCTTGCTAAAGCCTTTCATTATGTTTACTGTCTTTTTTGCTACGCTTGGAGCTCTGCTTGTCTTTGTCGAGCCTCTGATCTTCACAGGTGTACGAGCAGAGGGAATAACGGTGGCGGTCTACTTGTATCGGGATGCTTTCATACTAGCCAATCCAGCCTTTGGAACGGCATCTGCCACAGCCGTGTTCTTATTTCTGTTAATACTGAGCTTATCTATTATTAATTTATCGATTGTTAATCTCTTGGGACGGACGAAAAAAGGGAGGAATGCCTAATGAAAAAAGGTCATCATGAAGTCGGAGCAAAAGGCTTTTCCTTGTCGAAGCTGTTGATTTATCTCTTCTTAGTACTTGGAGCCTTGATTTCTTTGTTTCCTTTTTATTGGATGTTTATTATGGCAACTCATCATAATAGTGCGATTAATAGCTTTCCTCCTAAAATAATACCAGGAGAATATGCTTGGATTAACTTTCAAAGTGTGATAGATTCAACACCGTTTTTTTCAGCTATACTTAATACCCTGATTGTTTGTACAACGGTAACAATAGGAGTTCTGTTCCTTTCTTCCTTGTCTGGTTTTGCTTTTGCTAAATTGAAGTTTCCCTTCAAAAATGTTTTGTTCGCTCTCATCCTCATCACGATGATGATTCCTCCTCAATTAGGCTTAGTACCCACCTTTTATATTATTACGAAATTAGGCTGGATGAATGATTTAAGGGCGATCATCGTGCCAGGTCTTGCTAGTGCCTTCGGGATTTTTTGGATGAGGCAATATATACAGGATGGTGTACCTGACGAACTGTTAGATGCAGCTAAAATAGATGGCTGCTCTTATTTCAGAGTCTATTGGAATATCGTTGTTCCTATCATCCTACCTGCCTTTGCTACACTAGGGATTATTACATTTATGGCAAATTGGAATGAGTTTTTATTACCTGTTACAGTGTTAAAACAGGAAAAAGTGCAGACCATTGCCATCGTCATTCGTAATTTAGCAGGAGATACAAGAAGTTTAGATTATGGTAAAATTCTTTCAGGGACGTTTTGGTCTACCCTCCCATTGGTCATTGTTTTCCTTGCTTTTAACCGTTTGTTTATTTCCAGCTTAACACAAGGAGCAGTGAAAAATTAAAACATCGAGAGCTTAGTCCAGAGCTTGAATTTAGTATAAAGCAAGAAGGGAACCTATTTTTATGAAAATTACCATTTCAGATATTGCGAAAATGTCGGGTGTTTCAAAATCTACCGTTTCAAAAATTTTAAATAACTACAGTGGAATAAGTGAAGAAACGCAAAAAAAAGTGCAAGAAGTGATTAGACAGACAGGCTACCAGCCAACATACTCCGCGCAAACATTAGCTAAGAAAAAAACGAATGTGATAGGAGTAATCTATGCTGGTAAGCTGAATGCTAGCTTAAATCATCCATTCTTCGTAGAGGTGATCAATGCTTTTAAACAGAAGATTGGTTCGTTAGGGTATGATCTTCTTTTCTTTTCCAATGAGAAGTTTACAGAGGATGGAGAAGATTACTACGCTAGATGTCGGCACTTTCAAGTAGATGGCTGCATCATTATTGGAGGAGAGGAATTAGAGCCTTCGATTTATCATCTAGTGGAGAGTGAAATTCCTTGTATCACGGTAGATATCCAGCTTTTTGGTCAAAACACTCATTATATCATGACAGATAATGTGAAGGCTTCCGAACTTGTAGTCGATCATTTTTATCAGCTGGGGTATCGAGATATCGGCATTATCGGAGGAATTCCTTCTTCTATCGTCACAACCCAACGCGTACTGGGCTTTCGTCAGACACTGGCTAAGTATGGGCTGAATGTGAAGGAGAATTGGATTAAGTACGGAGATTTTTATAAAGAAAGCGGCTATCGGGCGATGAAAGAAATTCTCCAGACCAATTATTACCCTCGCGCTTTATTTGTTACATCAGATATGATGGCGCTAGGGGTTTTGGATGCTTTACGTGAGCAGGGTCTAAAAGTGCCGGAGGATATCGCTATTGTAGGTTGTGATGACATCCTGCTTAGTCGCTATCTGACACCCTCGCTTTCTTCGATACGGCAGGAGAGCAGACAAATCGGTGAAAAAGCGGCACTCACATTATCCCAGATTATTCATAAGGAAGAGGCGCAATCTGTCTTAATAGAACCTGATCTTATCATCCGACAATCCTGCGGCGGGAAGAAAGAGTAACAGATTCGGATTCTCCATCTCTAAGGTATATTCTAGAACTAGATTAGAAAATATAAGGAATGAGTAGAGAAGGGAGGAAGATAAGCTTGAGAGACATTGAACAAGTCACTGGCTGGTTAGAATCGCATCTGCATCATTCCTTACGCATTACCAAACAAGAGGATGGGGACGTAGACCGTATCCAACTGCATCTAGATCGAGTGTCTATCGGTCATCTTCAGCAAAAGGATCCAGAAGGATATGTAGCGAAGGATGCGGTATTGCTCCATGGAGAAGGAACGATTCAGAGTGATCAAGGTCAAGCACATGTACCCTTGAATGTCTATGAAATTCCTTGGACAGAGCAGATACAGCTGAAAGAGGATGCTCAGCATATGGTGATTGAAACAGAGCGGGCTACCTATATATTAGAAAGCATGTAAAGGAACAAGAATAAGAAAAATGAAAATACCTATTTACAAATAATTTCAGGCGATATATAATGTCAAAGTAACAACATTAGTAATTGTTACCAAATCAAAAGAAGGAGGTTGTTATGAACATGATGATGTTAATTCAAACACATATTGTTGTAGGAATGAAGTCAGCTCAACTTAATTTAATAGTGACACAACCTTCGTTGGAACGTCTTGTGTAGGATTCTTGTTTGAATACTCACTTGATTTGTTTATTTTGAATACCCAACCATAGGTTGTGAAAGTTACCTATGGTTTTATTATCGGGTATATGTGCCATTTTTTGGTATTTATATATGAATATGAGAACCATCTGGGATTTTCAGGTGGTTTTTTATGTTCTCAAAAACTTAGTACAAGGTTAGAAAGGGGGGATGCGTGATGGTATTTCAAATATTTTCGGTTTCCATTGAAGTAAGGTTTAATGAATCAAGTAAAAAATCTTTAGACATTAAAAAGCTTGAAAAAATCAGAGAATCTGAAACAATGCGTTATCTTAGTGAAGTTCAAAATTATCGATTCTAATATTGGTTTTCAAAAATAAGCAAAGGAGGTTTTATAAATGATGATCGTATTTTTTATTAGCCCTAAAATTGAATTCATTGCACAGGTGATAGTGGAGACCTGAAGGACAAAAAAGAAACAAAAGGAGTGCTAAAACGCATGGTATTTCATATATTTTCATTAACAATCGAAATTAAAAAATCGGAAAGAAACAAAAGAATCGCCTATTACCCTCTTGAAATGAAGGATTTTATGGATCAAAATGTAGTTGATGCCTATACGCACTATTACAATTCAATCAATAGATAAAGCAGGATCAAACCTAGCTCCCATACGGGTGCTGAAGATAACTAAAGGAGGAATAGAATGAAAATCATTGATGCTCATATGCATTTTTCAAATATTGCAGAATTTAGAAAAACTGCCTCTGATGTATCCTTCGTTGATTATTCGGTTCGTGGAATCGTCAAAGAATATAAGGAGAATCAAGTTGTCCTAGGTATCGGTATGGGTTTAACGGAGATAGAGAAGGGTGGGTTTCCAGACCCTTCTACTCTTACTCCAATGGGAATGGATTTGGATAAACTTCCATATAATATTGTTTATTGTGCGGGTATAAACCCCTATGATGCTGATCCAGAAGCTTTAAAAAGATTGGAACTTGAGGTACAGAAGAAAAATGTGGTGGGGCTTAAGATTTATTTAGGATATTATCCTTTCTATGCCTATGATGAGGTGTATAAGCCTATCTATGAACTGGCAATGAAATATAAGCTACCTGTTGTCTTTCATACAGGTGATACATATTCGGAGCGAGGATTATTAAAATATTCTCATCCTTTAACCTTAGATGAAGTGGCGGTGAAATATAGAGAGATCAATTTTATGATGGCTCATTTTGGAGATCCCTGGGTCTTAGATGGAGCGGAAGTGCTTTACAAGAATCGAAATATGTATGCAGATCTGTCTGGGTTAATTGTGGGAGATGGAGCGAAGGTACAACGCTTGAAGGATTCCCCCCTCTTTTTTGCTCATGTAAGGCACGCACTTGTCTATACAGATTGTTATCAGAAGTTTATATTTGGCACGGATTGGCCTCTTGTGCCTATCAAGCATATATCCAATTTGTGAAGGAATTGATCCCTGTCGAGTATCATGAAGATGTTTTCTATAACACCGCTCTTAAGGTATTTCCGAAGATTAAAGCTTTTCTATAATGGTACAATGATCTTCCTGTAAAGAATCGGAATACGAACGCTGAACTTGGTAGGTGAATTGAATGAGAAAGAAGTATATCTTGCTGAGCATCACATTCATTCTCATAGTAGGGCTTATGGTTACTTCTTGGTTTGAAGATCAAGACACCATTGGCAAGGAAGTGGATTCGTATTTAGGCATTCCGGTCTATTATAATGGACCGATCTATGAAAAAAGCTACGGTAAGCATTATAGCTCAGAAGGGTATTACTATGGTCAGAAATGGCAATGTGTTGAATTTATCAAACGATTTTACCATGATGCGCTAGACCATAAAATGCCAGAGGTATACGGACATGCTAGAGATTTTTTTAACCTCACACTCCCTCATGGTGCGTATAATGCAGAGAGAGATTTGTATCAGTATTATAATGGTCAGGGAGAAAAACCAGAGGTAAACGATATTCTTGTTTTTCAGGACTCGACCTATGGTCATGTGGCGGTTATCACTAAAGTAGAAGAAGAATATATTGAAGTGATTCAGCAGAACATCTACGGAAAACCGCGTGAAAAATTTGACATAGTGGAGAAAAATGGTCAGTATAGTATTGGAAGTCAAAAAAAGCAACCTGTAGGCTGGCTGCATAAAAAGTAAGATACCTTACATATTCGTTGATAGAGATGGGACAGGAGGAGATCGTTGTTGTTTAAACTCTTTATATTCTTAGGAAGCATTCATATGTTCTTAGCCGTCGCTCTAGGGGCTTTTGGTGCGCATGGATTAAAAAATAAGCTAACGACAGATATGCTGGCGATTTATAATACGGCAGTCCACTATCATATGATTCATGCTCTTGGCTTAATTGCAGTAGGGATCGTGGCTCAGTGGCTAGCAGGATCTACTATGATTAATTGGGCAGGATGGTCTTTCTTTGTGGGCATTCTCTTCTTCTCTGGAAGCTTGTATATACTAAGTGTAACAGGGATTAAATGGTTAGGTGCGATCACTCCGATTGGTGGAGTTGCCTTTCTTATAGGCTGGCTAATGCTTGCTCTAGCGGTATGGAAGCAAGGATAGGTACATCCATGCCATGTATATAGAATAAATTCGAATCTAAATAAATTTGTTATGGAAGCTGATCTCCAAGGTGCTATGATCTCATCGCCTTGGAGTCTTTTTTTATTTATCTCGTACTGCCCGGCGAGGTATAAGAAGAGATCCGTGGCATCTCTTGATTGAAATCAAAGTGGAATCCACCGCCTTCTTTTACTACTACACTCTTAGTAGAAAAAGCAGACTCGGGATGGATCTGCTGATATTGGAGATATACCTTCTCCTTGTCGTTAGCCCCTGTATAACTATCTAAGAAGACAGTGACATTTCCTCTTCTTACAAGGGACTCATCAATCCAAAAGGCAATTCCTTCAGGATTAGTAGGCGGAGTTGCTAATTGGATAGCACCAGATCTTTCTCCCGTAATAGTAGAGTAGAAGGCAGTTAGCTTCCCTTCTTCATCATAACCTTTTATCATCACTTCTGAGATTGGCAATTTCTCCTTTGCGTTGGTCGTGACGCCGATCAGGTCGTAAGGCTCCGAAGCGGTAAGCTGATCCCATGTCCAAGTACCGGAATAGACATATCTCTGTGAATCATTGTCAAAATAAATGTTTTCTGTCCACGTTAGATTTTGATGTTCTTCTTGTACTCCTATTTGAATGCTTAAGAGAGATTGTATACCTAGAAAAAATAATAGGCAACTAGCTAGTAAAAGGCTGCCAGATAATAAGATGAGTAGGATTTTGACGCTTCGTTTCATTTTCTAACATCCTCCCTAAATTTTTTCTATTTTCCTTTTTTGATCTTCTGTATGCTTGCTCTTTTCTGGAAGTTCGAAGAGTCTTCAATAACCATCATTATTAAAAGATAGATTTAATTTGATCATGCAGGTAGGAAAGTTATGTTGGATTATAGAAATATAAAGTTATTGAGGATGTTTATAGATATTATAACAATAAAAGGATGATTAAAGAATGAGAATGCTCATGGTATTTCTTATCATGATATTACTTGTTAGTTGTTCATTGAAAAAAGGAGAAGTAGATCTGAATGTTGAGAATAAAATAATCGAGAAAGAGCAGGAGTCAATTACAGATCATCAGAATTGATACATGAGCTTGAAGCCTTTCAATGGAAAAAAGATTGATAAAAAAGGAGTTCTATAATGACTCAGTTTACTTATCTTGATCCGGTTAATTCAACAAACAAATATGTGAATCAAAGCATGATTGATGGATTTATGAAGAAAATTAAGAACGAAAAAATTGATAGTTGTCTCATCCTTCATAAAAACAAAATCATTTTAGAATACTATAAGAATAATAAGATGAGTAAAAAACAACATGCCATCTATTCTGTAACTAAAAGTGTGTTATCTGCCTTGATTGGTATAGCAATACAAAAAGGTTTCATTGAAAATGTGAATGTTCCTATTGCAAATTACTTTACGGAGTTGCATAAGTCGGGTACTGACCAAAGAAAGTTGGTCATAACGATAGAACATTTACTAACCATGACGGCGGGATTAAGCTGGAATAATAATAAAGAGATGCAAATGAGTAAAAATTGGATCAAATATATTCTTAACAGGCAGGTTGAGAATGATCCCGGAAAATCTATGAATTACTGCTGCGGATATTCTCATTTATTGAGCTCCATCTTACAAAAGGCTAGTGGGATGGATGCTAGTTCATTTGCCCAAAAATATTTGTTTGGTTATCTAGATATTAGAGATTATCGTTGGCTTACAGACAATCAGGGCATTTGTAATGGTGGTTTTGGCTTGTCTATGAAAGCAATTGATATGCTGAAAATCGGTTCTTTATTTTTGAATAAGGGAAGTTGGGGTTCAAAACAAATCCTATCGGAAACGTGGATAGAAGAATCTATCAAACCTAGATTTTCCATTGATGATCACTCGAATATATATGGTTATCATTGGTGGGTGTTGTCAGATCGTGCAGAACAAGAAACGGGACCTATGGTGTTTTATGCATCAGGTTATGGAGGGAACTACATTATAATTGTCCCTGAGTTTGAAATCGTTACGGTATTTACAAGCCGTATGTTCGAAGAGTCATCGAAACCGAAGCAGCTATTTCTGGATTATATGCTATCTGCTTTTCAAGGCTAACTTTCTTTTTTCGTATTCCTAAATAGTTATTTTTCTACTATAATGATAGTAGACTAGATATAGATGAATAGCGACTGTGATCACCATTTTTAAGATAATGGGGGAGTGAAGATGCAACAATCATTGTTTCAAAGATTAGAAGAAATCTATCCAGAGCTTGTTGATTTTCGAAGAGATTTACATATGTATCCTGAGCTGTCATTTCATGAGGAGAGAACACCTGAAAAAATTGCTCAGTATTTAGAGGCTTTAGGAATTGAAGTCCGAACGAAGGTAGGAGGCAGAGGAGTTGTTGGCTTACTCCGTGGAGGGAAACCAGGTAAGACTGTTGCGATTAGAGCTGATTTTGATGCCCTTCCGATTCAAGATGAGAAAGAAGTGTCTTATAAATCAAGGGTTCCTGGTGTGATGCATGCCTGCGGTCATGATATTCATACGGCTTCTGTTCTAGGTGTAGCCAAAGTATTAAGTGAGGTGAAGGAACAGCTAGCAGGAAATGTTGTCTTTATCCATCAATTTGCTGAGGAATTAGCGCCGGGCGGAGCGAAGCCAATGATAGAGGATGGCTGTCTGGATGGAGTCGATGTGATTTATGGGGCTCATGTATGGTCGACGGAGCCTTATGGGCAGGTCAGCTTAAATGAAGGCTATATCTTAGCCGCTGCTGATGAATTTGAAATTGAAATTACAGGAAAGGGAGGACATGGAGCGACACCCCATCAGACGGTAGACTCTCTCGTTGTGGGAAGCCAGCTTGTCTTAAACCTGCAACAGATTGTGAGCCGTAAGGTCGATCCATTAAAGCCTGCTGTAGTAACAGTGGGATCCTTTCATAGTGGAAATGCGTTTAATGTCATCCCTAATACCGCTTATTTGAAAGGAACTGTCCGAACCTTTGATGCAGATGTAAGGGAAATGATTCAAAAGGAAATTGCTCAAATCGCTAAAGCAACCTGTGAAACATTTGGAGCAGAAGCGAAGGTGAATTATCTACAAGGATATCCTTCTGTATGGAACCATCCCCCTGAAACGGCACGAATCGAACGAATCGCCAAGACCCTACTCGGTGAGGAGAATGTAACTAAAATGGTGCCGCTGATGGAGGGGAGGATTTTGCGTATTATCTTGAAAAAATTCCAGGCTCCTTCTTCTTAGTAGGTGGAGGGAATCCAGATATTAAGGCGACCTATCCTCATCATCATCCTCGATTTGATGTGGATGAAAGGGCGATGATCATCGCGGGGAAGGTCTTTATCACAGCGATTTTAGATTATGTAGAGCAATGAAGATAAAGTAGAAAATATAGGTATAATGTACCACTTTTTCCATTGGATGCTCAAAGGAGGAGGTGGTTTTTTTTATGTAATCAAGCTATACTTATGGGTACTAGGTCATTTGTCTAGTTGTTTCAGAGCACATAGACTACTACTAAAGAGGTAGATCCTAATGAGAAAATTTTTTATGTTCATTTTTGTAATTGGATTTATAACGGCTTCGATCTATACCTTTTTTTATCTAAATCTATTCTATCAATCTTCCGCAGAGCGTATCTATGCTTCCACGCCAGAGAAAACCAAATATAGGTTGGCTCTAATTGTACCTGAACTAGGCAATCATTTGACCCATGCTGTCAATGAAGGAGTGCAGGAAGAAGCAGAACGTCAGGAAGTAAGTATGGTTTATAGTACCGCTCAAAAGGGCGCCTTAGATCAGATGGTACGCCAGGTGGAAATAGCGATCGCTTCAAAAGTAGATGGAATTATCACTATAGGCATCGATCATCCTGATTTCAATCAAGTGATCAACAAAGCAACAGCGAAAGGAATCCCTGTGATCACCATCTCAGTAGATGCCCCTCATAGCTTACGAAAAGCCTATGTAGGTACGGATCATTTGCAAGCAGGAAAGCTGCTTGGTTCTCATATTACAGAGGCTGTTCAAGGACAAGGGAAAATAGGAGTTATTGTGGGAAATCGCTCCAGCAGTGATCAGATTCTTCGCTTGCAAGGGTTGAAGGAGACACTGGCTGACTCAGAACATATTCAGCTGATTGAGCTGGCAACAGAAAAAGAAGGCAGGATTCAGGCTTTCGAAAATACGAATGAGCTGTTAAATCGCCATCCAGATATGAAAGCCTTTGTCGGGTTAGCGGCGGATGATGGAGCAGGAATTGTTAAAGCGATACGCAGCAGAGCCAAGTTGGATCAATTTCACATCTTTACCTTTGGTGATACCCCTGAGGTGATTGGTTTATTGCAGCAGGGAATCATAGATGCGACCCTTATACAAGATCCCAAGATGATGGGGCAAAAAAGTGTCCAGCTCATGCTGCAATGGTTGAATGGGGAGAACCTGCCGCTTAAATCTAGATACCATACTCCGATTACGATTCAGGCAAAATATCCAGAGGTTCAAAAATGAAAACCATCCAGAGTAAAATTATTCTTCTGTCACTTATGATGCTTTTGTTTATGGGAAGCTTTTGGATTATTATTAGTTATTTTAATCAGCAATCCATTCATAATTATAATGAAATATTACAAAGATACCTCTCTTTAAATCAAACGCTTACAGCCAGTCAAAAGGCGGTCAAAGAATTAAACAGCTACATGATGGACCCAACGGTTAGAAATTATACTCATTTTCAACGCAGTCGGGATGCTCTCATTGAAGCTAAGGAGCTTGTTCTCCCCTTATCCAATCAACAAAATCATGTTTCCTTAATGAATTATGTTCATCTATTTGAAAGTCAATTAGAATCAATGGATCTAGCGCTGCGTGCGTACCAAGTAGGAAATGATGTGGAAGCTTCGTATCATTTTAATGAAGCGATACAGATCTCTGATTTCGTTGCTGAGGCAACTCTATCTTTAATTCGGACCGAGCTTCATTCCTCAGAAAAGGTATACCTTTCCTTGATCGGACAAAGCATCAATTTAGGGAAAATAGGAATGTGGGCTTTTGTCGCTGTGGTGATGCTGATCCTGCTATTTTCCTTCTGGTTTTCCGCTGGGATTACTCGCCCTATTGGTATCTTGACTCGAGCAGCGAAAGAGGTTTCGAAGGGGAATTTTGACGAGGAGATTAATATACGGACAAGCGATGAAATCTCTTTTCTGGCGGAAACCTTTGATCAGATGAGAGGGAATATTAAGAATTTGATTCATGAAATAAAGAACAAAGCAGAGCTAGAAAAGGAACTTCAGGAGCATCAATTACTGCTAAGAGAAAGTGAGTTAAAAAGCCTACAAGCGCAAATCAATCCGCATTTTCTGTTCAATACCTTAAATACCCTCTCTAAAAAAGCGTATTTAGAGGGAGCAGAGGAAACAAGTAATCTCATTTCTATCGTTGCAGGATTATTTCGGTATAACCTGCGAGACTTAGATCGGCTTGTTTCGTTACAGGAGGAGCTTCACGTCATCGAAAAGTACTTTCAAATCCTCAAAGCCCGATTTCCACGGCGTCTAGCGTATGAAATCGAGATTCAAGCAGATGTAGAGCAAATTCAAATGCCAGGGATGATCCTACAACCGTTTGTAGAAAATGCTTTTATTCATGCTATTGAGCCCTTGGAGGAGGGAGGACGAATCATCCTTCGGGTGACAGACCAAGCAGAATGGGTCGAGGTTCAGATTGAGGATAATGGTCCTGGAATCCCACCAGAAAAAATGAAGCAAATCAAGCAGGCATTAGCCAAGGGAGAAAGAACGGGAGGAACCAGCCATGGTTCAGGAATTGGGATTTCAAATGCCACTAGAAGATTAGCCCTCTTCTATCAACGAGAAGATGTTATGGAAATGAGCAGTGTCGAAGGAGAAGGAACCTGTATCACATTGCGATTGTTTAAAGGGGGAAAGACACATGACTAGAATACTCATCGTCGACGATGAAGAAATTGAAAGAATCGCTCTCCAAAAGATAATAGAAACGGAGATTACCGAGGTTGAAGTGATCGGACAGGCTGAAAATGGCAGACAGGCGATTGAAATGGCGGAGCAGTATCAGCCAGATTTAATCCTCATGGACATCAAAATGCCTGGTATTGATGGCTTAGGGGCAATTGAAGCTATCCAGAAAAAACATGATCAGATCACGTTTATTATTGTTTCTTCCTACGATACATTTGACTATGCTAGACAAGCCTTGCGTTTAGGCGTGAAGGACTATTTAGTGAAGCCTAGTCCAAAGGATGATATTGTTTCTACTATTCATAAGGTGATCCATGAGATTGAACAGAAAAAACGAGAGGAAAAAGACTGGAATAAAGTACAGGAGCAAATTCAGTTTTTGATGCCGATCTTAGAAACAGATTTGGTTACTCAATTGTTATTTGATCATGTGCATGAGGTCCATTTACAAGAAAGTATGGATATATTAGGAATCCAGACGACCGATTTATTTTACACCATGGTTTTATTTTATTCACCGAAAAAAGGAATCGTTGAAGGGCCTAATATGGATGAATTCTACCTCACATTAAAAAGAAAGTTTTCACAGCATGGAAAAGGGTGGATTGGAGCGATGTCGGGCAGTCAAATCCCGATCATTTGTTTTTGGGACAAGACACAAGGCTCTTACCGTTTACAAGCCTCTCTTCTCGCTCGTGCTCTATTACAGCTTGCTCAGCACTATCCTGCGATTCAATTATTTGTGGGGATTGGCGGTGTATACAAAAGCTTTGATGAATTGAAGCATTCGTATCATGAGGCTTTGCTTGCTTCAGTAGAACTAGAATTACCTGCTAAATTTTGTTTTTATGAGGATTTGGTTAACAAGTCGGAACAGAGCGCGCAGATACTGTTACGCATCGAAAAACAAATTCTAGAAGAAATTCGCACAGGAAATTGGGAAGAGGTGACTCAGCAGGTCCTATTCCTCATTCAATATTTTCAAAAGGAGCAAAAAAGTGTTCTGGAAGCACAGCAGAGGATTCATGAGCTGTTTTTAGTCATTTTTCGTATTCTGGAGGAAATGGGTTTTCACTTGGAGAAGCCGTACTTCTCTACTCAGATTAGTCATTATCAGCAATTAAGAACTGAAGCAACGTGTAAGATTGAAAACATCTCCAAATCCATTCTCGCGCTGAAACATTATTCAGAAACGGATGTAGCACAAAAAATAAAACAGTATATCGTGCAGAACTCGGCGACAGATATATCCTTAGAAATGATCGCTGAAAAAGTTAATCTGAGTCCTTATTACATCAGTAAGCTGTTTAAGGATGAATTTGATATCAGTTATATTGATTTCCTGACCCAGTGTCGCATACAAAAAGCAAAGGATCTGATTTGGCAAGGAAAATTGAGCCTAAAAGAAGTCGCTTATGAAGTAGGTTATCGTGATCCCAACTATTTTAGCCGTGTGTTTAAGAAAACATGTGGTGTATCTCCTACACAATATAAGAATAAGCTGCTAAACAGAAACGAAGGGTAGAAGATAGTAGAGAAAAAGCCAAAGCACGAGAAAATCTTAAAAAGTAGCACAAAAGAGTAGCACAAAATGAAAACGTTTTATGAAAGCGCTTAAAATAGTGCTAGTGATTACAAAAAAGTGCAGATGTTTTAGAAAAATAAAGGTATAAATCCATGATACATTAAACATGTAGAAAACAATTAAATAAAAAGAGGGGTTGAAAGTAAATGAAGATCAGCAAATTATTTATGCTATGCCTTATTTTAACCATGGTATTCTCACTTGTTGCTTGTTCAACGGGAGATAATGCTACTCCTTCTAACTCGTCTGGAGATGCTGCCAATAACAATAGCGAACAAGCATCTGACAAAAAGATTAAAATTGGATTTTCTTTATCTACTCTTGCTGAAGAGAGATGGCAAAGAGATCGTGATTACTTTGTAGCAAAAGCAGAAGAATTAGGGGCTGAAGTTCTTGTTCAGGGAGCGAATGGAGATGATACCAAACAATTAGCCCAAGCTGAAAACCTTATCAGCCAAGGGGTAGACATCCTTGTTGTCGTACCTAATAATGCTGATGTATCTGCTGCCATCGTTGAGAAGGCACACGCAGAGGGAATTAAAGTCATTTCTTACGACCGTTTGATTAGAAATTCGGATGTGGACTTATATGTATCCTTTGACAATGAGCGTGTAGGTGAAATGCAAGCGGAAGCGATCACGAAGCTAGCTCCAAAAGGAAATTATGTGTATATCGGTGGGTCTGATACAGATAATAATGCATTATTATTCAAAAAGGGTGCCATGAATGTTCTACAGCCTCTTATTGATAGTGGAGATATTAAATTAGTCTATGAGCAATGGACAAAAGACTGGAATCCTGCAAACGCTTTATCTAATATGGAGAACGCTTTAACTGCGAACCAGAACAACATTGATGCGATTGTTGCTGCCAATGATGGAACAGCAGGTGGAGTTATTCAAGCTTTAGCGGCTCAAGGATTAGCAGGTCAAGTTCCTGTGTCTGGTCAGGATGCAGAATTAGCTGCAACTCAACGTATTGTAGAGGGAACTCAATCTATGACCGTCTATAAGCCTATTAAGCTACTAGCAGAGAAAATCGCTGAATTAGCAGTAAAAATGGCTCAAGGGCAAGATCCAGGTGCAGATAAGGTTGTCAATAATGGAAAGATCGATGTTCCTTCCATTCTATTAGATCCGATTGCTGTAACAAAGGAAAATCTAGATGACACGATTATTGCCGATGGTTTCCACAGCAAAGAAGACGTGTACAAGAAATAAGGTGTAAGGAAGTTGGGAACGGCAAGTGGAACAGAATAACCTCTGTTCCACTTTTTTTAAAGGGAGGAGGAGAACCATGACTGTCGCATTAGAAATGAAGAATATAACCAAAGAATTTCCGGGTGTCAAAGCCCTAAGCAATGTTTCGCTCTCAGTAAAGAAGGGGGAAGTTCATGCCTTATGTGGAGAGAACGGAGCGGGAAAGTCGACCCTAATGAAGGTATTAAGTGGCCTGTATCCTAAGGGAACGTACGATGGAGAGATTCTCATCAATGGAGAAGTGAAAAGCTTCAAAAACGTAAAGGATGCAGAAGAAGCAGGGATCGCCATTATTTATCAAGAGTTAACGGTCGTTAAGCAAATGCAGGTAGGGGAGAATATTTTTCTAGGAAATGAACCCTCCAAATTTGGTGTCATCGATAAAAATAGACTCTATGCCGAGAGTGAAAAATGGTTACAAGAAGTGGGGCTTAAGGGAGTTAGCCCAGAAACCATAACAGGGATTCTAGGAATAGGGCAACAGCAATTAGTGGAGATTGCCAAAGCTCTGGCGAAAAAGGCGAGTATATTAATTCTAGATGAACCGACGGCTGCTTTAACAGAGCAAGAAGTGAAAATCCTACTTAATATTTTGCGAATATTCAAACAAAAAGGAGTTACTTGTATTTATATTTCACACAAACTAAATGAAGTTTTTGATATCTGTGATACCGTCACAGTGTTACGGGATGGACAATCGATCGCTAGCTATCCGACCTCAGAATTGACTGAGGATAAAGTCATCTCTCTTATGGTGGGACGCGAGATTAAGGATCGTTTTCCACGAATAGAACCCATTCTAGGGGATGTTGTCCTATCCGTTAAAAACTACAATGTTTGGAATCCAGATCAACCAGGAAAGAAAGTCATTCACAATGCTAACTTTGAAGTTAGAAAAGGAGAAATTCTTGGTATTTCTGGTTTGATGGGATCAGGTCGAACAGAACTAGTGATGAGTTTATTTGGAGCTTATAGAGGAAAGAGCGACGGAGAAGTCCACATTGATGGAAAACAAGTGAAAATGGATCGCACAGAAAAAGCAATCCAGCATGGCTTAGCGCTTGTATCAGAGGACCGTAAAAAATTTGGGCTTGTGTTAAATATGGATATTAAGAGTAACGTGACGATGTCGAGTCTGAGAAGTATATCGTCCTGGGGTTCCATTAATAAGAATGAAGAGATTCAAAAGGGAAATGAGTATATTCAATCATTGAAGGTGAAAGCCAATTCAGTGGAAACCGTTGTAGGGACCCTGAGTGGAGGAAACCAACAAAAGGTGGTAATAGGGAAGTGGCTCATGACTCAGCCTAAGGTGCTCATTTTGGATGAGCCGACTCGTGGAATTGATATAGGAGCCAAATTTGAAATCTATAATATTATGAACGAATTAATCAAACAAGGTGTAGCAATAATTATGATTTCCTCTGAGCTGCCAGAAGTGCTAGGGATGAGTCATCGTATTCTCGTCATGTCAGAAGGTCATCTTGCCGGTGAATTTGATTATAGAGAAGCGACTCAAGAAAAAATCATGCACGTAGCTACAGGTGGAAAGAAAGGATGAGTCTCATGTCAACGAAGACTGAATTAAATACGACAACGAATGAAAGAAAATTGAAATGGTTCAAAATGGATATGCGTGCATATACCATGATAGGAGCGTTATTAACGATTTGGATTCTATTCTCCTTCTTAAGCGATGCATTTCTGACGCCACGAAACCTATCTAACCTATTCCTCCAAATGTCTGTTACCTCCATTCTCGCGATTGGAATGGTGATGGTTATTGTAGCAGGACAAATTGACTTATCTGTAGGATCGCTTGTGGGTCTAACGGGAGGAGTTGCCGCTATCCTCAATGTCTGGTTGGAATGGAACACGATTCCTGTCATCATCGCTACCGTTTTGCTCGGAGCGTTAATTGGACTGATCCAAGGCTGGTGGGTTGCTTATCGGGCTGTTCCCGCCTTCATTGTCACACTCGGCTCCATGCTGATCTTCCGTGGAGCATTACAAGGGATCACAAATAGCCAAACCATTGCTCCTCTTTCTCCAGAATTAAAATCTGTAGGTCAAGCGTATGTTTTACCTTCAATTGGTATCATTTTAGGAATTATAGCTGTGGTTATTATGGCGTTTGTTCTTATGCGTCAACGCTCTTCGAGAGTAAAGTATGGATTTGAAGTAAACCCATTTCCAATCACTATTGCCCAAATGGTTGCGTATGCCGTACTGATCTTAGGATTTGTTTTCCTCATGAATCAATATCGAGGGATTCCTGTACCGTTTATACTGGTTATCTTCTTGGCTATCATTTTCACTTTTATTTCTAAGAATACCGTATTTGGTCGTCAAGTTTATGCCATAGGGGGAAATCCTGAGGCAGCTTCCCTTTCTGGGATCAATATTAAGCGTCGCATCCTGCTGGTTTTCGTTTTATGTAATACGCTTGCTGCTGTTGCAGGTCTAATCTTAGTGGCACGTGTTAATGCAGCGACTGTACAAGCTGGTACGATGATGGAATTAGATGCGATTGCTGCTTGTGTTATTGGTGGAACAAGTTTAATGGGTGGAGTAGGAACCATTGCTGGAGCCATCATTGGTGCTCTTGTTATGGCGACACTGGATAACGGAATGAGTATCATGAACATTGATACCTTCTGGCAGTTAATTGTAAAAGGAAGTATTTTAGTCTTAGCCGTATGGATCGATATCTATAGCAGACAGAAGAAAAAAGCGTAGGCTTCTACGAGTAACTAGAAAACTAAAACTAGGAAGAATATGTTCAACAAAGCCTGTATCTATGATTCCAGTTCATCTATAGATATAGGTTTTTTGTTTTGTCTAAACTTGAAATTTTCTGAAAATGATAGACAAGCTTATAGAAACTAAGATATATTGGTAATTAAAAATAGAGAATATGAAGGAGTTGGAAATAGTGGAGAGAGCAGAAATATCAAAAAATGAGTGGAAAGCACAATTCTATGATTCAACCGTTAATTATGTAACAAAATATGGAGAAGATATTCTTGAACTTCTAGCACCTAAAGAAGGAGAACAAATCCTAGATCTTGGTTGTGGTACAGGACATCTCACAGAGAAAATAGCACAGCAGGGAGCTAAAGTGATTGGAATCGATTTTTCAGAAAATATGATCGAAGAGGCACAAAGACTCTACTCTCACCTAGATTTTCAGGTACAAAATGCAGAGCACCTACAATTAGATGAAAAAGTGGACGCTGTTTTTTCTAATGCTGCTTTACACTGGATGAAAAATGCTTCCGCCGTAACCAATTCTGTAGCTAACTGTCTGAAACAAGGTGGCAGATTTGTTGCCGAATTTGGGGGGCAGGATAATGTTGCCGTGATTATTGAAGCTCTCTATCAGGCGCTCGGAGAAAAGGGCATAAAACGATCAGAGGTGTATCATCCATGGTATTTTCCAAGTGTCGGAGAATATACCAGCCTGTTAGAAGCAAGCGGATTTACTGTACGCTATGTCCTATATTTTGATAGACCTACCTTACTGGAGGATTGTCCTCGTGGAGTGGAGGACTGGATTCGCAATTTCGCTGGAGATTTTGTACAGTCTGTAAGCCCCGAGCTGCGGGAAGAAGTGATCCAACGTGCCGCTGAGTTAACGAAGCCACAGCTATTTCAAGAAGGTCAATGGTTTGCTGATTATTGCCGATTACGTTTTGTAGCTGTTAAAAAATAATAATCCGTATTACAAGTATCTGAATGGAGCCCTCCTGCATAAGTTGTATTAAGCCTTATACAAGTATTTATCATGATCAAGGTTCTGCTTGAATATATTGAGTATAAAACCCCAGGTCAACAAAGGGGAGAAATACTCGATAGCTGGACAATTGGCGAGAAATATGAGAGGAGGCTCCCATGGATATCTTAAAAAAGATTGCGGAATACCGTTCGCATGAAGAAAGTTTATGTTGGGAAGGTACATTTTCAGAATATTTAGAAATTGTAAAAAGGAATCCAAAGGTCGCAGGGACTGCTCACTCAAGAGTATATAACATGATCAAGAGTGCAGGAGTTGAAGTAAGAGAGGACGGATCAAAGGATTATTTATTTTTTAGTCGTGAAATGTTTGGTTTAGATCGTGCTATAGAGCGCTTGGTTGAGGAATATTTTCATTCTGCCGCCAAGAGATTAGATGTCAGAAAAAGAATTTTACTCTTAATGGGACCTGTCAGTGGAGGAAAATCAACGATTGTGACTATGTTGAAAAAGGGCTTGGAGCGTTATTCACGAACCGACGAGGGAGCCATGTATGCCATCAAGGGCTGTCCTATGCACCAAGAACCTTTATTGCTTATTCCTCATGAGCTCCGTTCTGAGGTTGAACAGGAGATAGGAATAAAAATAGAGGGTGAATTAAATCCCTATACAAGGATGCTAGTTCAAGAAAAGTATGGGAATCGAATGGAAGATGTCACGGTGGAACGTATCTTTCTCTCAGAAGTAGAACGAGTAGGGATCGGTACATTTAGCCCATCAGATCCTAAATCACAAGATATAGCCGACCTGACAGGAAGCATTGATTTCTCCACTATTGCTGAATATGGCTCAGAATCCGACCCAAGAGCGTATCGCTTTGACGGTGAATTAAATAAAGCGAATCGAGGGCTAATGGAGTTTCAAGAAATGCTGAAATGTGATGAGAAGTTTCTCTGGAACCTCCTATCACTCACACAGGAAGGAAACTTCAAAGCAGGACGCTTTGCCTTAATCAGTGCGGATGAATTAATTGTTGCCCATACGAATGAATCGGAGTATCGCTCCTTTATTAGTAATAAAAAGAATGAAGCACTACAGTCCAGAATGATCGTCATGCAAGTGCCATATAATTTATCTGTAACAGAAGAAGAAAAAATCTACACTAAGCTCATCAAACAAAGCGATATTGGTCATATCCATATTGCTCCCCATGCTTTACGTGCAGCCTCCATCTTCTCCATTCTCACTAGACTAAAGGATTCTAAAAAACAAGGCGTTGATTTACTGAAAAAATTAAAGCTTTATGATGGCAAAGTAGTAGAAGGCTACAAATTAGCTGATGTTGAGGAATTGCGTAATGAATTCCATGATGAAGGGATGTCTGGGATCGATCCTCGTTATGTTATCAACCGTATTTCAAGCGCGCTGATCAATACAGAAAATGATTATATCAATGCTCTGGATGTTTTAAGGTCATTAAAGGATGGCTTAGATTCCCATTCCTCCATAACAAAGGATGAGCGAGAAAAATACCTAAACTTTATTTCCATTGCCCGTAAGGAATATGATGAGCTTGCGAAGAAAGAGGTTCAGAAGGCATTTGTCTACTCGTATGAAGAATCGGCTAAGACCTTGATGGATAATTATCTCGATAATGTAGAGGCGTATTGTAACTGGCATAAAATTCGTGATCCATTAACAGGGGAAGAGCTTGACCCCGATGAGAAGCTCATGAGATCGATTGAAGAACAAATTGGAGTTTCAGAGAATGCGAAAAAAGCCTTCCGCGAAGAAATCCTGATTCGTATTTCCGCTTATGCTAGAAAAGGAAAGAAATTCGACTATAATACTCATGACCGCTTAAGAGAGGCGATTCAAAAGAAACTATTTGCCGATTTGAAAGATGTCGTCAAGATTACGACTTCAGCCAAAACACCGGATGAGAATCAATTAAAGAAAATCAATGAAGTGATCAATCGACTTGTTGAAGAGCATGGCTATAATGCTTCTTCCGCAAATGATTTACTCCGTTATGTAGGAAGCTTGTTAAATAGATGATGAAAAGAATAAAAGAATTAAAAAGGAGGGTTTTCCAGTGAGCGATTCACCGTTATTCATCTTATCACAGGAAGACTGGTCCCTCCATCGTAAAGGGTATGAAGATCAGACTAGGCATCAGGAAAAAGTAAAAGAGGCAATCAAACAGAACTTGCCCGATTTAGTCACAGAAGAAAGTGTCATTTTATCTAAGGGGAAACAGATCATCAAGATTCCCATTCGCTCCTTAGATGAATATAAATTTAGATATAATCACAACAAAAGACAGCATGCAGGGCAAGGAAACGGTGACAGTAAAGTCGGCGATGTGGTTGCCCGCGATGGAGCACCTCAGCAGGGACCAGGCAAAGGTCAAGGGGCTGGGGACCAGGCTGGTAAAGATTACTATGAGGCAGAGGTTAGCTTTGAACAGCTTGAAAAGATGCTTTTTTCAGAATTAGAATTACCCAATTTAAAACAAAAAGAGCGTGATCAAATCACCGTCACAGATATACGCTTCAACGATATTCGTAAAAAAGGTCTCATGGGGAATATCGATAAAAAACGCACGTTGCTAGAAGCTGTGCGAAGAAATGCCCTAGAAGGGAAGAGCAATTTATTAAAGATTAGTATAGAGGATTTACGCTTCAAAACCTGGGAAGAGATCGTCAAGCCCAATTCAAATGCGGTGATCATTGCCATGATGGACACCTCTGGTTCTATGGGGATTTTTGAAAAATATGTAGCACGGAGCTTCTTTTTCTGGATGGTTCGTTTTCTAAGAACTAAGTACGAGAAGGTGGAAATTGTCTTTATTGCTCATCATACAGAGGCAAAAGAAGTATCAGAAGAGGATTTCTTCACCAAGGGAGAAAGTGGCGGAACCATCTGTTCCTCTGCTTACCGCAAAGCGTTGGAAATCATCGATCATCGTTTCTCACCTGAGAGATTTAACATCTATCCTTTTCATTTCTCTGACGGAGATAATTTAACTTCAGACAATGAGCGCTGCACTAAATTAGTCAAGGAGCTTATGGAGCGTTCGAATATGTTTGGCTATGGAGAAGTGAATCAATACAATCGCAGCTCGACCTTGATGTCCGCCTATCGTCATATTAAGGACCCACGTTTTCGTTATGCCATCATTCGAGAAAAAGGCGAAGTGTATGATGCCTTGAAAACCTTCTTTAGTCATCGAATAGAAGAAGGCGTATCATAGGAGGGACTGAGGATGACAGGAGAGTATAACAAGCAATTAGAACGTGCCATAGCTGAAATCACTGAAATTGCTCAGGGGTTTGGTTTGGATTTCTACCCTATGAGATACGAAATTTGTCCAGCAGATATTATCTACACATTTGGAGCGTATGGAATGCCCACCCGATTCTCCCATTGGAGTTTCGGGAAGGCTTTTCATAGGATGAAGCTGCAATACGATCTAGGGCTAAGTAAGATTTACGAGCTTGTGATCAATTCCAATCCATGCTATGCGTTTTTACTCGATGGAAATAGCCTCATCCAAAATAAATTAATTGTTGCTCATGTCTTAGCCCACTGTGATTTCTTCAAAAACAATGTTCGTTTTTCTAATACCTCTAGAGATATGGTGGAAAGCATGTCGGCGAGTGCTGAACGCATTAGAGCTTATGAAATCGAATATGGCAAACAGGAGGTAGAAGAGTTTCTTGATGCTGTTCTCGCCATCCAAGAGCATATTGATCCCTCAATCATGCGCCCCAAATTAAGCCGGCGCAAAACAGAGGACACCGACACTAAAAAGACTAAAAGAAGAGGACCCTACGATGATTTATGGGATCTGGATGAGGAGAAGCCTGCTCCAAATATGGATACCAAGAAACGAAAGAGATTCCCTCCAAGACCAGAGAAAGACCTACTGCTCTTCATTGAAGAATATAGTCCTGAATTGGAGGAATGGCAACGAGATATCTTGACTATTTTACGAGAAGAAATGCTCTACTTCTGGCCTCAGTTAGAAACAAAGATCATGAACGAAGGCTGGGCTTCCTATTGGCATGTTCGTATTCTACGAGAAATGGATCTTACAGAGGATGAAACCATTGAATTTGCCAAACTCAATGCTTCCGTTGTAGCTCCGTCCACAACCAGTATCAATCCCTACTATCTTGGCTATAAAATGTTCGAGTATATTGAGAAGAAATGGGATCATCCCACGAAGGAAGAGCAGGAACGCTATGGGCGAATCCCAGGTCAGGGAAGAAAGCAGATGTTTGAGGCAAGGGAAGTGGAAGGAGATATTTCCTTTCTCCGAAACTACCTAACCAAGGAATTAGTGGATGATCTAGATCTCTACCTCTTTCAGAAGAAAGGAAACGATTATACAATTGTAGATAAGGATTGGGAAAATGTCCGTGATCAATTGGTTGGGATGAGAGTAAATGGTGGCTTTCCTTATCTCATGGTGGAGGATGGAGATTATCTGCATAAGGGAGAACTCTTGATGAAACACTATTATGAAGGAGTAGAGCTAGATCTGAAATATATCGAAAAGACCTTACCTTACGTCTATTATCTGTGGAGTAGACCCGTCCATTTGCAAACCGTCGTAGAAGGTCGTGAAGTGATGTTCACACATGATGGGAAGAAGACACATCGAAGGTTTATGTAAGTTGAAGGCTAAGGAAAAAAGATAGAAGAGGGAATAGAAGCGCTGCTGACTTGATTTTACAGGTTGGCAGTGTTTTTTATTTGGTTGGGATACAAGATAATTTCTTCTTCAACTAACGTTGCCCAGCAAGAATCATCAAGAATATTGAAGTATAGGGATTCAAAAATTTTTACTACCTGATGGAGTGAAATAAAGATGAAAATTGAACATGTAGCTATTTGGGTCAATGATTTGGAAGTTATGAGAGAGTTTTATGAAGCTTATTTTAATGGTAAGTCTAACGATAAGTATCATAATTCAGAAAAGAAATTCGAATCCTATTTTCTCACTTTTGATTCTGGAACACGATTAGAGCTTATGCGTAAATTAGGCATTGAAAAGAAAAGACAGGATGATATGATAGGCTGGGCTCATATTGCCTTTTCTTTAGGAAGCAGGGAGTCCGTTAATGATATGACCATCAGATTAAAGAATGGTGGTTATCGCCTTATTAATGGTCCCCGTGTCACTGGAGATGGGTATTACGAGAGTGTTTTTGAGGACCCAGAGGGAAATGTAATTGAGTTGACTGTATAATTTTGAGATTACTAATCCCTCTTTTCTTATCTCTACCTCCTCGTTTCTTTGGCTTTCTATCGACCACTTCACATCCTTTTAAAGACTCCTTAAAGAAGGTTTCGTCGCTTTCAACGATACCTTTTAAGGTTTGAAATCCTAATGGACGAAGGGGGAAAAGTACCTTGTGTCGCCAGTAAAATGCTTTATCTTTACATTATGCGAAAAGAGCCTTATAAAAAAGTTTTTTTCTTATATTTCACAAAAATAGACATTTTTCTCAAGGGAGCTAGTATATAATTCAAATTCTATAGGATAACCATTAGTAGAATAAAAATTGCATCTAAAAGAAGTCTACTATTATATTGAAAACGGTATTATTATTTTAGGCTGAGGATAGTGATCAATCTATCCTCCCTTTGAGGGGGAATCAGTAGATGAAATTGAGGAAGAGAATCATCTTAATAATACTTCTTGTTCTTGTCTTCTATAACACAGGTAAATTTGTCTATGAGAATAAAACATTAGAGAACGATATAGCCGAAGCTTCCTTTTATTTTTTCAAAGAGCAGTGTGGTATAGAGGTAGAAGAGGTGCAGGTATCTATGGATTGGATGAGGTTAACAAAGCGCTTTCATCGAGATTGGGAAGTCAGGACTATCCCACATATCAGTCTAATACAAGGGTCTCTTTTAGACGATGGAACTGTTGATTTTGGTTGGGGTGATTGCGATGATTACATATTACCTACAATAGGATATAAACTAGATAGAAAAGAAAAACGATTTATTTTAGTTAATCTTCCCTAATGTATTCCATAATTTGCTTGCAGCTGTCACAAGGAGGACTTTAAAATGAAAGCAATCAAACGAATCATCTTCGCTATATTTCTTGTCTTGGTGTTTTATAGCACAGGTAAATTTGTCTATAAAAATAAGACATTAGAGAACGATATATCCGAAGCCTCCTTTTATTTTTTCAAAGAGCAGTGTGGTATAGAGGTAGAGGAAGTGCAAGTATTTATGGATTGGTTGACAATAGGAAGACGGTTTAATATTCGAAGTTGGAAAGTAAGTACCATTCCCACCTTACATGTAATACAAGGATTTATCTTAGACGATGGAACTGTTCGTTTTGGTTGGAGTGGGTGCACGATGGGAGAAGTATCCCCTATGGGGAGCTATGTTTTAGATAGAAAAGCCAAACACTTTGTCTTACTTGAATCTCCATAAGTTTATTTTGGTTTATGATCAACTGGTGGTATAATCTATCTTCAAAAGAACCCACCTTTAGCAGTACACGGTTTTTCTTCTTTTAGTTTATAATACCCTACATTCCCCCACAATAAATTGTACTGAGCAAGCTCCTCCTGCTTTCTCCCCATCTAAGCGAATCGAATGCAAAAGATTTTGTGCTGTAAAATGATATTCTCCTTCATGGTCTGATGTGATAACCTCTGTAAATACATGCCCTTTTCGATTTCGAAGTTCTATAGTAAGTGTACCTTTTTCCACTGTAGCCGTGTATTTCATCGTTAGTTTACTCCCTTTTTTAAACCGAAAATAAAAGTATTCAAAGCCATCGAATGTTTGGTAGGAGGCTTTGAAAGACAAAGGGGTGTAGGATGCCACATATTTGATTTTTGTCGTAATACGAAAGGATAGGATTCCTTTTTTATGAAGAACCCAAGCTATAATAATGAGTATTGTAAAAGGGATGAGCTGTAGGTATTGATCCAATTTGAAATCTCCTTTTGTGTATACTAATTCTTCTTTGCTCTAACAGATGGTAACAGAGGTTCTTTCCACAATCTTTTTACATCAACTAATTTTTCATCTATGAATTCCATTCTGTATACATCTGGTTTTGATGTCTGCATCAGGAATTCAAATCCATACTGACGATCGAAATATCCCATCATTAGTGTCATAACCAGTCCGTGAGTTCCTATCGCAATGTTACACCCTTTAAAACTCTTTAGTATTTCTTTCAGAACCGCTACGGCGCGACTTTGACAATCTGTCATAGATTCTCCTCCGGGTAATGAAAAGGTTGGATCAGAAAACATCTTCTCAACCAATGGATACAATTCCTTATTTGGTATAATCCTATCTCCATTTATAAAGACACATTCTTTCAGATTCTCTTCTATTATTATTTCTTTGCCCGAGAGCTGAGCCAATTCTTCTATTGTCAAAACAGCTCGGCTGTATGGACTTGAAATGAATGTATCTACTCCCTCATCCTTTAATAATTCAGTGACGCTATGCGCATCGGATTTTCCCTTTTCTGTTAGCCCGCGCGTTCTTTCGTTTCCTTCTGTTTTAGGTGATTCCCCATGCCTAACCATATAAACGTAAGTGTTCATTTTTGTCCTCCCTGAAAAAATCATTTTGCTACTGTGTTTGTTTTGGTTTAAACGAAAAAGGAACTTAATGATACAAAGCAATCTGAGAATAGCTTTCACTATTCTCTAAAAATCTGCAAGACACGTCCCTTGCCATTTTCTACTTCAACCTCAGCATACGCTCCATTGATGAAGGTAACCTGAGGGGGAACATGTCCGCAATCAATGTCATAGACAATGGGGATTTGCAGTTCATCTGCCAGCTCGTGATAGACATCCTCAATGGTGTAGCCGTACATTGCATAGTTAGCAGGGCTCCGTCCGAACATAATTCCAGTACAGTGGGTGAACCAACCTGCCAATTTCATTTGTATCAAGGATCTCCGTAAATCCGTTGTCGATAGCTCACAGTTTTCAAAATACCATACGATCGACTCCCCGTTGATATGCTGCTGTATAAAGCGTTGAACATCTCCATACGGTGTGCCGATGATGTGTCTGATAACATCAATACAGCCTCCTAATAAACGTCCTTTCATGCTTACTGATTTGTTCGAAACAGTTTTCCAATAGGTGGGCTCGGTCAAGTAGAAAACAGAGGGAGAAGGCTGATCAAAGTTCCACTCCTTCTGGTATTTTTCTGATGAATACTGTAGAACCGAGTCCCCTTTTCTAGTAGATAGCACCGATTGCCACATCGCTGTTGTTTCATCTGAAAACTCACCTCGTACATCGACCAAATTAGTCCCATGAGCTGTAGCGATTCCTGTAGTTAATGTAGTAGCTAGGAGTAATAGACTTGTATCTGAATAACCTAAAATCCATTTCTCTTGAATATGGTCAAAATCGATATATTCTAGCACTTCAATCAAGAGTTCGCCACCCCATGGAGGAAAAATCATTTGGATTTGCTCATTACGCATCATGTTGTTAAATTCATCTGCTCTTTTTTTGGCAGGAGCCGATTTAGCCTTATGCTGAGTCCAGACCGTTTCGCCACACACGATTTTATAGCCCTTCATTTCCAACCGATTACACGCGGTGGTAAACATGGTATGAAGATTACGCTGCACACCAGAGGAAGGAGCGGTTACTCCGATTGTTGCTCCAGATTCTAAAAAAGGATATGTTATCATCTTCTTCCTCCTAAACTTTTACAATGATTCTAACAGAGAGGAGAAAGAAGAACAATGTTTTTTTCCTATTGGAGAAGAACCTAGACAAATTGATCTTCGTACTATAGAGGTGACAAAAAGCCATGTTTTGAGGAGGAGCCCTTCATGTATGAAAACGATACGAGCTATGAGTATATGTATCGGAAAGTTTCACCAGCTTATCCCATTCCATCCTTTACTCAGAGTAAGGAAGAAGCGGCAGCCATTCTATTAGCTGCAAAAAAGTATCATCAATTAACATTTGAACAAATCGCTCAAGAGTTGGGCGGGAGTAAGGAATGGGCTGCCGCTGCTATTTTGGGTCAAGAGTCGATGAACAAGGAAGAGGCCATTCGATTAACTCAACTGCTGAATGTCCATCCTTATATAGCCACAATTCTTCAAGAGCCCCCCATGAGAGGATCTTTGGATCGTACGGTGCCAGTAGATCCGCTTATTTATCGTTTCTATGAAATAACTCAGGTCTATGGAACGACATTAAAAGCCCTTATCAACGAAATGTTTGGTGATGGAATCATGAGTGCTATTGATCTAAAAATTCAAGTGGAGAAAAAGGAAGACCCCGAAGAACCAGATGCAGAACGTGTCGTCATTACACTAGACGGAAAATTTCTTCCGTATAAAAAATGGTAGATGAAGCCTCAAGAGTCGTTTTCTCTTGGGGCTTTTCTTATGTGCGGCTTTGTGTTTTTTAAAATAGACTCTCTTTCTTTATAGAAAGTTTATATTTTTCACTTAAGCTCTTATTGGGAGGGATTACCGATGATGCAAAAACAATTATTCAAGGTCATGCAGAAGGATTGGAAAACGGTGTTTGGGAAAATGCAAACAAAAGAGCAACATATCTTTCTACCATTCATTCCAATACACGTAGAATGTCCAAAATGCTAAATGATATCTATTTGGTCAATGAAATAGATAGTGCGACGTTTCGATTGATTCCTTTGGAAGTGGAGGTAGAAGCTTTTTTTAGAAAGCACTTAGCAGATTATCTTCCTTTACTGGAACAGAAAAACATTGAAATGAGCCTAGAGATTGATCAGTCTGAACGAAAGCCTTCTTTTGTGTTAGACCCCGAAAGAGTTAGTCAAATCATAGATAATCTTGTGATGAATAGCTATCGTTTTACTCCCAAGAGTGGCAGAATAAAAGTGAGGGTGCAGGTCGAGGAGCACACGATATCTTTTCATATTTTTGATACAGGACCTGGATTCAAAACAAAGGACTACAAGAAGGTTTTTCATAAGTTTTATCAAGAAGATTCCTCACGTTCTAAACAAAAAGGGCATACAGGCTTAGGCTTATACATCGCACGAACGATTGCACAAAAGCACAGGGGAGACATGCATGCTGAAGGCTCGGTTGACCCTCTATATCGAGGAGCACATGTCTGGTTTAAAATAGGGAATCTAAATAAAGAGAAAAAGGGCGATTCTTTCTAAGTTCCGCTCTTTTCCTATGCCTGAAATCTATCAATGGAATACCGTTCCTCATGTACTATTTGTTAAAGAATTTCTTAGAAATGTTATAAAACTACTTGCTTCACTTGTTTCTACTTTTGTTGAAACATATGTTGCAGAAGTAGGGGTTGAGACTTTTTTAGATTTTATTTCTACCAGCTTGTTCTTCATTATTTCCTCTTTAACCATAGAATAAGGTAAATATGAAACCCCCAGACCACTTTCTATAAACCTTTTTGTCACTTCTACTTGGTTTACCACCATTGTTCGAACCGTTGGGTAATGCCTCTTAACATCATTTAATAAATAATCCCAATAATCGGGATGGTTATGAGTTATAAGTCTGTAATTGGATAATATTTCACTTTCATCAACATTACTTGAACTTCCATTAGTATTCGCCACTACTAAAATAACAGGTTCCTCGTGTATTATTTCAATTTTAAGGTTTGTTTGCACAGGTTGTATTCTTGATAATCCTACGTCAGCCTTTCCAGCGCTTATTTCATCTCCAATTTCAAAGGATTTCATAACATTGATCATCACTTCTATAGTAGGGTTTTCGTTCATAAATACTCGTAATAATGATGGTAAAAAGGATGATGCAATTTGAGGGGCTACTGCAATCGTTAATTTGCGATTATAGCCTTGTTTCCAAGATTCAAAACGATCTAACCCTTGTTCATATGTTGATACGAATTCCTTTGCATAAGGGAGGAACTTAACCCCTGCTGGAGTCAGAGTCACTTTCTTCCCATTTCTTTCAAACAACTGAATATTAAGATGCTCTTCCAGCCTTTTAATATGTTTTGTTATAGCAGGTTGAGTTAAAAATAATTCCTCAGATGCTTTTCTGAAATTTTCAAATTTAGCTGATATGATAAATGTTTTTAGCCACCTAATATCCATTTTATCCCCCATTACATGTAATAACGAATTGTTATTAAAAAATATCATTTTAGTTATTTTTTATTATAAATGATATTCTCTATAATTCAATTAACAAGTCAAAGGGGGAATGATGATAATGGTTTACCAGAAATCAAGAGATTCCATAGTCCAAAAATTTAACGAAAACGCAGAAAAGTATGACTCTCAGCGAAGTAAATTGATTCCATGTTTTGATGATTTTTATTCTATACCCGTTTCCATAATGAACTCTCCTTCTTCAAAACAACTGTTTTGGATATTGGTTCAGGAACTGGTTTATTTTCATCTTTTATTTTAAATAAGTATCCCGATGCGAAAACAACTCTTATTGATATTTCAGAAAAAATGATAAATATTGCTAAAGAACGCTTTTCTAATTTAGCAAATATAACCTATATCATTGATGACTATACCTCTTATGAGTTTGATAATAAGTTTGACATCATTGTATCCTCTCTTTCTATACACCATCTAACAGATATAGAAAAGAAAAGCTTATACAAACGGATTTACGAGCTATTAAATAATGGAGCATCTTTGTAAATGCCGACCAAGTTTTAGGACATACACCTTCGCTCGAAACCCTTTATAAAAATGATTGGAAAAGTAAAGTCGAGAATAGTGGTTTAACAGAAGAAGAGATTCATTCAGCATATGAACGGACTAAATTAGATAAGATGTCCACTTTAGAAGAGCAGCTAAACTGGTTAGAGGAAAGTGGTTTCAAGGATGTTGATTGTATTTATAAATATTTTAATTTTGTTGTAATATATGGGAGAAAAAATAAATAAAGAGCGAAGTGAAAAATTCGCTCTTTATTTATTGCGCTTTAAAAGTCTACATCAAATGCAGACCTTTTAATTTTTAGTCATATTAGTCTATAAACTAGTGTGACCACTATACTTATGTCTATGTGGAATTGCACCATCAACAGAAGTTACTCCACTAAATTCATGATAATGCCCTCCGCCTGGGAGAAATATTACTGGGCCTGTTACCCCACGAATAACATGTTTATGATGAAGGAGTTACTCATATAATCCTAATGTCAGATGCTATTTCTGCGGGGATTGTGAAGCAGTTTCCTGAGAAGTTTAATAAATAATCTCAATAAGCTCCAGCACTCTGCTGGAGCTTATTAATTTTTAACATGACTAAAATAAATGTGAAATAAATATTGAAATATTCGAAAAAATACTCTATCATTAAGTCATCAGATGACCTTATGATCAGCATAGAGAGAAAAACAAAAAGGGGGGAATCTCTAATCGTCGTAAAATGGGGTTGTTTAGCATTGCACAAAATGTTAGCGCTTCCAATGAAAAAGAGAATATAGGGAGGAATTGATGTGAGTTTAGGGGGTTTGTCTTTACTCGCTGTTGCACCTATTGCAACGGTATTTATCTTTCTAGTTGCTTTGCGTTGGCCAGCCAAGAAAGCAATGCCGCTCGCTTATGGTGTCACTGTGCTGATTGCCTTATTCGTCTGGGATACCGCCGCTAATAAAGTCTGGGCAGCGTCTATCCATGGTTTTGTTACAGCCATTCATTTACTATGTATTGTTTTTGGGGCTATTTTGGTTCTGAATACATTACAAGAAAGTGGTGCCATTCGTACTATTCGTCAGGGGTTTATTAACATTACACCTGATCGGCGAATACAAGCCATTCTGATCGCGTGGTTGTTCGGTGCCTTTATTGAAGGGGCTGCTGGGTTTGGTACACCTGCTGCTATTGCAGCACCTCTCCTTGTTGCTTTAGGCTTTCCCGCTATGGCGGCTGTATTAGTGGCTCTTATTATTCAGAGTACTCCCGTATCGTTTGGTGCTGTTGGAACCCCTATTTTAGTAGGAGTCCAATCGGGTTTATCTGGTCAAGACATCGTGACACAAACCATCGGTAATGTTGATTTCTCTGCCTATCTCTTACAGATTGCGACCAAGGTGGCGATGATGCATGGGCTTATAGGCTTTCTTATTCCTCTTATCATGGTGGGAATGCTAACTCGTTTTTTTGGAAAAGCACGTTCTTTTAGAGAAGGACTTAAGGTTTGGAAGTTTGCCCTTTTTGCCGGATTAGCCTTTACGCTGCCCTACTACCTGATTGCCTTCCTGTTAGGACCTGAATTTCCTTCTCTTCTTGGAGCTTTAATTGGTCTAGTGATTGTGGTTCCAGCAGCCAAAGCAGGATTATTTATTCCTCAGGAACATTTTGATTTTGAAGAGCAAAGCAAGTGGGAAGAGTCATGGGTTGGTTCATTAAATCAGAATACTAATCGGACTTATAATCAGGTTTCTCTTGAAGAAAGGAAGAAAAGCCAGATTGGTTTAGTTAGAGCATGGCTTCCTTATCTCATCGTAGCGGTGTTACTGGTTTTGACACGGGCAGTAGAACCGATCAAAACGTTGTTAACCCATGAGAATGTGACGCTGATCATCAGAGATATTTTTGGTTCAGGAATTAACACCTCCTCGCAACCCTTATATTTACCGGCAAGTATCTTTATCGTTGCTTCTATATTCACTTACTTTATCCATGGTATGTGGAAAAATGGGGGATACAGAAGGGCATGGTCTGATTCCTTTAAAACAACAGTGAGTGCTGCTGCTGCCTTGATATTTGCTGTACCGATGGTTCAAGTCTTTATCCATTCAGCCTCTGAACAATACGCCAGCATGCCTCTGGTCTTAGCCCAAGGTGTTTCAAGTATAGCAGGGAATCTCTGGCCATTATTTGCTCCAATCATTGGTGCATTAGGTGCTTTTATTGCTGGAAGTAATACCATTAGTAATATGATGTTTTCCTTGTTCCAATTTGGTACTGCGGAGAGTATTGGCATAGGAGCAAGTGGCGCGGCGATGGTAGTAGCACTCCAAGCGATCGGCGGGGCAGCTGGAAATATGATCTGTGTTCATAATGTAGTAGCCGCTTCCGCAACAGTAGGCTTAGTAGGACGAGAAGGGGATCTCATACGAAAAGCCCTTATTCCTATGACCTATTATGTCCTGGCTGGTGGTACTCTGGGGATGGCTCTCCTCTCGACTGGCTTCAGTCTTTGGTACGTAGCATGGTTGGCTATCGTTGGGTTATTTCTAGCTTATATGTGGATGAATTCCGAAAAGAAACTTCGTCAAGATCAGCGCCTCAGTGCATAGGATGGCTTCACCTGAGATTTTCCTACCTGAATTCTACAATAAAATCTAAACAAAATTGTAAGTAAATCGCTGTATTCATTCCCCTTTTTCATTTGCAACTCGTGACTTTGTTCAAATATAATGGATATACGTACATTTGTTATAGTATATGAGTTGATCAAATTGGGGTGGATATAGATATGCAATACAAAAAGATTACATCGAAAAAAATATATGAGATTGTCACCCAGCAAATTCAGGATATGGTCAAGAGCGGAGAGCTTAAGCCTGGAGATAAATTGGATTCTGTTGAACAGTTAGCCAAGAATTTCAATGTCGGACGTTCTGCGGTCCGCGAAGCACTGAGTGCCTTAAAAGCCATTGGTTTGGTAGAGATGAAACAGGGAGAAGGAACTTACATTAAAGAATACGATTTTAGTCAGTTAACTTCATCGGTAGCGTCTTCTAGTCTATTAACGAGCAAAGAAATCTTTGAATTTTACGAAGTTCGAAAGATTATTGAAACGGGTTCGGCGACACTGGCAGCACAACGCAGAACACAAGCAGAACTAGATAAGATGCAAGAAGCGCTAGCTGAAATGGCGCAAGCATCAGGTAACGAGGCTCTAGGAGAACAAGCTGATGTTAAGTTTCATTTAGCGATTGCTGAAGCAACACACAACAGCGTTTTAATTAAATTAATGCACCAAATTTCTGACACTGTTTGTGAAACGATGCGTGAAGCCCGGAGAGCATGGTTATACTCTGAGGAAACATCACTTGAAAAGCTGTATCAGGAGCATGTTAGTATTTACAAGGCTATTGAAGAGAGAGAGGCAAGCTTGGCACAGCAATTAATGCTAGCTCACTTAGTGAAGGTGGAGGAAGGGGCGAAAAATCTTCTTCCAAGCATGGAGAAAAAAGAGAGTAGCCAACGCTAGGCTGTTGTTGATTAGCACGATCATCATAAGGGAAACACAAGGAAAACACAAGGAAAACAAAGCTGAGGGATAAGGAACTTTCAAGTCACGTATAGTCTGCTTGAAATTTTCTTTTGGCACAGTCATCTGATGATCATATGAATTTGGTGACAGAGAGAGGATAGGGGGAGGAAGCATGAAAGTATCATTATTTATTACGTGCATTTCCGATATGATGTTCCAAACGTGGGGAAATCAGTTGTTGATATATTAAGAAGCTATGGATGTGAGGTGATTTTCCCTGAGGAACAAACCTGCTGCGGTCAGCCAGCTTATAACAGCGGGTACCATTGGGAAGCAAAAAGAGTGGCGCAACAATTGATCCGAGCCTTTGAACAAGCAGAATATGTTGTTTCACCATCAGGATCATGTACAGCTATGATCCGTCATTACTACCCCATTTTATTTTCAACAGATGAAGAATGGAGGGAAAAGGCACAGCTTTTTGCCAATAAAACCTTTGAATTTTCCGAATTTCTTGTAAAGGTAGTAGGGACCCAGAGCTTGAAAGCGGAGTATGAAGGGGTAGCTACGTACCATCACTCTTGTCACATGATGCGGGGGCTTCGGCTGTATGAGGAACCCATTCAGCTGCTCCATTTTATTCAGAGATTAAAGGTTCACGAACTCCCCTATGAAAAGGATTGTTGTGGATTTGGGGGAACATTTGCCGTCAAGATGGAGCAGATCTCAGAACAAATGGTAACGGAAAAAGTACAGCATATTGTATCTACTGGAGCCAATATTCTAGTAGGTTCAGATATGGCATGTCTTATGAACATCGAAGGCCGCCTGCGCAGACTTGGTTACTCGATTAAAGCCTATCATGTCGCTGAACTGATCAATGAAGGAGTGAAACGATATGAATCAAACCAGTCTACCTCCCTTTCGTGAACGAGTAGAGCACGCCTTACAGGATCAGGAATTAAAAAGCGCATTAGTAAATGCACAGAAAAAATTTAGAACAGGACGGAATCAAGCGGCGGAGGATTTGGGAAATGTGGAAGAATGGCGTGTCAGAGCAGAAGCGATTCGAGCCCATACAATCCAGCATTTAGATTATTATCTCGAGCAATTTTCAACTAATGTAGAGAAGAAGGGAGGGAAGGTTTTCTTTGCTGAAACCGATCAAGAAGCGATCGATTATGTCCTGAGGATAGCCAAGGAAAAGAAAGCAAAAACCGTGATAAAGTCTAAATCAATGGTTTCTGAAGAGATGCATCTGAACACTTGCTTAGAGAAGATTGGGGTACAGCCAATCGAATCGGATCTGGGGGAATATATTATTCAGCTGGCAAAAGAAATGCCTTCTCATATCATCGCTCCTGCTATACACAAAAACAGAAAGCAAATTGCCGAACTTTTTTCCAAGGTGGCAGGGGAAACCTTACCTGAGGATACCCCTACCTTAACTCGCTTTGCCCGTGAGCTATTACGCAAAAAATTTCTACAGGCTGACATTGGAATCAGCGGCTGTAACTTTGCGATTGCTGATTCAGGAGCGATGATCTTAGTCAGTAATGAAGGAAATGGACGCTTAACGACCACTTTACCTAAAACTCATATTGTTTTAATGGGTATGGAAAGAATTGTCCCTTCCTTTGAAGATGTAGATGTAGTGCTTTCCCTTCTTCCACGAAGTGCTACGGGTCAAAGGATCACAAGCTATGTAACGGCACTAGCAGGTCCCAAAAAAGACAATGATATTGACGGACCCGAGGAAGTGCATGTGATCATTGTAGATAACGGGCGTTCTAATGCTTTGGGAACAAAGTATCAGAGCATTTTGCACTGTATCCGTTGTGGAGCTTGTCTGAATGTCTGTCCAGTTTATCGTCACATAGGAGGTCATGCTTATGGCGGTGTTTACCCTGGTCCGATCGGTGCTGTTCTCACGCCTATATTAAAGGGCTTTGATGGATGGGAGGAATTACCCTATGCTTCCAGTCTATGCGGGGCATGTACTGATGTCTGTCCGGTAAAAATTCCGCTGCATGATATGTTAATTGATCTTAGAAACGATCAGGTAGAGAGTAAACGAACAGATAAGTTCGAAAGCTTCGCCTTTAAAACCTATGCTTCCATCATGCAAAGACCTAGCCTATATAAGCTAGCCTTAAAGCTGTCCAAATACCCTTTAAAACCTTTCACCAATCAAGAGGGCTATATTGAAAAAGGAGTAGGTCCATTAAAGCAATGGACGAAAGCGCGTGACTTACCTGCTCCTGCCTCAACCAGCTTTAGAGAATGGTGGCAAGCAGAAGGAAAAAAAGGAGGGAAAGCAGATGGCTAGCAGGGATGCATTTCTCAATCATATTGCCCAAAGGCTAGGCAGAACAAGAGGCTCCAAAGTCCCTCAACCAAAATGGCTTCGCCAGCCTTGGGATCATCTGCATCAAGAACTAGACCAAGAAGGGCTTGTCCAGCAATTCAAGAATCAGCTGTTGGCGCTAAAAGGAGAGGTGATCCGAGTCACTTCTGAAGAACATCTTCCAGAAGTGCTCTTAAATTGGCTGAGTTCGTCAGAGGGGAAGAAAATCGTTGCTTGGAATCATCCTTCGCCCCTTGGTCAAATGGTTCTTCAAAGTCTTGAACAGCTGGATTCATCGTGCGATGTTACCATTTGGAGTGAAAAGGGTGATTCAGATTCTTTGATTCTAGCAGCAGAGCAGGCAGACATAGGGATTGCCATTGCTGAAGAAGGTATCTCGGAAACAGGAAGTGTGGTTCTGTATAACAGAGGAAATCAGGGCAGGTTGGTCAGCCTTCTTCCCCCTGTGTTTGTCTGTATTCTTCCTGCTCAAGCAATTGTTCCTCGTATCACACAGGTTCTTCAGCAGCTAAAGCAAAAATCAAACGATTATTCATGCATTAATTTAATAACGGGTCCCAGTCGCAGTGCGGATATTGAAATGGATTTAAGCATAGGCGTTCATGGACCAGGTCGAATCATCGTGTTTTTAGTTGAATCCTAACTATTGATTAAAAAAGTAGACTTCCATTAAATCGAATTTTTCTACCTGACCTGATGGTTCAAATGGAATAAAAGGAGAGGGCTTGCTATGGAGGCAAGCCCTCTTCTTTTTTAACCCTCTCACACCAGTAATCACCAAAATGCTAACAAATATGATAGTATAGGAAAAGAAGTGTATAATGACATTTATTTTGGAGTGAGTGTAATGAGTAAAATAAAAAAGATCATACGTTTCCTATTGTTGGTTTTGTTAATCCCTGT
Source organism: Caldalkalibacillus mannanilyticus JCM 10596 (assembly GCF_000615945.1). GTDB lineage: Bacteria > Bacillota > Bacilli > Caldalkalibacillales > JCM-10596 > Bacillus_AT > Bacillus_AT mannanilyticus. Next base: position 72,785 of record NZ_BAMO01000019.1, read on the forward strand.
CATTCTAATCGGCTATATCTATTACGACATTCATAGCTTTGGTCAAGCGATAGAGCCGGAGCAGTCGGATGTGATTATTGTTCTTGGAGCGGCGGTGTGGGGAGATGAACCCAGTCCTGCCTTAAAAGAAAGATGTCAATGGGCGTATCACTTATATTCAGAAGGATATGCTGAAAAGGTAATCGTATCCGGAGGGCATGGCAATGGAAATATATCTGAAGCAGAGGCAATGAAAAACTATTTAGTCCAACTAGGAATGTCAGAAGAGGCGATTCTCCTAGAACCAGAATCAAGAACAACAGAAGAAAATATGAAGAATTCTGCAAGCATCATGAGAGCCAATGAATATTCCTCTGCTATTATTGTTTCTAATCAATTTCATTTGAAAAGAGCCCATTATTATGCGAAGCGAGAAGAGGGACTTTATTTTAGCGGGCATGGAGAAAATAGTAAATTTTTATTTGAACCCTATTACACCCTAAGAGAAGTAGGGGGAGCGATTATTGAAACAACTATGGAAGCAACAGGAGTAGATATTAAGGGGATGTTTTTTAGTAAGAGCTAAAACAGAAAAAATGTCGAAAAAAATTGGAGTTTTCGTGGAAATGTTTGAAATATTATGTTAATATGGTCATGGGTTTTCCCAATTGAGGATAAAGGAGGTGAATTAGTATGGAAACATCTAAAATGAGATTTGTTGGAGTGGCTTTATTGCTAGTGCTAGGCTTTATTCTAATGGCGGGTTCGCCAACTACATACTCAGATGCAACTTATGCAGCAGCACCAAGCCAGTCAGAAGTAGCAGATTATAGCGCAGTAGAAATGCAATTGGCTCAACAAATCAACAAATTGTCCAGCAAAACATGGAACCAATCTCAGACAATGGCATCCAAAATTGTCAACCTTATCATGAATGGACATGATGTTTATACTGCTATTAGTGCTGTTGTTGGTATTGTTACTTTTGGTTGGGGATTTGCACTTATTACAGTTGCACAACTGTCATTAAAGTGGTATATCAAACGCAAAGGTAAAAAGGCTGCAGTAACTTGGTAGACTCAGTTGTAAGTTCTCATACTTGGTATGAGAACTTACTGCTATTTACAAATCTATTATGGAATTTAATGAACAAATGGAGGAAATGATATGACAACAGGAATCTCCTTGAATAATTCCTTATATAAGGTTTTGACAGAACCAACAAAGGTATTTAACTATTTAACGGAGCATCCAAGCATCCTCAGGCCTTTTTTATTGCTCCTGATAACAGGTTTATTCTTATCCGCAGTGTTATTTCCTTTTTTGCTTGAAGGTATTTTAGATTTTTTTGAATGGGAGTACTCTGTTGGGCTCGCTATTACGATCTTTATGGTTATGGCTTTAATGCTTTGTGGATTACTTCTAACAGAGTGGATGATATTATCTGTATTTATTTATTTTTTATCAATGGCATTGGCTCTCAAGCTAGTCCATTTTAAAACCGTTTCTAGTTTTACAGGATATAGCTGGGTTCCAATTATTATCAAGACCTTTGGATATGCTATGATTGTATTGATTACGGGAGAGATTTTTCAGCCACAGGGGCTATCTGCTATCTTTTCGGAAACCCCTAGCAATTTATTTCTAGTGATTTTACAGCACATTGATGTGTTTACGATTTGGCAATATGGAATATTGTTAATCGGGATACATAGTTTTGTTCAGCATAGGCTAAAATCGATCATTATTGTCACAATTACGTTACTAACCACCATAACAATTAAGACAATTCCTTACTTGTTAACCGTTGCTTTGCTGGATTAGAAGCATAATGAGGTGCATTGATAAAGGAGTATACATATATGGTCAAAAGAATAACGGTCAATTATTTGGTCGCTGCAATCATTACCATTCTTGTTATTATGATTGAATTAAGTGTTCGTTCACCCATTCTTTCTCCTTTTTTACTAATAGATGATCATAAAAAAGAACCTGTTTCTCAAAAAATTATGGCAGGTTTCTCAAGCTTTCAAGGGAACTACCTAATGAATATTTCTTCTTTAAAGCAAGGAGAAGAACGAGAGCCAGCTTTCGGATTTCATCTTGGTAGCAAATCGTATACCTTTTATCAGCTGAAGGATACGCCGAATCTACAGATCGATAAAGCGCTTTTGCAAGCTTCAACTCTTGAGGTAAATACAAGAAAAGGGGTCATTGCTGTTTTTGAAGAGGGAGCACACTCATCATTCGAGGGTGGGTCAGGTTTTTTAAATCGTTATCAAATTACCAGAGAAAATGGATCTCTTCCTGTACGTGTGACTTTTGAATCTGAATTTACTAGAGAATTGGGTTTTTGGAGTTTACCTTTTTTCTCTCCTTTTCCCAGGGGCTCTTTTTTTATGTTATCGAATGGTGATTTTGTCCGGCAGAAAAATGGAGAATCTAATTATTATTTTCTTACCCTTTTTATTGGCTGTATTGTTACCCTTGCTAATGAATTATTACTATGTTATGAGTTATCTATTACTCTACACGAATTCTTACTTACTAAGCATCTACCTATCGATTTTATTGCCAATCTTTCTTTCTCTCCTCATTACAGTACAATGCAGTGATTATTATGCGAAAGCCATAAAAAAAGAGAAAGAAACGAATGAAGAAGCGATCAAAGAGAGCTCCTTTTTTAGTTTAAGAAAAAAACGCGAAATGGTCATTTTGACTACGGTTGCGTTACTATATGTTTCTCTCTATTTCATGTTTCCGTTAGCCTGGCACTCTAAGATCATGAATCATGTCTTCCTATTTATAGCTTGGTATCTTTCGCTTACGTTTCTATTATTTATGGCATTTAACGTATTTCATCACTATATGGGTCATTACCATAAGGTAGAACAAAGCAAATCTCTTCAGAACATTGTAGAGGACATAGAAAGAAAACTTAATGTACGGATTAACCTCTTACTTAAACAAGATTCTTTAGAGGAAATGAATGCTTGGATCTACAGCCTAAATCTTAGCTTTACTAAAAGGATTCGTATTTATTTAACAGAAGGGATCTTGAAGCATTTTAATGCCAAGGAAATTAAAGCGATTTTGTTTCATGAACTAGGTCATGTCAAGTTAAAACATGGAAAATACATCATCGGCTTATCTTTTCTAGTAGCTATAGCTGTTAGTGTACTTATGTTTTACACAAGGCAGTTTATGTTAGCCTATGGATGGTGGCATTACTTGCTCGTATTTCCAGTAGGTGTGATAGGTTTAGTCTTTCTAACGGAATGGCTACCGAAAAAAGTGAGTAAGAGCTTTGAACATAAGGCAGATGAATATGCAGTAGAGCAGCTTGAAGATAAAGATTTATATATCAACACTCTGATTAAATTAATGGAATATCATGATGAGTCAGATCAAGCTGCGACCAAGAGAAAAGATTGGCACGATACACATCCTTCATTACAAAAAAGAATAGATTATATAGAAAAAAAATTTGGACAAGGGTGAAAAAATGATAGAAATGATTTATTCCATTGGTTTACATAGTAAGTCTTTTGTAAAACGTAACCTGTTACCGTTATTTGTAGCTGGATTTGTCGTGTTGTGTAGTTTTTTTGGCACGATACTTTTTCAATCGATAACGAATGGAACAGAAAGTGATGTCTATCAGAAAGTGGTGTATGAAGATAAGGAAGTCACACAAGTTGACGAAGAGATTAGCTGGGCGGATATATTTATTCATAATTTTATTATTTTGTTTCCAGCCATTCTTGGCATCCTGTCCTTTGGGTTCATTTCTTTTTGGTATTTGATTCTGCAAGGATACTTACTGGGAGTTAGTATTTTTACTGTATCCCAGCACCTTCCCCTCGGGACAGTGTTGAAATACACGGTTCCACATGGGATATTTGAAATACTCGCGATTATTTTTTTAGGTGCTTTTGCTTTTAAGCCAAGCATTGTCATTTTAAGTCATTTCCTTTTCAATAAGCCATTTATGAATAAACGTGATTTTCACGATATTACGATTCTTTTTGCCTTGTTTGTTATTTTTTTATTCATAGCTGCTTTAGTTGAAGGGCTCATTACGCCAAATTTGTAAAATCAAAGGACCGAGAAGAACTTATTTGGTTACATGAAGAGTAGGAGATCGCCAACAATGTATCAACAAAGTAAATATATCTATTATCAACAGAAGATGAGATGGAAGAGATTTATTCGTGAAATCCCCTCCGTTCTGCAAAGGGCTTTTTTAGATCCTTTAGTTAGATCGATAATGTTTATTTTTATAGCACTTATACTGCTTCTCTTTTTCTCACTATTATTTATAATAGTGGACAAGTTGTTTAGAATCGAACTTTTCCACTCGGTAACAACTTGGATTGCCATGGGTACGACTTTTTTTCTACTAATTGTCCTTAGAGGAATTTCAAAAACGGTTAAGACATTTCATTATACATTGTTTCAATATGAACTTTTAGGGATATTACCAATGAAATGGAAGGACCTTTATCTATGTAATCTTATTGAGCGCAACGTTCAACCGATCATGTTGACTTGGTTAGTTCTTGGTCTTTGTAGTGTTTCGGCTGTGATCACGTTAAAGCTTTCTTGGCTCCTCCTTTTGCTGTGGTTCCTGCTCTATCCCATTTTTATTATTCAATTGTTTGTAGTGAGGGATATTATAGCTGTCTGGTTATCCGCTTTTTTCAGACTCTTTAACATAAAAATCATTCACCATACTAGATTTTCATTAGGTATACTGGTAAGAAGAGGGCTTTTTTTCATTTTTATCGCTACTGTTTTTTCATTTGTGATTAGTCAGTTTATTTTTAACATGACTTCTTTTCTAAGAGATCTTTCCACTTTAGCTTCTGTGGCTACTCATTTTTTATTGACGGTTGAAAACCCATTAAAATGGATGAGTACAGCATTATATACAGCGGCTTTAGGAGAAATTCCTTGGCTTGAAATAATATATTTATACTTAGTTGGATTCTCTCTATGTGTGGTTTTGGAGAGGAGCTTGTTTTATCTTGAGCTTAAAGATATTTTACCCTTGTTTTATGCCGTTCAACCTACAAATGAATATGAAGAGAGAGAGCGTACGTTCTTTCATAACCCCGTCTTTGAACAGAATCAGATTGTTCAGATTATCCGCAAAGATTTGAAATATCTATGGCGAGATCCTGTGATTATGGAACAGATCTACTTGGCCATTTCTTATATCTGTATGCTGATCGGTTTCCTGCTTGGGTTGTTTTTGTCCTCATTTGAGGTGGAGCAATACCATCAACTAGTCCTAGAATTATCTTTGACCTTTAAATGGTTTATCATGTTCTTTCTTACTTTTTTATTAACTAGCCTAATAGCGGGAATGATCAAGCAAATCACTAGCTTCGATGCAGAAGGGAGAAATATGCATCTGTTTAGAGGAGCACCCATGAATATGAGCTTGGTAGTGTATAGTAAGCTGCTTTTACATTTCCTGGTCTCCTTTTTTGCGGCATTAATATGTATGACCGTGTGTACTGTGATATTTAAACTACCTTTCCTGTATTTTATTCTTATGCTCATCACTTTTCTGAGTGTAGCGGCTGTCTTTTCAGTAATACATGTTGGTGCAACTGCTCTTTTTCCAAGGTATGACTGGGAAAAGCGGGAGGATATAGGCAAGAATTATAATGCTTCACTCTTTCGTTTATCTGAATATTTTTACATATTTATCCTTTTGTTTGTTTTCATAACAGAAGTTATCCTCTTAAAATATGTTGGATTTTCCCTCAATCCCCTTATGCTAATTAGTCTGATGAGTGGAACAACAATTTTTTTATCGCTGGTGATTGTGAGAACATTTATTAAGATCATTGATCAGAAAATGAAATCTTGGTAGAATGGCTGATGAAAATAGAAGGAGATCTTATATGCTTCAATTACGAGAGATAACAAAAAGATATGATAATACGGTCAATGCTGTAGAAAATTTAAGTATTAAGGTTGAGCCTGGAGAGATCTTTGGATTTCTAGGTCCGAATGGGGCTGGCAAGACGACAACGATTAAAATGATCACGGGATTAGAGAAACCGACAACTGGAGAGGTTCTCATTCATGGATATAACATGGTAAAAGAACCTTTATTGGCGAAAAAAGTCATGAGTTACATTGCAGATAATCCATATCTCTTTCATCTATTAACGGGTAGAGAATTTTTGGATTTTATGGCTTCTATGTGGAAGGTGGAACGCAAAGTGAAGGAAGCCAATATTGAGAAATATTTAACTCTACTAGGTCTTGAAGCTAAAGCAAATCATCTTATTGACACATATTCTCATGGAATGAAACAAAAAGTGGCATTAGCAGGAGCCTTAGTACATGATCCAAAGCTTCTTGTACTTGATGAACCATTAACGGGAGTAGATGTGATGACAGCTAAAGACATAAAAAAGATGATTCAACAGTTTGCTCAAGATGGAGGGACGGTCTTTCTTTCCACTCATTTATTACATATAGCAGAAAGTATATGTACGAGGATCGGAGTGATTGCACAAGGACAACTTATTACAGTCGGGACAATGGAAGAATTGCGTGAAGTAAGCAAAAAAAACTCTAACCATACTTTGGAAGATGTTTTTATTCATTTAATAGAAAATACATCAAATCATAAAGAAGCCTAGGAGAATTTAATGACAGCGATTGCCTTAATGAAGAACATAAGTCAAAAATTCAAGATTGGAAATGATGAGGTTCTAGCGGTAAAAGACGTAGATCTTGAAATTCAACAAGGGGAGTTTATCTCCATTGTAGGCCCTTCGGGTTCTGGAAAGTCTACTCTACTAAACTTGCTGGGAGGATTAAGCAAACCAACAAGTGGTGAAATCATGGTTAAAGGATTTCAGTTAACCAAAATGAATGAAAACGAACTGTCTATCTTTCGCAGAAAACATGTAGGATTTATATTTCAATCCTATAATCTCTTACCAAATCTTACAACTCAAGAAAATGTAGCATTGCCTTTAATCTTTTCTGGTGTACCTCCTAAGGAAAGACTTAAAAAAAGCATTGAAATATTAGAGGTTGTAGGGTTATCCCATCGATTGGATCATAAACCGACTGAATTAAGTGGAGGACAGCAGCAAAGGGTGAGTATTGCAAGGGCATTAGTGAATAATCCAGAAATTGTGCTAGCGGATGAGCCAACTGGAAACCTTGACACCATAACGAGCGAAGAAATTATGCAACTTTTTACTCTTCTTAATCGTGAGAGGAGATGTACTATCATTCTAGTTACCCATGATCTTGAAGCGGCAAAGTATGGCAATAAAACAATTTATTTTAGAGATGGAAAAATAGAAGAAGTAGTATAGTTCTTTTAAGGAGGAAGTCAAGTGTATTTACATAGAAGAGCCCTAATCTTTTTTATCATCATGTTACTTTGTGTGAATCAAATGAATTTTTTCGAATTTGTAGCCTCTGCTGAGGGGCAAGTTACTCAGCCAATGAATGAAGAACCCAATCCAGCTGTAGATAATAATAATCCTGATACACCAAACAAACCGTTAATTAATGTCAGATCTTATCATACCAAGCCTAGTGATGTAGTACCTGGAGGAAACGTTTCATTATCGATCACATTCCAAAATCCAACTCAAGTGACAGCCAAAGATGTGAAGATCACATTAGGAGAAGACGGTATGGATTTCCTGAAAACATTCTCACCAAGAGATAGAGGGAATGTATTCTATATTAATGAAATTAAAGGAAATCAATTTGTACAGAAAAATATTGTTTTGGATACAAGCAGAGACGCAATTAACCAAAACTATAATTTGACTCTAAAAATTATTTTTTATGATGAAAAAGGAAACCAATTTGAATCTACAGAAACCATTGGGATAAGAGTAGTCAAAGTAGATATAGATAGAGGAAGACCAGAATTGGTGCTTTCTGATATTAAAATCAACCCCAGTGTGGTGCGAAATAACGAAAATATTGAGATCAAAGCAAAATTAAAAAACGTCGGTCAAAAAAATGCTTTTAACGTTCAGTTAGTTATCAACGATGGGAACGTGAATAGTCCATTTTCGACACTATTATCAGGGAATCATATTCCCCTTTCTAGTAAAGATTTATATGTTAATAAAGAAATGAATGTTTCATTTAAAGTTGCGTTGAACCAATATGCAGTAGATGGAATTAATAATTTAACTCTCAATCTAACCTACAACGATGGTCACAAAGAATTTTCTCATTCTGAAGTGATCGGAATTCCTGTTGAGAAAAACATGGATAAACCAAACTTACTTATTTCTGCTGTAAATACGGAACCTGCCGAAGTAGAGGTTGGAGAAGAATTTCGTTTACGCCTAAAAATAGAAAACTTTGGTGGAGAAGAAGCGAGTGATATTAGAGGAGTTGTCAGCAGTATAGAGGTTCATCAGGGCTCGATGTTTTTTTTCCGATAAATAGAAGTAATACGTTTTATTTGAAGCAACTAGCTAAGGGACAAGTGTTAGAAGAGGATATTCGCCTATTCATAAGTCCTAGAGCGGAAGCAAAAACCTATAATGTGGTTGTTAATTTGGAGTATCGTGATAAGAACGGCAATCATTATACGACGTCTGAGGTGATAGGTGTCAAGGTATATAAGAATGGAAAAACCTTTTACACAGACTCAGATCCTCTGCTGATTATTAATGGGCGCAGCTTAAATTATTCTCCAGTCACTTTAGGGAAGTCTTTTGACATTACACTTGATTTGTTTAATGCGACAAACACAACAGCCAAAAATATTACAATTACATTTGTTGAAGATGGAACAGACCAGCTACGAACGTTTTCTCCCTCAGCTGGAAGTAATGTTTTGTTTCTCCCTGAGCTAAAAGGAGAACAAACCACAAGTGTAACGATGGCACTAGATATCAGTAAAGAGATTCCTACACAGATTTACAACCTAAATGTTAAAATCGAGTATGAAAATTTTGAGGGGGAGAAGTTTGATTCGATGGCTACTGTTGGGATACCTGTAAAAGGGAATGACAATAAAACCATTGGACCAGAACTTACCATCTCTTCTTACGAACTATCATCTCCTTTAATAGAAATAGGTTCTACATTCGATATTTCATTAAATGTAAAAAACATAGGGGACGAAAGTGCGAGTAATGTGAAAATTTCACTCAGTTCTCCAGAGAATGGAAACCAAGTGGTGCTTACTCCCTTTGGTAATAGTAATACGATCGTTGCAGAAAAGGTGTCCTCAGGTGAAATTGTCAATAGAAATATAAAATATTTAATTAGCACCGAAGGAAAGTCCAGAATCTATACGGTCAATGTTAGTATGTCCTATGTAGATGAAGAGGGTCAGCAAAGAACAACGCATGAAACAATTTCTATTCCTGTAGAATCTCCCAGAGATATTAAGATTACATCTCTAAACTTTCCTAAGCATGTGAATATAGATGAAAAATTTGGATTAGGCTTGGAATTCATTAATATAGGGAAAGAACCAATCGATAATCTTCAGGTTTCATTTGAGGGAGATTTTAATGTGGATGAGCCCTATTACTATATTAATAAATTTGAGCCTGGTAACACGGAATATTTTGAGAGTGTAGCGCTCGTTGATTCTCCTGGTACGTATAGGGGTGCCATATATCTAAAATATAAAGATGGCTATGATCAAGAGAAAATCATCTCAAAACCAATAGAAATCCAAGTAAGTGATCCAACGGCTGCTGAGATAAATGAAATGGAAGCAGAAGAGCCGAAAGGATTTTGGAGCAAGGTATTGGGGTTTATTCTAGCCATATTTGGATTGGGTTAACATGTTAATTAGAGATTTACTTACATTTGTTATCACAGGATTATGGAGAAAAAAATTTAGGACATCATTAACGATTCTTGGTGTCATTGTAGGGACTTCAGCTATTGTCATAATGGTTTCCTTAGGAGTAGGGATGCAGCGTAACGTTATGGGCATGTTAGAAGACATGGGCTCTATTACAGATTTAGTCGTGACTCCAGAATATGATTTTGATGAAATCTCACTATCAGATGATTTTCCCGATCCTATTGTACCGCTAACAGACAAGGTTGTAAGCGAAACTTAAAAAATTGGAGGGAATTGTTTCTGTTGTCCCTCTTCTGGAACTTTATAATGCGGAGATTAACATGGGGCGCTATTCCACGCGTGCCTCTGTCATTGGAATTGAACCTAATGATGTATCAATGAGCGATTATAAAGTTTTGGAGGGGAGATTTCTTGCTCATAATAATGAAAACGGGGTTGTTATAGGGTACAAGATACCGGAACTGATGAAGCCTGGCAACA